>NZ_MWQN01000001.1:4929166-5265000 GCF_002024165.1 Embleya scabrispora
ACCTAGCGCACGGTCTTCTCGGCGACCAGGTGCAGGACCGGTGCGATCAGGCGGTACGGGTCGCGGCGCGACGCGTCCTCCTCGCAGGCGAGCAGGTTCGTCCACGCCTTCTGGCCGCGCGGCGGCTCGGCGTCGTCGGGCTGGAGGCCGCTGAAGACGCCCACCCCGTACCAGTCCAGGACCGGCGCGCCCAGGTCCGCGAGCACCGTGCACAGCCCGTCGACGGTGTCCGCGCGCAGCGTGCCGCCGGCCGGGTTGGGATACGTGGTCGCCGACAGGCCCTTGAGCGTCGCGGTCCACTGGGCCGCGGCCCCGGCGCGCATCGCCAGCGATCCGGCGTTGCGCGAGGTGACCGAGATCAACCCGCCCTGAGACATCATCCGGGCCAGCGCGGCGAGCATGCCGTCGGGCTCGGGCTGGGCCTCCAGCACGTCGTGGCAGACGGCCAGATCGAAGCTGCCCGGCGGGAAGTGCCGGCCGGCCTCGGCGCCGTCGCCCTCGACCAGCCGCATCCGCCCCTGTACGTCGGCCGACTCCCGGGCCAGGTCCTCGTGCAGTGAGGTGAGCACGTCGGTGTCGGTGTTCACCGAGGTGACGATGTGTCCCGCACGGGCGAGCAGGATGCCGGGCGAGGCCGGCCCGCAGCCGACGTCGAGCACCCGCAGCGGACCGCGGTCGCGCAGGCTCGTCATGTGCTCGGCCAGTTGGCGGGCCACCAATTCGCGGCGGACCTGCGTGTGCAGGTCGCCGCTCAGCCCGGTGATCGTCGTCATGCGACCTTCTCGCCTCGTTTGACCTGCGGTTTGGGCAGCCGCAGCCGACGGAGTTGGAGACAGCGCATCAGCGCGTACGGGGTGACGCCCTTGAGGTTCTCCTTCGGGAACTTCGCCCGCAACGCCTTCTTCAGGCCCATGTTGACCCGGACCGAGTCGAGGATGATCAGCAGGATCACCGCGAGCCACAGGAAGAGCGAGAAGTTCTTGATCGCCAGGCTCGGCAGGATGCTCAGGATCAGGATGATCACGGCCGAGGGCAGGAAGAACTCGCCGACCGTGTAGCGCGCGTCGACGTAGTCGCGGGCGAACCGGCGCAGCGGCCCCCGGTCGCGGGCCGGCAGCGCCCGCTCGTCGCCGGTGAGCAGCGCCTGGCGCTGTGTCTCGCGCTCCTCGCGCATCCGCAACCGAGCCTGCCTGCGCGCCGCCTTGGGGTCCTTGGGCACGGACACCTTGGTCTTGCGGTTGGCCTGCGCCTCGGAGCGCTTGGGCGTGGGGCGGCCCTTCGGGGCCTGGGGGTCCCGGACGGCCGACTCGCCCTGGAGACGCTCCAGGGACTGCTCGGCGGTCTCGGGCTCTGCGTGGGAACGTCGTCGGAACACGGGCAAAGCCTACGTGTTCGGGGGGCGGGAGATTTCAACGCTCCCCGAATCGGGCGCGAGGACGATCCGGAACTCTCGCGGGCGGGAAGACGTCAAGTGAGGCAAAGCCCTGCTGCCACAAGGTCGCTTGGGCATTTAGGCTTCAGGGAGCAGCACGGGTTGCCTACGAAGGGGGCACGCGAGGCCCATGAGCGGTGTAATGAAGCGAATGGCGATGATCTTCCGCGCGAAGGCCAACAAGGCCCTCGACAAGGCCGAGGATCCACGCGAGATGCTCGATTACTCGTACCAGAAGCAGCTCGAACTGCTGCAGAAGGTGCGTAGGGGTGTGGCCGATGTGGCGACCTCCCGCAAGCGGCTCGAATTGCAGATGACCGGTCTGCAGCAGCAGTCGGGCAAGCTCGAGGACCAGGGCCGCAAGGCGCTGGCGCTCGGTCGCGAGGATCTGGCCCGCGAGGCGCTGATGCGCCGCTCGGGTGTACAGCAGCAGATCTCGGACCTCGGCACCCAACACCAGAACCTCCAGGCGGAGGAGGAGAAGCTCGTCCTTGCCTCGCAGCGACTGCAGGCCAAGGTCGACGCCTTCCGCACCCGCAAGGAGACGATCAAGGCGACGTACACGGCGGCCGAGGCCCAGGCCCGGATCGGCGGCGCGGTCGCCGGGATCTCCGAGGAGATGGGCGACGTCGGGCTCGCGATCCAGCGGGCCGAGGACAAGACCGCGCAGATGCAGGCCCGTGCGGGCGCGATCGACGAGTTGCTCGCCTCGGGCGCTCTCGACGACCCGACCGGGATGGCGAAGGACGACATCACCGCCGAGCTGGAGCGTTTGTCCAGCACGTCGGATGTGGAACTGGAGCTGGAGCGGATGAAGGCCGAGTTGTCCGGAGGCACCCCGCCGCCGGCGATCGGCCCGGGTCAGCCCCGGCCGCGGTTCGACAAGCAGGGAGAAGGCACATGATCGTGCGGATCGTGGGTGAGGGCCAGCTCGACGTCGCGGAGGAGCATCTCGATGCGCTCAACCGGCTCGACGACGAGCTTCGGGTCGCGATCGAGGGCGGCGACGACGCCGCCTTCCGCGCGGGGCTGACGGCGCTTTTGTCCAGGGTCCGCGAACTCGGCGCTCCGGTGCCGGACGACGCGATCGTGCCCTCCGACCTGCTGTTGCCGGCGGAGGACGCGCATGTGGACGAGGTCAGGAAGATGTTGAGTGCGGACGGCCTGATCCCGGGCTGACCAGACCATCGCTCTTCCGTGCTGCGTGTGGGCGGTGTGCCCCGGGGCTTCCGGGACACACCGCTCGCTCACGTGGGTACACCGCCCGCGCACGCCCGGCGACGGCCCGCGGCGGGTGGGCGCCCTACGGCAGGGCCAGCATGCGGTCCAGCGCGACCTTGGCGAACTTCTCGGTCTCCGCGTCCACCCGGATGCGGTTGACCACGGTGCCCTCGACCAGCGACTCCAGGGTCCAGACCAGGTGCGGCAGGTCGATCCGGTTCATCGTCGAGCAGAAGCACACCGTCTTGTCGAGGAAGACGACCTGCTTGTCCGGATGCGCGGCGGCGACCCGGCGGACCAGGTTCAGCTCGGTGCCGATCGCCCACGCCGACCCCGGCTCGGCCGCGTCCAGCGTGTTGATGATGTATTCGGTCGAGCCCACGTGATCGGCCGCGGTGACCACCTCGTGCCGGCACTCCGGGTGGACCAGCACGTTGACCCCGGGGATGCGCTCGCGCACCTCCTCGACGGAGCTCACGTCGAATCGGCCGTGCACCGAGCAGTGCCCGCGCCACAGGATCATCTTCGCCGCCCGCAGCTGTTCGACGGTGAGGCCGCCGTTCGGCTTGTGCGGGTTGTACAGCACGCAGTCGTCGAGGCTCAGCCCCAGCTCCAGGACCGCGGTGTTGCGGCCGAGGTGCTGGTCGGGCAGGAACAGCACCTTCTCGCCCTGCTCGAAGGCCCAGTCCAGGGCCCGCCTGGCGTTGGAGGAGGTGCATATCGTGCCGCCGTTGCGGCCGGTGAACGCCTTGATGTCGGCCGAGGAGTTCATGTACGAGACCGGCACGGTCACGTCCGCGATGCCCGCCTCGGCGAGCACGTCCCAGCACTCCTCGACCTGCTCCGAGGTGGCCATGTCGGCCATCGAGCAGCCCGCGGCCAGGTCCGGCAGGATCACCTGCTGGTCGTCGGAGGTGAGGATGTCCGCGCTCTCGGCCATGAAGTGCACACCGCAGAAGACGATGTACGGCGCGTCGGGTCGGGCCGCCGCCTCGCGCGCGAGCTTGAACGAGTCGCCGGTCACGTCGGCGAACTCGATCACCTCGTCGCGCTGGTAGTGGTGACCCAGGATGAAGACCTTGTCGCCGAGCTTCTCCTTGGCCGCGCGCGCCCGGGCCACCAGGTTCGGGTCGGAGGGCGAGGGAAGGTCGCCGGGACACTCGACGCCGCGTTCGCTGCGCGCGTCGGCGGCGCGCCCGAGCATCAGCAGGGCGAGCGGCGTCGGCCGCACCCCCGGCGGCAGGTCCAGATCGTGTGTCGCGGTCACTGCGCGCACCTCTTTTCGTCTACTTGACGTTAATCATCTTATCCTGTTCATGTCAGGTTGACGAGAGTGGGGGTGTGCGACCATGAGTAAAACGCGAGGGCCCGAAGCATGATGTGGGAATAGGGCCGAGCCACCATCGGTTGCCGACGGTGGAAGTGGCGTACGAATGTCGAACCACCACGTGGGAGCTTGCAGATGACTGTCCAGGACGAGACCACCAAGACCGGTGGCATCCTCCTCAGCGATGAGGCGGCGGCCAAGGTCAAGACTCTGCTGGAGCAAGAGGGTCGCGACGATCTCGCGCTGCGCGTGGCCGTCCAGCCCGGCGGTTGTTCCGGCATGCGGTACCAGCTGTTCTTCGACGAGCGCTCGCTCGACGGCGATGTCGTGGCCGACTTCAACGGCGTCTCCGTGGTCACGGACCGGATGAGCTCGCCCTACCTGAGCGGCGCAACGATCGACTTCGTCGACACCATCGAGAAGCAGGGCTTCACGATCGACAACCCGAACGCGGCCGGCTCGTGCGCGTGCGGCGACTCGTTCCACTGATCCCCGTCGGGACACGTCCCGAACTTTGACGCCGCGCCGGCCCGCAGGGGCCGGCGCGGCGTCGTCGTATGGGGGTTCGGGGAGGGTGCGGTCAGCCGGCGGTTAAGGGGTTGCCGCCGGGCGTGACGGTCGCGCCGGTCTCGGCGTCGACGAGCCGGCGGGCGCCCAGCGGTGTGGGAAGCATCACGTCGGCTTTGTTCTCGACGGCCATGTCGGTGCATACGTCGCCGATCCGGGTCACCTCCACCCGGACGGCCACCGCGTCGGCCGTATCGCTCGTGACCACCAGGCGGTCGGTCTCGCATTGGCCGCCCCACGACCACGCGGTCAGGGTGCGGCCGTCGGGGGCCACCGTGTAGCGGCTGAAGCGGGTGTTCGGCTGGGCCGGGTGGTAGGTGTGCGGAGCGGCCCCGGGCAGCCTGGGGGAGGACGTCGAGGTGTCGGGACCCGCGCCGTTGTCGGTGGCGGGTGCGCCGGGTCGGGCCTGGGCGGCATCGCTCGGGGAGGCGGGCGGGGCACCGCTCGCCGCGCCGCCGGGAGCGGCCGGTTCGATCTGCGCCGGTGCGCTCGGGTCGGCGGCGTTCGAACGGGGTGATCCCTCGTCGCCGTCGCCCTGCAGCGCCCAGGCGCCGCCGCCGATGCCGAGCACCCCGACGATCGCCAGGACGGTCATCAACGGGCGCCGGCGCGCGGAAGGTTCGGGTCGGATGCGGTCATCGGGCTCGCCGTGGATACGCATGGCCCTTGGACGCGCCCGCCGCCGGGGCGGTTCCCGAGGCGGGGCGGCCCGGGGCGGTCAGTCGCCGTACTCGGACATGCCCGCCACGAGGGTCGCGCCGTGCGCGGGCACGTCGGTGGCGGGGGCGTGCGAGCCGGCGGGTGCCGCCTTGGCCGGCGTGCGCTCCGGGCCGGGCGTGGTCCACGACGCATCGATGTGACGGCAGTCGCCGCGCAGGTCGTCGAGCGTCTCGGGCTCGGCCTGGGACGGCATCGCGGGCATCACGGGCATCGGGGACATTCCCTGACTCCTCGACTTGACTGATCATTGGGGGATTTCCAGCCTAGTTCGCACGGAGCGTGACGGCACGGTGTACCCATGGGTAGTTTGCGAAGGTCACCGGAGCGAGGTGGGTTAATGTGTGCGGGTTTCCCCACCCCCCTCGTTCGCACCGTTGCTCGCCGTACTCCACAGGAGAGACGTGCCATGCGTATTGCCGTGACCGGATCGATCGCCACCGATCACCTGATGACGTTCCCGGGTCGCTTCGCCGACCAACTCGTCTCGGACAAGTTGCACGTGGTCTCGCTTTCCTTCCTCGTCGACAAACTGGACATCCGACGCGGGGGCGTGGCGCCGAACATCTGCTTCGGCATGGGCTGCCTGGGGTTGTCGCCGATCCTGGTCGGCGCCGCCGGCGCGGACTTCGTCGACTACCGTTCGTGGTTGGACCGCCACCAGGTGGACACCGAGTCGGTGCACATCTCGCAGACCCACCACACCGCCCGGTTCGTGTGCACCACCGACGAGGAGCACAACCAGATCGCCTCCTTCTATACGGGGGCGATGAGCGAGGCGCGGGAGATCGAACTGCGGCCGGTGGCCGACCGGGTCGGCGGCCTGGACCTGGTCGTGATCGGCGCCAACGACCCCGAGGCGATGTTGCGCCACAGCGAGGAGTGCCGCGAGCGCGGCTACCCGTTCGCGGCCGACCCCTCGCAGCAGTTGGCGCGGATGGACGGGGAGGACATCCGCCGGCTCATCGAGGGCGCCGCGTACCTGCTCACCAACGAGTACGAGAGCGCGTTGATCGTGCAGAAGACGGGATGGTCCGAGGCGGACATCCTGAAGAAGGTCGGCGTACGGGTGACCACCCTCGGCCCCGGCGGGGCCCGGGTGGAGCGGGCCGGCGAGGACCCGATCGTGGTGACCTGCCCGGCCGAGGAGGCCAAGGTCGACCCGACGGGCGTCGGCGACGCGTTCCGCGCCGGCTTCCTGTCCGCCATCTCGTGGGGCCTGTCCCTGGAGCGCGCCGCGCAGGTCGGCAACATGCTGGCCACCCTGGTCATCGAGACGGTGGGCACCCAGGAATACTCGCTGCGCCGCGGGTCGTTCCTGAGCCGGCTCGCCGGGGCGTACGGCGACGCGGCCGCGGCCGAGGTCGCGGAACACCTGCCGCTCTGACGCGATGGCCGGCCCTCGGGCGCCGGCCGGGCCCGTTTCGGCCCGACCGGCGCCCCAGGTCGTCGCGGCACGGATCAGGAACGGCGCCGGACCACGTACGCGCTGCCGCGCTCGCGGGGTTCGGCGCGAACGAACTCGTGGCCGGTCATCTCGCACCAGGCCGGGATGTCCAGCGCCGACGCCTCGTCGTCGGAGAGCACGACGACCGCCGTGCCCTCCTCGACGTCGAGGATGCGCTTGGCCAGTTCGATCACCGGGATCGGACAGCGCCGGCCCAGCGCGTCGACCACCACACCCTCCTCGGCGGCGGCCGCGACCGGCGCCGCCGGCGGCTGCGCGACTCCCGCGCGCAGCCGGGCGACCAGGCCCGGGAGCAGCGCCAGGAAACGGTCCACCTCGGCCTCGGCCGTGCCGCGCGGCAGCGAGACGCGGATGTTGCCCTGGGACAACACGCCCATCGCCTCCAGGACATGACTGGGCGTCAGCGTCGAGGACGTGCACGAGGACCCCGAGGACACCGCGAACCCCGCCCGGTCCAACTCGGCCAGCAGCACCTCGCCGTCCACGAACAGGCAGGAGAACGTGACGATGTGCGGGAGCCGCTCGATCGGGTCGCCGACCACCTCGACGTCGGGGATCGTCTCGCGGACCCGGGCGCGGATCCGGTCGACCAGCCCGGACAGGCGCGCGTCCTCCTCCGCCGACTCGGTGCTCGCCGCACCCAGCGCGACCGCGGCCGCCACGATCGCCGGCACGTTCTCGAAGCCGGGCACCCGCCGCGCCTCGCGCTCGTCGTAGGGCAGCGCCGACACGTAGCGGGTGCCCTTGCGCACCACGAGCAGACCGACCCCGGCCGGGCCGCCCCACTTGTGCGCGCTCGCGGTCAGCACCGACCACCCGTCCGGGACCGGCAGTCGGCCCACCGACTGCGCGGCGTCCACGAGCAGCGGCACACCCGCCGCCCGACACGCCGCCGCCACCTCGGCGATCGGCTGTACCGTGCCCACCTCGTGGTTGGCGCTCTGCACACACGCGAGCGCGGTATCCGAACGAAGCGCCGAGGCGAACGCCGACACGTCGAGGCGGCCCGTACGGTCCACCCCCGTCCGGGTGATTTCCGCGGTCGTTCCGCGCTGCTCCGAACGGGCCGCGTGAGTGTCCGCGGTGTGCAGTACAGAGGAGTGTTCGACCGCGCCGAGCACCAGATGGGCACCGACCCGGCGGCGTCCGGCGAGCACGCCGAGCATGCCCAACTGGACCGCCTGTGTCCCGGATGTGGTGAATGACACTTCATCAGGTCGGGTGCCGAGCACCGACGCCACCGTCTCCCGCGCGGCGTCGAGCAGCATCCGCGCCCGTCGGCCGTCGTGATAGCCGCGCGCGGGGTCGCCCCAGCCCTCGTCGAGCGTGCTCAGGAACGCCGCTTTCGCGGCCGGGTGCAGTGGTTCGGTGGAGGCCGCGTCGAAATACGCCATGGGTCGGACCGTAGCCAATAACCGAATCCCGGACGCGTTCGGGCCGTTCGCCCGAACGGACGCACCGTCACATCTACCCGGCCCGCCACACCAGACCTCCGCGCGCGACCCGAATAGGGCTGGAGTAGGGTTTGGCCCGCAGAAACATCCATACCTGTCCGCGCAACGGGTCGTCAGGGAAGAAAAGTTCCCCACCCCGACTCGCGCGCGGGCGAGACATTCGGGAAGGCGCTACGTGAGTCCCTACGGCTCCGACCGCTCGCCGCGGCGCTGGATGCGGCGCAGGGTGCCGCAGCTGCTGGCTCTGGGCCTCGTCACCGCGACCGCCACCGGCTGCTCCGTCGATTCCAAGGACCTGCCGAGACTCGGCCTGCCCAACCCTGTCACCGAGCAGGGTCCGCGAGTCCTGTCGCTCTGGCAGGGCGCCTGGATTGCAGCGCTGATCGTCGGGGCCGTGGTGTGGGGGCTCATCCTGTGGAGCGTCGCGTTCCACCGCCGGTCGCGCACCAAGATCGAGATCCCGCCGCAGACGCGATACAACCTCCCCATCGAGGTGCTGTACACGGTCATCCCCGGCATCATGATCGCGGTCTTCTTCTACTTCACCGCGCGTGACGAGACCAAGCTCGAAGAGCTCTCCAAGAACCCCGACAACGTGATCAACGTGGTCGGCGTGCAGTGGAGCTGGTCCTTCAACTACAAGGGCGACCCCGCCGACGGCACGGTCGACGTCTACGAGCAGGGCACGCCCGGCAAGAGGCCGACGCTCTACCTGCCCGTCAAGGAGTCGGTCCGGTTCGACCTCACGTCGCCGGACGTCATCCACTCGTTCTGGGTGCCGAACTTCCTGTACAAGAAGGACATCATCCCGGGCCGCACGAACAAGTTCGAGGTCGTTCCGACCAAGAAGGGCACCTACGGCGGCAAGTGCGCCGAACTGTGCGGTGTGGACCACTCGCGCATGCTCTTCGACGTGAAGATCGTGGACAAGGCCGACTACGTCCAGCACCTCAAGGAGCTGGCCGCGAAGGGCCAGACCGGCGAGCTGCGCAGCAAGATCAACGAGCCGGCCCCCGTTGACGCGCACGGGAAGAAGTGACGAGTGACAATCCTCAGTGAGCCACAGACCGTGGCCCCGGACGGGCCACCCCCGATCCGCCGGAAGCAGCCCGGGAACATCGTCGTCAAGTGGATGACGACCACTGACCACAAGACGATCGGGTCGATGTACCTGATCACCTCCTTCGTCTTCTTCTGCATCGGTGGTGTGCTCGCGCTGCTCATGCGCGCGGAGCTGGCTCGCCCCGGCACGCAGTTCATGTCGAACGAGCAGTTCAACCAGTCGTTCACGATGCACGGCACGATCATGCTGCTGATGTTCGCGACGCCGCTGTTCGCCGGCTTCACGAACTGGATCATGCCGCTGCAGATCGGCGCCCCCGACGTGGCGTTCCCGCGCCTGAACATGTTCGCCTACTGGCTGTACCTGTTCGGCTCGATCATCGCGGTGGCCGGCTTCATCACCCCGCAGGGTGCCGCCGACTTCGGGTGGTTCGCGTACGCGCCGCTGTCCGACGCGGTGCGGTCGCCGGGCATCGGCGGCGACATGTGGATCATGGGTCTGGCGATGTCGGGCTTCGGCACCATCCTCGGTGCCGTCAACTTCATCACCACGATCATCTGCATGCGCGCGCCCGGTCTGACGATGTTCCGCATGTCGATCTTCTGCTGGAACGTCCTGCTGACCTCGGTGCTGGTCCTGATGGCGTTCCCGGTGCTCGCCGCCGCGCTGTTCGCGCTGGAGGCCGACCGCAAGTTCGGCACACACGTCTTCGATCCGGCCAACGGCGGACCGATCCTGTGGCAGCACCTCTTCTGGTTCTTCGGCCATCCCGAGGTGTACATCATCGCCCTGCCGTTCTTCGGCATCGTCTCGGAGATCATCCCG
Source organism: Embleya scabrispora (assembly GCF_002024165.1). Taxonomy (NCBI): domain Bacteria; kingdom Bacillati; phylum Actinomycetota; class Actinomycetes; order Kitasatosporales; family Streptomycetaceae; genus Embleya; species Embleya scabrispora. The sequence goes on from NZ_MWQN01000001.1 coordinate 4,939,241, forward strand.
GTCTTCGCGCGCAAGCCGATGTTCGGTTACAAGAGCCTGATCGCCGCGACCATCTCGATCGCGGGCCTGTCGGTCACCGTGTGGGCGCACCACATGTTCCCGACCGGCGCGGTCATGCTGCCGTTCTTCTCCTTCATGACGTTCCTGATCGCCGTACCGACCGGCGTGAAGTTCTTCAACTGGATCGGCACCATGTGGCGCGGCTCGTTGTCCTTCGAGACACCGATGTTGTGGACCGTCGGCTTCCTGGTCACCTTCGCCTTCGGTGGCCTCACCGGCGTCATCCTCGCCTCGCCGCCGCTGGACTTCCACGTCTCCGACACCTACTTCGTGGTGGCGCACTTCCACTACGTGGTGTTCGGCACCGTGGTGTTCGCGATGTTCGCGGGCTTCCACTTCTGGTGGCCCAAGTTCACCGGCAAGATGCTCGACGAGCGGCTGGGCAAGATCACCTTCTGGACGCTGTTCATCGGCTTCCACACCACGTTCCTGGTACAGCACTGGCTGGGTGCCGAGGGCATGGCCCGCCGGTACGCGGACTACCTGGACGCGGACGGCTTCACCACGCTGAACACGATCTCGACCCTGGGCTCGTTCCTGCTGGGTCTGTCGATCCTGCCGTTCTTCTACAACATCTGGAAGACGCACAAGTACGGCAAGAAGATCACCGTGGACGACCCGTGGGGCTACGGCCGTTCGCTGGAGTGGGCGACCTCCTGCCCGCCGCCGCGGCACAACTTCACGAGCATTCCGCGGATCCGTTCCGAGGCGCCCGCGTTCGACCTCCACCACCCGGAGATCGCCGCGCTGGAGTACCTCACCGACGAGCGTTCCGAGGCATCGCCCGAGCTGGCGAAGGGAGCCGAGAAGTGAAGTTCAACGGTGTCCTGTTCGCCGTCCTGGCCGTGTTCCTGCTGCCCGTGACGATCGTCTACTGGGTGCTCTCCGAGGACCCGACCGGTACCACCGCGCTGTCGCTGACCTTCGGCCTCGCGCTGATGATCGGGTTCTACCTGATCTTCACCGCCCGGCGGATGGACCTGCTCGCGCAGGACAACGAAGAGGGCGAGATCGCCGACGACGCCGGCGAGTTGGGCTTCTTCGCCCCGCACAGCTGGCAGCCGCTGATGCTCGCGCTCGGCTCGGCGCTGCTGTTCCTGGGCGTCATCTTCGGTTGGTGGCTGGCGATGTTCGCCGCGCCGATCGTCGCGATCGGCGTCTTCGGCTGGGTCTTCGAGTTCTACCGGGGCGCCGACCAGCGCTACTAGGACCGCCGCCGCGGGCCACCGGTTCGCAACCAACGCAATACGGTTTCGCCACAAGGCCGATCATCCGAAAGGGTGATCGGCCTTGTGTGATATCTACAAGGGACTCCGACACCCTCGAATGTCACCGATGTGTGACTGTTCGCCGGTTGTAGCAACCTCGACGGGGGGTCGATGCGTCAAATGGGCGCAAGGGAGTACCAGGACGAGGGAGGAACACGCGTGCCCCGGATACACGGAGCATCGCGCACGGGGGCAGCGGGCGGCGGCATACGCCTCTTCGCGGGACTCATGGTGGCGCCGCTCATATTCATCGCAGGCTGCTCGTCCGACGGCGGCAAGTCCGAACCCGGCGGCTCCGGAGGTACTTCCGGCGGCACGGGGGGCGGCACGAACAAGAAGGTCGCGGCCGGTCCGGCGACGATCGCGATCACTCCCGCCGACGGCACCAAGAGCGTGGAGACCGACGGTGTGCTCAAGGTCGACGCGACCGGGGGCAAGCTCACGTCGGTGGTGGTGACCGACGCCAAGGGCAAGGCCGTGGACGGGCAGCTGAGCCCCGACGGCGCCGGCTGGAAGCCGACCGCCCCGCTGGCCAACGGCGGCGCCTACACGGTGGCCGCCAAGGCCGCCAACGCGGACGGCGCCGAGGTCACCGCGCAGAGCAAGTTCAACACCAAGTCCGCCGACAACACCTTCGTGGCCGACTTCAACGTCGCCCCCGACAGCACCTGGGGCGTCGGCGCCATCATCTCGCTGAAGTTCAACGCGCCGATCAAGGACAAGGCCGCGATCGAGCGCAACCTCAAGGTGGTCAGCGAGCCCGCCGTGCAGGGCTCGTGGTCCTGGCTCAAGGACCTCGATGGCAACGACCGGATCGACTACCGCCCGGAGAAGTACTGGGCGAGCGGTACGAAGGTCAACCTCAAGGCCAACCTGACCGGTGCCAAGGCGGCGCCGGGCGTCTACGGCAAGCAGACCAAGGACATCAAGTTCACCATCGGCCGCTCGCTGGTGGCCACGGCGGACCTGAAGTCCAAGCACATGTCGCTGAAGAAGGACGGCGTCGAGGTGGAGGACCTGCCGATCTCCGCCGGCGGCCCCAGCTACCCCACCTGGGGCGGCACGATGGTCGTGCTCGACAAGGAGGACGGCATCAACATGGACTCGGAGACGGTCGGTCTCGGCGATGCCTACAACATGAAGAACGTCCGGCACGCGGTGCACCTGACCACCTCCGGCACGTACGCGCACGGCGCGCCCTGGAACGAGGGCAAGTTCGGTCGGCAAAACGACAGCCACGGCTGTATCGGACTCAGCGCCACCAATGCCAAGACCTTCTACGACATGGTCATCCAGGGTGACCCCGTGGAGGTCGTGAACAGCACCGACAAGATCGTCAAGGCCGGCAACGGACTCGGCGGCTGGAGCGTGGACTGGGCGACCTGGCTCAAGGGCAGCGCGCTCGGCGACAGCGGTTCGACGGCGGCTCCCGCCGCTCCGGCCGCGTAGGGCGCGGCTCCCGAGGCGCGGAACGACAGCAGACGGGGCCCGTGACCGGGCTCGACACGGTAGGGCGAACCGCCCGATCGCGCGATCCGACCGATGGTCGGGATCATGCGATCGGGCGGTTTGTCTGATTATCCGAATGAATCGGGACCATCCCGGCCACTCTCGCTGCGGCAACACGCGCGTGCTCCGCGCTCGCCCCGCACGGCTGGAGGTCTCGCATGATGCGGAATGGAGCTGTTCGCCCCCGGTGGCTCTGCGCGGCCCTCGTGTCGGCACTGCCCCTGGTGTTCGTCGCCGGCTGCGGGACATGGGACAAGCACCGCGACGCCGACAACCCACGCCCCGACGGGAGCGTCGCCCGGGTGGCGGTGGACGTCCGGCCGGATCGACCCGCGCAGCCGGGCCGGCCCATCGTGGTCAGCGTGCGCGACGGCCGGCTGTACGCGGTGAACCTGGTCGGCCCCGACGGCAGGGCGGTGCCCGGGGGCAACGCGCCGGGCGACGCGACCTGGTCCAACTCCGAGCCGCTGGGCTACGCCACCAGGTACACGCTCACCGCGTCCGCGGTGGACGCCTTCGGGCACACCACGACGCGTACCGAGGACTTCACCACGATCGCCCGGGACGCCGAGTTGACGGTGGACACGGTGGCACCCGACGCCGATTCGACGGTGGGCGTCGGCATGCCGATCACCGTCACCTTCCACAGACCGGTCACCGATCCCGCGCAGCGCGCCGAGGTGGAGCGGCATCTGGAGGTGTCCACCTCCGAGCCGGTCGAGGGCGCCTGGGGCTGGGTGGACGACGAGACGGTGCGCTACCGGCCCCGGGCGTACTGGCCGGTCGGCACGAAGGTGGCGGTGCTCACCAGTCTGCTCGGGGTCGACTTCGGGCACGGTGTGTACGGCGGTCCCGGCGGACGGGTCGGCTTCGCCGTCGGCGACTCGGTGATCGCCACGGTGGACTCCGGGGCGCACACGATGACGGTCAGGCGCAACGGCACCGATCTCAGGACCGTCCCGGTGACCACCGGCAAACCCGGCTTCACCACCCGCTCGGGCACCAAGGTCGTGCTCGGCAAGGCGCCGCACGTGCTGATGGACGGCACCACGGTCGGCATCTCGGCGGACAGCGGCGACGGCTACCGGCTCGACGTGGAGTGGGCCACCCGGGTGACCTGGAGCGGCGAGTTCGTGCACGCCGCGCCGTGGTCGGTGGACTCGCAGGGCAGCGCCAACGTGAGCCACGGCTGCGTGGGGATGAGCACCGACAACGCCAAGTGGTTCTACGACCAGGTCAAGCTCGGCGACGTGGTCACCGTGGTGAACACGGGTGATCCCAAGGCGATGGAGCCGATCGGCAACGGCTATGGCGAGTGGAACCTGGCCTGGCCGGACTGGCTGGCCAGGAGCGTCGCGGGAGCGGGGACGACCCGGCCGCTGTGAGGTCGATGTCGCCCCGCCGCGATCACCGGGGCCGCGTCGGCCCGCGGTCGGCCGCGAAGGGCCCTGAGCGGCCGGCTGCGGGCCGAACGACGAAGGGCCCCACCGGATGTCCCCGGTGGGGCCCTTCGTCGTTCCTGCGCGTCCTACGGGTCGTGCCGATGTGGCGTCAGCAGCCCGGCCCCGGTCGCGTCAGTGGTGACCGTGTCCGCTGGTCAGCTCCTTGTACTCCTCCGCCGTCGGCTTCTCGATCGGCTCGGCGAAGTACCAGTGCGACATCCGCGACCGCAGCTTGTCCGAACGCTTGACCTTGCGGGCCACGCCGTTCTCGTCCTCGGCCGCGTCCAACTCGTACGGCTTCGGCTGCTCGTGCGCGGTGAGCGTGTGCCGCATCCCCGGCTCCAGCGGTTCGTGGATCTCGATGAACTCGCCGTGCGGGAGCTTCTTGATCACACCGGTCTCGCGACCGTGCAGGACCTTGTCCCGGTCCCGGCGCTGCAGACCCTTGCAGATCCGCACCGTGGCCAGGTAGGCCAGCACCGGGGCGACGAAGAACGCGACGCGGCCGATCCAGGTGATCGCGTTGATCGACATGTGGAAGTGCGTCGCGATGATGTCGTTGCCACCGCAGACCCACAACACGCCGTAGCAGGTGATCCAGGCGACACCCAGGCCGGTGCGCACCGGCATGTTGCGCGGGCGGTCCAGGAGGTGGTGCTCACGCTTGTCGCCGGTGATCCAGCCTTCGATCCACGGGTACATCGCCATGAACGTGAACAGCACACCGGGCAGGATCAGGGACGGGATCAGCACGTTGAAGCTGAACGTGTGGCCCCAGATGTTCCACTCCCAGTTCGGCATCAGGCGCAGGGATCCCTCGAGGAATCCGATGTACCAGTCGGGTTGGGAGCCCGCCGTGATCTGTCCGGGGTTGTATGGACCGTAGGACCAGATCGGGTTGATCTGCACCAGGCCGCCGAGCGCGGCGGTGATACCGAACACGATGAAGAAGAAGCCACCGGCCTTGGCCGCGTAGACCGGCAGCAGCGGCAGGCCCACGACGTTCTTCTCGGTCTTGCCCGGACCGGGGAACTGGGTGTGCTTCTGGTAGAAGACCAGGATCAGGTGGACGGTCACCAGACCGACCATGATCGCCGGGATCAGCAGCACGTGGATGGTGAACAGGCGCGGGACGATGTCCTCGCCCGGGAACTCCCCACCGAACAGGAAGAACTGCACGTAGGTGCCGACCAGCGGGATCGCCAGGACGACGCCCTCGGCGATGCGCAGACCGGTACCGGAGAGCAGGTCGTCGGGCAGCGAGTAGCCGGTGAAGCCGTTGACCATGGCCAGCACGAGCAGCAGGAAGCCGAACAGCCAGTTTATTTCGCGCGGCTTGCGGAACGCCCCGGTGAAGAAGATCCGGAACATGTGCACGAACAGCGACGACACGAAGATCAGCGCCGCCCAGTGGTGGATCTGACGCATCGCCAGACCACCGCGGATGTCGAAGCTGATGTCCAGCGTCGAGGCGTACGCCTGCGACATGTGGATGCCCTGCAGCGGTACGTAGGAGCCGTCGTAGACGACCTCCTGCATGCTCGGCTTGAAGAACAGCGTGAGGAACACGCCGGTCAGCAGCAGCACGATGAAGCTGTACAGCGCCACTTCACCGAGCATGAAGGACCAGTGGTCCGGAAAGACCTTGCGCAGGTTCTTCTTCGCCGCGCCGTAGATGCCCAGCCGGCTGTCCAGCGCGTCGGCCGCGCGAACGGCCGCGTTGTCCGGGATCGGGGTGCTCTTGTCGGCCCCGCCCTTGGGTTGTTCGCTCGACATCAGCCACGCTCCCAGAAGCTCGCGCCGACCGGTTCCGCGAAGTCCTGCGACGCGGCGAGGTTACCCGCCTCGTTCACATGGATCTTCAACTGCGGCAGCGAGCGAGCGGCCGGGCCGAATACGACCTTGCCGTCGTCCGCCAGGTCGAAGGTGGACTGGTGGCACGGGCACAGCAGGTGGTGCGTCTGCTGCTCGTACAGGCCGATCGGGCAACCCACGTGGGTGCAGATCTTCGAGTACGCCACGATGCCCTCGTGGCCCCACGCCAGTTCCTTCTTGGACTTGACGTCCTTCGGCTCCAGCCGGACCAGCAGGATCGCGGACATGCCCGCCTTCTCCAGCCAGCCGTGCGAGAGCTCCTCCTTCTGACCGGCCGGGCCGTACTTCTCGACCAGACCCTCGGGCAGCGCCATGGTGAGCGAGCCCTTGACGATGTCGTCCGGCTTGATCGGCAGGCCGGTCGCCTCGTTGATCAGCTCCTTGCCCGGCTTCCACTCGGTGTGCCGGAGCTTGGTGCCGGGCATCGGGCCGAGGTCGCGCAGCAGCACGACGCCGGACAGCGGCACCAGGGCCATCGCGCCGATCATCGTGCGCCGGATCAGCGGCCGACGGCCGATCACCGAGTCGGAGGCGCCCTGGGTGAACTCGCGGATCGCGTACTCGCGGGTCTCCGGGTCCGAGGTGAACTCGTGGCGCTCCTGGACGATCTCCTCGTCCGTCATCAGCGTGCGCGCCCAGTGGATCGCGCCGGCGCCGATGCAGAACAGCGCGATGCCGAGGGTGCCGCCGAGGGCGGCGTTCTGGGCACCGATCTTCCCGAAGAAGAAGATGTCGATGATGCGGTCTTTGTCGATGCCGACGTACGACCAGATGAAGCCGATCGTGGCCAGCATCGAGATCACGAAGAGGAACGCGACCTGACGCTCGGCGCGATTGGCCGCCTTCTCGTCGATGTCGGTACGGCGCGGCTCGTGGGCCGGCAGGCCGGGGTCGGCGAACGGGTCGCTTTCCGCCGGAACATGTGCCGAGGCGGGAACCTCGGGCAGGTGCTCTTCGGGCACTTCGGATTTGTCCTGGCTACTCATTTGGTCCTGGCCTTGGGGGTCCGGGCGGCAATCCAGATCGCACAGCCGATCAGCAGGCCGAGCGCGATGATCCAGCCGAAGAGGCCCTCGGAGACCGGGCCGAGGCGGCCGAGACCGAGACCGCCGGGGTTCGGCTCCTTGTGCGTCGTCTCACGCACGTAGGTGACGATGTCCTTCTTCTGCTGCTCGGGCATCGTGCTGTCCGGGAACGAAGGCATGTTCTGCGGGCCGGTGAGCATGGCCTCGTAGATGTGCTTCGGGTCCACGTTCTTCAGCGGCGGTGCGAACTTGCCCTGGGTCAGGGCGCCGCCCTCACCGGAGAAGTTGTGGCACTGCGAGCAGTTCGTGCGGAACAGCTCGGCGCCGTTGACGATGTCGCCGTCGGGGGCGTACATGTTCGCCGTCGGGATCTTGGGGCCGACGCCGAGGGAGGCCACGTACGCGGAGAGCTGCTCGATCTGCGCCGGGGTGTAGACCTCGGGCTTGCGCGGCGCCTGGGCGCCGGGCTGCTGGAGGGGCATCCGGCCGGTCGACACCTGGAAGTCGACGGCGGCCGCGCCGACGCCGACCAGAGGGGGACCGTCCGAGGAGCCCTGGGCGTCGAGCCCGTGGCAGGTCGAACATCCGCTCAGGTAGAGCTTCTTGCCCGCTTCGACCGCGATGGAGGCAGAGTCGTCGGCCTCCGCCTTCTTGGCGGGCGCGAACGCGGCGTACAGCCCCCCCGTGGCCGCGAGCGCAAAAATGAGTACGACGATCGCCGCCAAGGGGTGGCGTCGCCGCGCGGAGAGCTTTTTCACGGATAACCCCGGTCCAATGTCGTCTGCGTAGGAAGTGTCGGACGTCTACCTGATGACGTAGATCGTGAAGAACAGACCGATCCAGACCACGTCGACGAAGTGCCAGTAGTACGAGACGACGATTGCGGCCGTGGCCTGCTCGTGCGTGAACCGTCGGGCCGCGTAGGTGCGTCCGAGGACCAACAGGAAGGCGATCAGACCGCCCGTCACGTGCATGCCGTGGAAGCCGGTGGTCAGGTAGAAGACCGAACCGTAAGCCGACGACGAAAGAGTCGTGCCCTCCTTGACCAGCTCCGTGTACTCCATCACCTGACCGCCGACGAAGACGGCGCCCATGATGAAGGTGATGATGAACCACATGCGGAGCTTCTTGACGTCACCGCGTTCGGCCGCGAAGACGCCGAGCTGACAGGTGAGCGAGGACAGCACGAGGATCGTCGTGTTGCCCGTCGAGAACGGGATGTTCAGCTCACCGGCGTGCTCGCGCCAGGCGTCCGAGCCGGTGACCGACCGGATGGTGAAATACATCGCGAACAAGGCCGCGAAGAACATCAGCTCCGACGCCAACCAGACGATCGTGCCGATGCTGACCAAGTTGGGACGGTTGAGTGTCCCGTGTGTCCCGTGTGAGGGGGGCCCGGTTTCTAGTGAAGTTGCTGTCGCCACGGCGGCCATTATTGCGGTCGCCGGATCTGCCCACACTTCGGGGGGTAACCCTCGTTGAACGTGTCGGGGTTAGGCTCTGGTTCCGTGAGTGGCTCCGCAGGCGATGCCGGGATGTTCCTGGCACACGCGACCCCAGGGAACGTCCCGCCCGAACTGACCCCCATTCGGCTCCTGACCGGGTGGGTGTTCGAGCCGATCCCGATCCTGGTCGCGATGGTGTTCGGCGGGCTCTATCTGTACGGGGTGCACAAGCTCAGGGCCCGTGGGGACGCGTGGTCGCGGTGGCGCACCTTCTCGTTCCTGGGGTTGGGTCTCGGCACGTTCCTGATCGCGACCGAGTCGGCGCTGGCCGCCTACGACACCGTGTTGTTGAGCGTGCACATGGTGCAGCACATGGTGCTGGCGATGATCACGCCGATCTTCCTGGCGCTGGGCGCGCCGATCACCCTCGCATTGCGCACCCTGCCGACCAAGTGGCGTAATCGGCTCAACGCCCTCCTGCACAGCAGATTCTCGAAGGTGGTCACCTTCCCGGCCTTCGCCGGCTTCGTCTTCGTGCTCAATCCGTTCGCGCTGTACTTCACGCCCTGGTACGAGCTGACGCTGCGGAACACGTTCATGCACGACATGAATCACGTGCACTTCGTGATCATCGGCTGCATGTGGTTCTGGCCACTGCTCGGGCTCGACCCGATGCCGCGCGCGAGTCATCCGATGCGGTTGCTGGCGGTCTTCGCGACACTGCCGTTCCATGCCTGGCTGGGCATCGCGATCATGAGTTCGTCCACCGTGCTGGCCGGTGACTGGTACAACGACCTCGGTCGCGACTGGGGCGCGAGTCCGCTGTCCGACCAGGGCACCGCCGGCGGGATCCTGTGGGGCAGCGGCGACATCATCGGACTGCTCGTCTTCCTCGTGTTGTTCGTGCAGTGGGCCAAGGCGTCCGAACGCGAGGCGGTGCGCGAGGACCGGCGGCTCGATCGACTCGAACTGATCGAGGCCGGGCGCAAGGCCCGGGAGGAGCGGTTGGCGCGTGAGGCGGCGGCGGGCGGCGAAGGCGCCGAGGGCGCCGAGGGCGCCGGAAAATCCGTCGCGAAGAGCACTCTTGCGGGTGACTCTGCCCGAACGGAGGACGGCGATTCGGCCGTCCGGGTGGCCCGCGGGGTCGAGCCGAGGCCGGCGGGCGCGGCCGAGTAGCGTCGCGACATGATCCTCGAACGGTTCCTCCGCCGGCGGCGTGCCGAGCCGGTGCCCGCGCTCGTCGACGACGGCACGCTGGTCGTGGTCGGCTCCTGCTTCGATCCGGCGCGTGCCGACTCGGCGGTGGTCGCGGAGATGCGGGCGGCCGGAGTGGCGGTGGAGACCGGTCCGTTCGTGATGCGGCACCTGGTGACCCTGCCGGATCACGACGCGGTCGCGGAGGCGACCCGGATCCTGGCAGCGGACGGGTGGGCGGTCACGGTCGTGGCGGCCGACGAGCGGCCGCTGCGGGTGCGGATCGCGCGGCAGCAGGTGCTCACCGGCCTCGAACCGGCCCGCGAACGCACCCGCATGGCGGGGCTGGCGCAGCGGTTGGGCGGGGACGCCGAGGGCTACGAGGTGCTGGCGCGCGGGTGAGTCGGGCGGAGCCGGGTGGTCGGGCCGGGATCGGAGCGTGACGAGCCCCACATTCGCGCCGGGAAAAGCGCTAACATCCTGGGCGGATCCAAGTTGTCGTCCCGTACCCGGACTCAGGCAGGTGGACATGACGCGCGGCGAGACCATGACCGTCCTTGTGTACAGCGACGACCGCAACACCCGTCGGAAGGTCACCCTCGCGCTCGGGCGCAGGCCCGCCGTCGACGTACCGTTCGTGGAATACCTGGAGTGCGCCACCGAGCCCGCCGTGATCGAGGCGATGGACAAGGGCGGCGTGGACCTCGTGATCCTGGACGGGGAGACCGCCCCCGCCGGCGGCATGGGCGTGTGCCGGCAGCTCAAGGACGAGATCTACAACTGCCCGCCCGTACTCACCCTGGTCGGTCGCCCGCAGGACGCGTGGCTGGCCACCTGGTGCCGGGCCGACGCGGTGGTCGCGCATCCGCTGGACCCGCGCACGCTCGCCTCGGCGGCGGCCGACCTGATCCGCGGGCGGATCGCGGGACGTCAGCCGGCCTGACCGCATCGCGGATAACCGTCGGGCAGCGGCGGCCGCGGTCGGTACGCTGGCGCCGACTCATCCGATGACACTGCGGGAGCGGACCATGGGCGCCTCGGCCTCTACGTACCAGAGCGGCGGCAACCCGGCGGCCCGTTCCTGGCGCGACCTCCTGGCCTCGCTCATGCGGGGTGACGACCTGCCGGCGGATGCCACGGCGTGGGCGATGGACCACATCATGACCGGCGAGGCCACGCCGGTGCAGGTGGCCGGGTTCGTGATCGCGCTGCGGGCCAAGGGCGAGACCGTGGACGAGGTCTCGGGCCTGGTGCGGGCGATGTACGAACACGCGTCGACCATCGAGGTGCCCGGCCGCACGGTGGACATCGTCGGCACCGGCGGCGACCTCGCCCGCACGGTGAACATCTCGACCATGTCCGCGATCGTGGTCGCGGGCGCGGGCGAGACCGTGGTCAAGCACGGCAACCGGGCGGCGTCGTCGGCCAGCGGCGCGGCCGACGTGCTCGAAGCGCTCGGTGTGGTGCTGGACCTGACCCCGGATCAGGTGGCCCGGACGGCCCGGGAGGCGGGCATCACGCTGTGCTTCGCGCAACGTTTCCACCCGTCGCTGCGGCACGCGGCGCAGGCGCGGCGCGAGCTGGGCGTGCCGACCACGTTCAACTTCCTGGGTCCGCTGACCAATCCGGCACGGGTCCGGCACCACGCGATCGGTGTCGCGGATCTGCGGATGGCGCCGATCGTGGCCGGTGTGCTGGCCGATCGTGGGGCCACCGCGCTGGTCTTCCGCGGTGACGACGGGTTGGACGAGTTGACCGTGACCACCACGTCGCAGGTGTGGATCGTGCGGGACGGCGCCGTGCGCGAGGACCGGGTGGATCCGCGTGATCTGGGCATCGCGTTGAACGGGATCGAGACGCTGCGCGGTGGCGACGCGACGTTCAACGCGGAGGTGGCCCGGAAGCTGCTCGCGGGGGAGAAGGGCGCGGTGCGCGACGCGGTGTTGTTGAACTCGGCGGCGGCGCTGGCCGCGCTCGGCCCGGGAGACGGATCGCTGACGCAGCAGTTGGCGGCCGGGATCGAGCGAGCGGCGGAGGCGATCGACTCGGGGGCGGCGCAGGCGGCGCTCGATCGATGGGTGGGCGTGACGCGGTCGTTCGCGCGGGAGTAGCCGGAGGCGGATGTACGCCGGGTGGGCCGAGGGCGGCCTGCCCGGCGTCGTCGTGTTCGGGCTCCGTCGGGCGTCCGGGCGGTGTCCAGCATGTGGAACCGGTGGGGTGGTCGTTGCGCGCGGCGATTCCTGCGGTAATAATTCTGCGCAGGTCACGAGTGACAGTGGAAAGCCCCGGCTTGCTGTCCGGCAACCCTCGCTCCGCGGTGGGGTGCCCCGGGTGATGACACGGTCGGGCGTCGTCAGGCGTCCCGGCAAGCGCGGACCCCTGGTGTGGCGGCAGGCAATTGCCCTATGCGAACCGGGTCCTGTACCTGGGGAGCATGTGATGGCGTGAAATCTCTTTCTCGAAACGGGCTGATCGGCCCATTCCGTACGCGCTGATTCGTCGCGCGTCGCTTTTCCGAGACCACATCTCATCCGGGGATCACTCCGCGCTGCTCAGATGTCGACTTCTCGACATGGCATTGCGCGAGCCGGTCTCCGTCTGCCGAGGAGATTTCCCATGACCGCCGGTACCACTTCCGCTGCTTCCGTCGCCTTCGACGCCGATGTCGCCATCGCCGCCCCGCTGCCCGTGGTCGGGCGGGATGTGCTCGTTCCGCTGGTCACCGGGGGCGAGGTGGAGTACGCGGCGCTCGACTACGGGGCCAGCGCGCCGTGTCTGCAGCGGGTGTGGGACGACGTGGCCGGCTATCTGCCGTACTACGGCAGCGTGCATCGCGGCGCCGGCTACCTGTCGCAGTTGTCCACCGATCTGTACGAGCAGAGCCGGGCCACGGTCGCGGAGTTCCTCGGGCTGCGGGGCGACGACACGCTGCTGTTCACCCGGGGCACCACCGACTCGCTGAACCTGCTCGCCTCCGTACTGCCGCGCGGCACCCGGGTGTTCGTGTTCGAGACCGAGCACCACGCGGCGCTGCTGCCGTGGCGTCGGCATGCCGGGGTGACCCAGTTGGCGGCGCCGTCCTCGCCGGCGCAGGCGGTCGCGGCGCTGGAGGCCGCGCTCGAAGGCTCCGGCGACGGGCCTCGTTTGGTGTGTGTGACCGGTGCCTCGAACGTGACCGGCGAGCTGTTCCCGGTGGCGGAACTGGCCGAGGTGGCGCACCGGTTCGGGGCGCGGATCGTGCTGGACGCGGCGCAACTGGCGCCGCACCACCCGGTGTCGGTCGCGGACCTGGACGTGGACTGGATCGCGCTGTCGGCGCACAAGCTGTACGCGCCGTTCGGCTCGGGGGTGTTGGCCGGGCGCGGGGACTGGCTGGACGCGGCGGAGCCGTACCTGGCGGGCGGCGGGGCGAGCAAGGCGGTCTCGCGCGACCACGTCGAGTGGCAGAGCGGCGCGGCCCGGCACGAGGCGGGGTCGCCGAACGTGATCGGCGCCTACGCGTTGGCGTCCGCGTGCCGGGCGATCACCGAGGCGGGGCCGGCGGCGCTGGTCGCGCGCGAAGAGGCGTTGTTGGCGCGGTTGCGGGCGCGGTTGGCGGAGATTCCCCAGGTGCGGACGCTGGAGCTGTTCGGGCCCGAGTCGGCCCGGGTGGGCGTGCTCTCGTTCGTGGTCGAGGGGTGGAACAGCTCGCGGTTCGCGGCGGTGTTGTCGGCGGAGTACGGGATCGGCGTGCGGGACGGGCTGTTCTGCGCGCACCCGCTGGTGCGGCACCTGTTGGGCGGGCGGGCCGATCAGCCGACCGAGTGCGGGTCGCCGGATGCGCCGGAGGGGCAGCAGAACCTCAACGCGATCCGGGTCAGCTTCGGTCTGGGAACGCCCGTCGAACACCTGGACCGCTTCGCGGCGGCAGTGCGGGAGTTGGTGGAGCGCGGAGCCGTCTGGAACTACACGGTGGATGGCGGGCGGTGTGTCCCGGACGCGGACCCGCGCGGCGAGCGCTCGTTGCCCGCGGCATAGGGCTTTGCCGCCGGCTCGACGGGTGGCGGAACAGGTGAGCCTCGAGGCACCCGTCGCCGTAAGGCCCGTTCGAGCCGTCCTCAAACGCCGGACGGGCTGGGGCGGTTGGCCGGGCGGGGTCGGTTGCGGTGTGGGTGATGTGGCCCGGGTGGGTTGTCCTCAAGCGCCGGACGGGCTGGGATGGTTGGCCGGGCGGGGTCGGTTGCGGTGTGGGTGATGTGGCCCGGGTGGGTTGTCCTCAAGCGCCGGACGGGCTGGGATGGTTGGCCGGGCGGGGTCGGTTGCGGTGTGGGTGATGTGGCCCGGGTGGGTTGTCCTCAAGCGCCGGACGGGCTGGGGCGGTTGGGTGAGCGGGGTTGACTGCGGTGCGGCCTGATTTGGCCACGGGCCGTCCGGCTTCGTTGTTCCCAGGCGCGTCAGCGCCCGCGAACCGGGCCGCCCACGCGATCGACGCGCGCAGCGCGGAGAGCGGCGGAGCCGCCGCTTGTCTTTTGGGCTGGGCGACCCGGAGCGAAGCGGAGGGGCGCACAGCCGCGAGCGGGGTGCCGCTTTTCTGCGGAGGAGCGAAGCGGGGGAGCAGAAAAGCGGTGCCTCGCGAGCCGGCGCGAAGCGCCCAATAAAAAGCCGCCGCCGCCAACACGACCCCGGCCCCACCCTCGGCTCGCGTCGCGTCTCGGGCCCCGCCCTCCGCTCCCGTCACGACCCCCGCCCCGCCCTCCGCTCCCGTCGACTGCGGCCCAGCCCAGTCGTCCTCAAGCGCCGGACAGACTGAGGGGATCGTCCGTACAGGCCGGAGTGGTTGCCGGACGGGCCTCGGGCTCGTCCGGCTTCGGGTTATTCGAGGCCGATGGCGAAGGCTGCTTCGAGGTCGTGTTGGGAGTAGGTGCGGAAGGCGATGTGGGTGGTGGTGGCCTCTACTCCCGGGACCTTGTTGAGGCGGCCGGGGATGACGTCGGCCAGGTCGTCGTGGGCGCGTACGCGCACCATGGCGATCAGGTCGAACTCACCGGTCACCGAGTAGACCTCGCTCACACCCTCGATCGCGGCGATCGCCTCCGCGATTTCCGGGGTCTGGTCCACACGCGTCTTGACCTGCACGATCGCGGTGATCACGGGGTAGTCCTCCGGCTGTCGACGACAAGGTGCCCGAGCTTAGTCGGCGCGCCCGTCGGTGCGGGGTCGCCGGCGCGACCATGTGTACTCGAATCCGGGTCACGGGTCACCCGATCGGAGTGGTTTGGCGCTCGCGGACGCCCGGTGCCGGGGGCGGCCCAGGGCCAGGAGGTCGGCCAGTTCGTGGCGGCCGCTCGCGTGCATCCGGTCGATGAACGCGCCCAACACGTGTGCCGTCGCGCGTGCGTCGGCCAACGCTCGGTGGGTCGGGTCGGTGGGCGCCTCGAAGTAGCGTGCGAGGGTGCCCAACCGCAGGTTCGGCAGTGTCCCGGCGGGCAGCAGCGCGCGGGCCAGGGCGAGGGTGTCGACGACCCGGAAGTCGGGCCAGGCGTGGTCGCACGCGATGCTCGCGGTACGCAGAAAGCCCACGTCGAAGGGGGCGTTGTGGGCGACCAGGATGGCGTCCTCGGCGAAGTGGGTGAACGCCGGCAGCACCAGGCGCAGCGGCGGCGCGTCGGCCACCAGGTCGTCGGATATCCCGGTCAGGTCGGTGATGAATTCCGGGATCGGCACCCCGGGCGCGACCAGGGTCGCGAACTCGCCCAGGCGGTCCGCCCCACGCACCCGGACGGCGGCGATCTCGGTGATTCGGGCCTCCCGCGGATCCAGGCCCGTGGTCTCCAGATCGACGACCGTGAACACCTGTCGCTCCACCTCGTCACGAATCGCTCGGGATCCGGGCATGGTTCGCAACTCGTGGCCCGGGGCGATACTGTCCGGCGGGCGGGAACGCCGCGGCGGGTCGGCCGCCGGCAAGCCCTGTCCCGCCGAACCTCGTGACCGGCAATCCCGGTGCGCGGTGCTGCTCATGTACCGGACGGTACGTTTCCGGCCCGACACGGCCGCGCCCAGGTACCTCTCGCAGCCCGGCATCATGGGGTGTACGCGGCCGACGGTGAACGGGTAAGGCTTCGCGGACCGAACCAGGAAAGGAACACGCATGTCGATCCAGGCCCCCACCGAGGACACCCGGTGGCGTTGCACGCTGTGCGGCAACCTGACCCGGTTCGACGTGACGCGGACCACCAAGGCCGTGGAGTTCACCCACCTCGACCTGGCGGGCGCCCCCGGGTCGAGGAGCGCGAGATCGTCTCGGACGAGATCGAGTCGGTGCGCTGCCGCTGGTGCAACGCGACCGATTCCGTCGAACTGGTGGCGCGCCCCGACGCGACCTGAGCGCCGAGACCGGCCGGGGACAATGGGACTGTGCATCGTTTCGGCATCGGGGCGGCCCGGCGCGACCGTCGGCGGTGCGGAACACGCCATGATCAAGGCGTCGGCGTCCCGGCAACGGTGACGCGGGGAGGGGCCTCGAGGGAACGGGAAGGACCGGAGGAGCAGTGAGCGGACCGGATACCCGCGCGGACGAGGTCACGCCTGCGCACGCCGCCGACGCCGCCGAGGCGGTGCCGGCCGCCGAGCCCGACCTCGACGCGCAGTCCGGGACCGCGGCGGCGACCGATGCGGTGACCGATGCGCAGCCCGTCGAACCGGGTCGGCAGGCCGGGGCCAACGGGCTCGTCGAGTCCGCGACGGGTTCGCCACGGTCCGCGGAGTCCGAGGGGGCCGTGCATCACGCCGTCGCCTCGGAGGCGCACGGGGCCGCCGAGCCGCCGGCCGGTACACATCCCGCCGGTGACGTTCCCGCCGGGGCCGTCGAGGCGGCCGCGAGCGTCGAGGCGGCCGTCGGCCCCGAGGCGGAGCGCCCTACGTCCGAGGCGCCGGTCGTCGAGCCCGAGGTGTTGACCGGGCCGTTGCCGGAGGCGGTTCGGGTTCGGGTGATCTCGGTGGCCGCCGACGCGCTCGGCACGATGACCGCCGACGAGGTCCCGGGACCGCTGCGCCGGTTCGCCCGGTTCACCCACCAGCGCCGGGCCAAGTTCGCCGCGACGCCGCTGGCCGCCGCCCTCGAGAACGATCCGGTGTTCCGCCAGCGCATAGCGGAGCGCTTCCGCAAGGGCCTGCCGGAGATCTCCGAGGCGCTCGAAGCGGGCAAGGTGCCCGCCGCGGCCGACCCGCTCGACGTGGCCGCCGCCGCCTACCTGCTGCGTCCGCGCGGCTGGGTCCGGCTGATCGAGACCGCCGGCGACGCGGCCAAGGAGGCCGCCGCCGACCGTGCCGAGGCCGAGGCCGCCGAGACGTTGTCCCGCCTGGAGCACGAGGTCGGCGTACTGCGCGCGGCCTCGAAGACCGAGCACGAACGGCTGCGCGCCGAGTTGGAGACGGCCCGCAAGGAGGCCGACCACCTGCGCCGCCAGGTGCGCGGCCTGCAGGGCAGCGCCAAGCACGAGGAGAAGGAGGCCCGCCGGGCCCGCTCCGAGCTGGACGCGGTGCGGGTCGAGGCGCAGGCCGCGATCGCCGCCGCGGAGAAGGAGGCGCGCCGGCTGCGCGGCCGGGTCGCCGAGGTCGAATCGGCCCTGGAGGCCAGCCGCCGGGCGGCCCGCGAGGGACGCAGCATGGAGGACACCCGGGTCCGGCTGCTCCTGGACACCGTCCTGGAGGCGGCCCAGGGCCTGCGTCGCGAGCTGGCGCTGCCCCCGGTCGGGATCAGGCCGGCCGACATGGTGGACGCGGTGGTGCCGGGCGCGTCCGGGATAAAGGACATCGCGCAGCGCGCGCTGGAGGGTGACGACCCGGCCCTGCTGGATCAGTTGCTCGCGTTGCCCCAGGCGCACCTGGTGATCGACGGCTACAACGTGACCAAGACCGGCTATCCCACGCTCGCGCTGAACAAGCAGCGCGATCGGCTGGTCGGCGGGCTGACCGGGCTCGCCGCGCAGACCGGCTGTGAGGTGACCTGCGTATTCGACGGCGCGCAACTGGACGCGCCGGTACTGCTCGCTCCCGCGCGCGGTGTGCGGGTGATGTTCAGCAAGCCGGGGGAGACGGCCGACGAGCTGATCCGCCGGCTGGTCCGGGCCGAGCCGCCGGGCCGACCGGTCGTGGTGGTCTCCACCGACCGTGAGGTGGCCGAGGGCGTGCGCAAGGCGGGTGCCCGCCCGGTGCCCTCGACGATGTTGCTGCGCAGGCTCACCCGCGGTTGACCGCACCGTGTGTCGGTAGTGCTCCCTACCGTTGACAGGGAAGGTCGACGAGGGAGAGGAGTCACATGCGCATCGCCTGTCGTACACACCGCGGCCGAGGACGCGCCGCCGCCGCCGGCTGCGCGATCCCGGCTTCGATCGGGCCGGCCCTGGTCGGCGCCCGAACCATCGGCATCGACATATCGCCCGAATTATCGAATACCGCTTCTTTCGGCGAGTTCGGCGACTTCGACTTCGGTGATCCCGGTGCTTCCGGCGACTTCGGCGATCCCCCCGACCCAGGGTCGCCCCCCGACCCCGCCGGCCGGCCCGACTACATCGAGTTGGACGAGGAGACGCTGAGCGCACTGCGCCTGTTCGCGGCGGAGGGGATGTTCGCGGCGCCGAGCGGAGCGGCGCGGGAGAGCGGCGAGCCGCCGGGCATGCGGCGCCCGGCCGACCGCCGGGGGTGAGCCGGGCGGCGGGACCGCTCCGGGGCGGGTCGGCGGTACCCGTTCGCCGCAGCCCCGGTCCCCGTTCCGGGCGGGGAGCGCGCGGGCCCACGTTACGATCGACCGGTGGATGACCCGAATCGGGCCGCGCGCCGGATCCGCAGCCTGCTGCCCGTCCTGGTCGTGGTGTGCGCCCTCGCCCAACTCGGGGCCGTCCTCGGGGTGACCCGATTCGTCGCCGACACGGTGACCCACACCCCACCCGGCGTCCGCGCCGGCCGCTCCGCCGGCCCCGGAGCGAGCGGCGACGGCGAGCAGCACGCGAACGCCCGCCGGACAGCGATCGGCGCCCTCCTGGAACGGCGCGCGAACGCGTTCCGCACCCGGGACCGCGAGGCGCTCTCGTCCACCCTCGACCCGCAGAACCCGACGTTTCGGCAGAACCAGATCGGCGTCTTCGACAACATCGCCGAGGTGCCGTTCGCCGCGTGGGAGTACGAGATCGTCACGCCCGACGCGTTCGACCTCTCCGCCGCACGCAAGAGCGCGCTCGGCGCGCCCGTGTTCACCGCCCAGGTGGACCTGCTCTACCGGATCACCGGACACGACGTGGCGCCGGTGCGGGTGCCGCAATTCCTGACCTTCGTACTGCGCGGCGGCACCTGGTACCTCGCCGCCGACGGCGACGGCGCCGCGACCGGGATGCGCACCCCCGCCCAGGTGTGGGACCTGGGCCCGGTCACCGTGGTCCAGGGCACGCACAGCATCGTGCTCGGCATCGGCACCCGCGCCGCGCTGCGCGAGTTCGCGGACACCACCGACAAGGCCGTGCCGCAGGTGAGCGCGGTGTGGGGCGAGTCCTGGCCCGGGCGGGCGGTGGTGGTGGTGCCCGGCACCCAGGCGGAGATGGCCCGGCTGCTCGGCGCCGAACCGAGCAAGTACGCCAAGATCGCCGCGGTCACCACCGGCGAGCGCGGCGCGGCGGCCGACGCGGCCGCCGCCGACCGGGTGATCGTCAACCCGGACGCGTTCCGCGAACTGGGCGACCTGGAGCGCCGGGTGGTGATGACGCACGAGATCACCCACGTCGCGAGCCGCGCGTTCACCCGGGCGTGGACGCCGACCTGGCTGTCCGAGGGGTTCGCGGACTACGTCGGCTACCTGGAGTCGGCGCAGACGATGCGCACCGCCGCGCCCGAACTGCGCCGCGACGTCAAAGCGGGCAAGGTGCCCGTACAGCTGCCCGCCGACGCGACCTTCGAGACCACGCAGGAGGACCTGCCCCAGGCGTACGAGATGGGGTGGCTGGCCTGCAAACTGATCGCGGAGCGGTGGGGCCGGGCCAAGCTGGTCGAGCTGTACCGTACGGTCGGCGCCGAACGGCCGCCCGGGGTCGGCGCGCCCGACGCGGCGTCGGCCCTGTCGTCGGCGATGGTGTCCGTCCTGGGCACCGGTCCCGACGCGTTCACCAAGACCTGGCTCGACTACCTGCGGACGCAGGCCGAATGACGGGGGCACGGCGGGCATGTCGGTCCAGAGGTTGTTGCTGATCTGCCTGATCTGCACGGGTGTGGTGCTGCTCGTGGCGGTCGCGGTGACCACGCCGTGGCGCCCGCTGCCGGAGCCGCCGGGCGGGTTCACCCACCCGGATGCGGCGCGGGACTTCACCGCCGCCGAGATCGCTCGCGGGCAGGCGCTGGCGCGGGCCGCGCGCCCGCCCGCCTACCTGTCCATGGCGCTGTCCCTGGTGGTGTCCCTCGTGCTCGGGCTCACCCCGGCGGGGGCGCGGATCATCGAGGCGGTCGCCCGTCCCCTGGGCGGCGGCTGGGCCTGGCGGATCCTGCTCGGCGGGCTGGTGCTCGCGCTGATCGGCCGGCTGGCCACGTTGCCGTTCGCGGCCCGCCTGGAGGTGGTCCGGCGGCGCTATGGGCTGTCCGTGCAGAGCTGGGGGAGTTGGTGGGCCGATCTCGGCAAGGGCTTCGCGATGTCCACGGGGCTGCTGCTGGTGGTGGCGCTCGCCCTGTACGCGCTGATCCGGGCGCTGCCCCGGGCCGGCTGGCCGATCGCGGCCGGCGGGGGCGCGCTGCTCGTGGTGGCGGTCTCGTTCCTGTACCCGCTGCTGGTCGAACCGGCCTTCAACAAGTTCCACTCGATGCCCGACGGGCCGCTGCGCACCTCGCTGTTGCAACTGGCCGAGCGGGACGGGGTGCCGGTACAGGACGTGCTGGTCGCGGACGCGTCGCGGCGGACCACCGCGCTCAACGCGTACGTGTCCGGGTTCGGCTCGACCCGGCGGATCGTGGTCTACGACACCACCGTGCGCGACGCGGATCCGCGCGAGGTGGAGTTGATCGCGGCACACGAACTGGGCCACGCCAAGCGCGACGACGTGCTGCACGGCACGCTGATCGGCGCCGCCGCGATGGCCGCCGGCGTCTGTGGGCTCGGCCTGCTGATGTCTTGGTCACCGCTGCTGCGTCGGGCCGGCGCGGACGCCGCGGGCGACCCGCGCTCGCTTGCCCTGCTGCTCGCGGCGGTCGCGGTGATCGGCACGCTGGCGGGCCCCGGCGAGATGCTGATCAGCCGCCGTCTGGAGGCTCGGGCGGACGTGCACGCCCTCGATCTGACCCGCGACCCGGAGGCGTTCATCCGCATGCAGCACAACCTGGCGGTGACCAACCGCTCCAACGTGACCCCGAATCCGATCCTGCAATTCCTCTTCGCCTCCCACCCGTCCGCCCCCGAACGCATCGCCTCGGCAAGAGACTGGGAACGCCTGCACGGCAAGGGGTAGCGGCGCGGCCGCTCAGGGGCCGGGTTGTATGCGAACGACGGTCACGAGCAACTGTCCCGCAGATACCTGGTAGACGACGAAGATGCTGCGGCCGAGCGTCGCCTCGCGCCGGTCCCTGGAGTAGGTCGCGCTCGACCCGCATCCATACGGGTCGCGGGCGATCGCCGCCATCCCCGCGTCGAGGTCGCCGCGCTGTGCGGGAGTGAGTTGTCCACGGACCTTGTCGCAGTCCGGGGTGTACTCGACGCGAAAACTCATCCCGATTCACCCGCTTCGGCTTCCCGGCGCTTTTGCTCGACGAATTCGCGTTCGCGGCGCTCCAGCATCTCGAAGACGGCGCGGTCCTCCTCCTCGGCCGTGGTCGGCTTGAGCGCCCACTTGGCCAGGAGCGCGAACAGTTCGTTCGCCGGGCAGTCCTCCACCGCCTCGTTGAACTCCTTGTGCCACTCCTCGGGCAACGATTCCCGGATGGTCCGCACAGTCGCGGGCAGTTCCACGACGGCACCACCGATGTGCGTCTTGAATGTCGCCGGCATGGCACACACCTCCGTCGAGAGTCGTTTCGGTCGTCGTGTTCCAGTGTGCTGTGGTCGGTGCGTCGTGCACAGGCGTGTAGCCGGTGCGTTGGGGGCTTGTGATGGTGTCGAAGGGGCGTGGCGTGCCTACACGGTGGACTTCGCCACCGGGCGGTGCGGGTCCGGCGGGGTCGGAGGCCGCTTCGTCGGGGCCGCCGTGGTCGGCTCGTCGATGGCGCGGCTCGCCTGCCACAGTCGTCGGGCGGACCACACCGTCGCCGTCACCAGCAGGGTGTTGCGGGCGGTCAGGGCCAGGACCGCGTGCGGCTCGCCGCGGAGGAGTTCGCCGAACCAGATCGGGAATTCCAGGGTGGTCAGCGGCGTCGCGCACAGCAGCAGTAGGGCCGGCGGGCGCTGGGTGGTGTCCGGCCGCAACAGACACACCGCCGCCAGGCCGATCAGCCACACCAGATATTGCGGGCTGATCACCCGGCTCGTCGTCACGAAGATCAACATCGCGCACAGCGCCGCGTCGGGCGCCGTGGTCGCGGTGAACCGGCGGGCCCGCACCCGCCACAGCAGCAGCCAGCCGAAGCCGAGCACGCTCGCCAGGAGGCTGAGTCGGCCGACCGCGGTGATGTAGGGGCCGTGGAATTCGAGCGATCCGTAGCTCTCCCGGACCTGCCCGCTCCACCCGCACCACGAGGCGAGGTGGAACGGCACGGCGAACACCGACTCCACCTCGATGCCGCGTTCGCGCTGGTAGCCCAGGAACGCGAAGGCCCCCGGCAGCGCGGCGGCGAAGCCGAGCACCACCACCGCGGCGCCGAGCAGGGTCCACGCGTACACCCGGGCCGGCCCGCGCCGCCCGCGCAGCCCCACGAAGATCAGCGCCGGCCACAGCTTTATCGCCGTCGCGAAGCCCGCCAGCAGCCCCGCGAACCGGTGCCGGTCGGCGCGCCGACCCGTGATCAGGATCAGCGCCGCCACCGTCGGCGCGGTCACCGCGAGGTCGTACCGGGCCAGGATCATCGGCCCCAGCAGCGGCACCGCCACCACCCACAACGCCGCGCCGTACGGCGGGACCCCGCGCGGGATGCCCCGGGCCAGCAACCACACCACCGCCGCGTCGGCGACGAGCATCAGCACGTACACCGACGTCGCGTAGTCGAACGGCAGCAGCCCGGGCAGCAGCAACACCCCGGCCGCGCCCGGCGGGTACTGCCAGCGCACGTCGTCCACCGGAAAGGTCCCCGAGCGCAACACGTGGAACCACTCGCGGTAGATCGCCCGTGCGTCACCGGTGACGAACGGCCAGGGATTGGGCACCACTTCCATCGCCGTCAGCAGCAACACCGCCCGGGTCGCGGCCCAGACGAGCACGACGGCCCAGAGCGCGCCCGACGGCGTCCGGAACGGGTTCCGGGCGTGGTGCCACGAGGGAAGGCTCACCGAGGGATCGTACAGAGAGCGCCCGCCTCGACCGGATCCTTCCGCGGGACGGCGCGTCGGGTCTGGGATCCTCGTTCGTGATGAAGACCTTGATCGTCACCAACGACTTCCCGCCCCGCCCCGGCGGCATCCAGTCCTTCGTGCACTCCATGGCGCTGCGTCTGCCCGCGGACGGCGTCGTGGTCTACACGTCCTCGTGGCGGGACCGGGCCGAGACAGTCGCGTTCGACGCGGCGCA
The DNA here is from genome assembly GCF_002024165.1 of Embleya scabrispora. Classification (NCBI taxonomy): domain Bacteria; kingdom Bacillati; phylum Actinomycetota; class Actinomycetes; order Kitasatosporales; family Streptomycetaceae; genus Embleya; species Embleya scabrispora. Next base: position 4,962,723 of record NZ_MWQN01000001.1, read on the forward strand.
GCCCTTCCCGGTGGTGCGGGATCGTACGTCGATGCTGGTGCCCACGCCGGGCGCGGTGCGCCGGGCCCGGGAGATCGCCCGGGCCGAGGGGTGCGACACCGTCTGGTTCGGCGCGGCGGCGCCGCTGGGCCTGATGGCGCCGAGCCTGCGGGCGGTCGGCGTGGAGCGGCTTGTGGCCACCACGCACGGGCACGAGGCGGGCTGGGCCGTACTGCCGGGCGCCAGGCGGCTGTTGCGGCGGATCGGCGAGGGGGTGGACACGGTCACCTACCTGGGCGAGTACACCCGGGGCAAGATCGCACCGGCGCTCACCCCGGCCGCCGCCGCGCGCATGGTGCAACTGCCGCCCGGCGTGGACGAGAACGTGTTCCGCCCGGACGTCGGCGGCGCCGAGGTGCGGGCCCGACACGGCCTGAGCGATCGGCCGGTCGTGGTCTGCGTGTCGCGGCTCGTGCCGCGCAAGGGCCAGGACGTCCTCGTGCACGCGTTGCCGAGGATTCGCCGCCGGGTGCCGGACGCGGCGCTGCTGATCGTCGGCGCCGGGCCGTACCGGGACCGCCTGGAGACGATGGTCGACCAGGTCGGCGTGCGCGACTCGGTGGTGTTCACCGGCGCGGTGCCGTGGGCCGAGTTGCCCGCGCACCACGAGGCGGGCGACGTGTTCGCGATGCCGTGTCGCACCCGGCGTCGGGGCCTGGACGTGGAGGGCCTGGGGATCGTCTACCTGGAGGCGTCGGCGGTGGGCCGGCCGGTGGTGGCGGGCGATTCGGGCGGCGCGCCCGACGCGGTGCTGGAGGGGGAGACGGGCCATGTGGTCGACGGCCGCTCGCCGGCCGCCGTCGCCGATCGGGTCGCGGGCCTGCTGGCCGACCCGGAGCGGGCCGCGCGGATGGGCGCGGCGGGCCGCGGCTGGGTGGAGCGGGCCTGGCGGTGGGACCTGCTCTCGGAACGACTCCGGGGACTGCTCGACCCGAAGGCGGGCTGAGGGCGGACGCGCCGAGGGCGGGCGGCCGGGACCCCGGAACCGCCCGCCCTCGCTCGGGTGTGCCCGATCCCGCCCGCCGGCGGGTGCTCAGCCCTCGTAGATCTTCTCGATGTCCTGCTCGAAGTCCTTGAGCACCAGATTGCGCTTGAGCTTGAGGGACGGCGTCACATGGCCGCTCTCCTCGGTGAAGTTGATGGTCAGCACGCGGAACCTGCGCACCCCCTCGGCACGCGAGACGGCCTTGTTGCCCTCGTCGACCGCGTCCTGCACGGCGGCCAGCAGGTCCGGGTCGTCGGCGAGATCGGCGACCGTCGCGTCGGCGGGCTTGCCGTTCTGCTCCTTCCAGGTCGGGAAGGCCTCCGGGTCGATGGTGATCAGCGCGCCGACGAACGGGCGGCGGTCGCCGACCACCATGCACTCGCTGATCAGCGGGTGGGCCCGGATCCGGTCCTCGATCAGGGCCGGCGCGATGTTCTTGCCGCCCGCGGTGACCAGGATCTCCTTCTTGCGCCCGGTCACGGTCAAAAAGCCCTCGTCGTCCAGGACGCCGATGTCGCCGGTGCGGAACCAGCCGTCGTCCTCGAACGCCTCGGCGGTGGCCGCGTCGTTCTTCCAGTAGCCGGTGAACACGTTCGGACCCTTGGCCAGGATCTCGCCGTCCTCGGCGATCCGGACGGCCGAGCCCGGCACCGGCCGACCGACCGTGCCGATCCGGATGCCGTCGGCGGGGTTGACCGTGTGCGCGGCGCAGGTCTCGGTCAGGCCGTAGCCCTCCAGGACGGTGAAGCCGATGCCGCGGAAGAAGTGGCCGAGCCGGGTGCCCAGCGGCGCGCCGCCGGAGATGGCGTGCGTTGCCCGGCCGCCGAGCGCGGCGCGCAGCTTGCCGTAGACCAGCTTGTCGAACACCTTGTGCTTGATCCGCAGGCCCAGACTGATGCTCGCGCTGTCCATGCCCTCGCTGTACGCGATCGCCGTCTCGGCGGCCATCTCGAAGATCTTGCCCTTGCCGTCGGCCTGAGCCTTGGCCGAGGCCGCGTTGTAGACCTTCTCGAACACGCGCGGCACGGCGAGCACGAAGGTCGGTTGGAAGGTCTGGAGTTCGCCGGTGAGCTGCTTGACGTCCGGACAGTGCCCGATCCGGACCCGGGCCATGATGCAGCCGATCTCCAGGATCCGGCCCAGCACGTGGGCGAGCGGCAGGAACAGCAGGCAGCTCGACTTCTCCGGGACGAACAGCCGGTTCAGCAGCGCGACCACGTTGCCCAGCTCGGCCTGGAAGTTGCCGTGCGTCAGGACGCAGCCCTTGGGCCGCCCGGTGGTGCCGGAGGTGTAGATGACGGTGGCGACCGAGTCGGCGCGCAGGCCCGCGCACCGCTCGTCGACCACCGCGTCGGCCACCTCGCGCCCGGCGGCGGTGAGCGCGGGCACCGCGGCCTCGCCGTCGCCCTCGTCGATCCGCCACACGTGGGCCAGCTCCGGCAGCCGCTCGCGCGCCCGGTCGACCGCGCCCAGGTGCGCCGCGTTCTCCACGACCACCGCCCGCGCCCCCGAGTCGGACAGGATCCACTCGATCTGCTCGGCCGAGGAGGTCTCGTACACCGGTACCGAGATCGCGCCGGCGCACCAGATGGCGAAGTCGAGCAGCGTCCACTCGTAGCGGGTGCGCGACATCAGGCCGATCCGGTCGCCGGGTTCGATGCCCGCCGCGATCAGGCCCTTGGCCACCTCGTACACCTCGGCCAGGAACCGGGTCGAGGTCACGTCCGTCCAGCGTCCGCCCACCTTGCGGGCCAGCGCCGCGGCATCCGGTGCCTCTGCGGCGTTGCGCTTGATGAGGTCGGTCAGGTTGCCCTCGGCGGGAACCTCGGCCAGGGCCGGGACGCTGCACTCGCGCACTGATGCTCCTCGTTGCGGTCTCGGCGCCGGAGGTCGGCGCTGCCGGTGCCGGTGTCGGTGTTGCCGGCCGTCTCGGTGGCTGTCCATCTTGCCGACTCGGTGACGGGGGCAGACGTTACTGGCAAGTAGGTCTGGGGGACAGGGGTCGTGAGGATCCTGTGCCCGGTCTCACGCTACGGACAAGCCCACATCCGTATCGACTCGGAATTCGTGGCGGGGCCGACGAGCATCCGTCCCGATTCGACCGGGCATGTCGAGAGTATCGATTCGGCGTGCGAGGCGGGTGTGACGGAGGCAACCCCCCGGTGTCGTCGGTTTCGCTTCGGAGCCGTCAGTACAGTGACCGACATGCGGGTCCACGTGGTGAGCGACGTCCACGGTGCCGCCGAGGCGCTCGCCCGCGCGGGCGACGGCGCCGACGCCCTGGTGTGTCTGGGCGATCTGGTGCTCTTCCTCGACTATCACGACCTGGACCGGGGCATCTTCACCGACCTGTTCGGCGTGGAGAACACCCGCGAACTGCTCGCCCTGCGCAACGCCCGCCGCTTCGCCGAGGCCCGGGCCTTCTCCGGCTCGTTGTGGGCGGGTGTGCCGGGCGGCGCCCGACAGGCGATCGAGGCGGCGGTGCGCCGCCAGTACGCCGCGCTGTTCGCGGCCTTCCCCACCCCCGCCTACGTCACCTACGGCAACGTCGACGTGCCCGAACTGTGGCCCGACTACGCGCGCGAGGGGGTGACCGTGCTCGACGGCCAGGTCGTGGAGATCGGCGGTCGCACCTTCGGCTTCGTCGGCGGCGGGTTGCGCACCCCCATGCACACGCCGTACGAGATCTCCGACGAAAAGTACGCGGCCAAGGTCGCCGCGGTCGGTCGGGTCGACGTGTTGTGCTGCCACATCCCGCCCGCCGTGCCGGACCTGACCTACGACGTGGTCGCCCGCCGGTTCGAGCGCGGCAGCGAGGCGGTGTTGCGGGCGATCCACGAGACCGAACCCGACCTGGTGCTGTTCGGACACGTGCATCAGCCGCTGCGCGCGCGCATGCGGATCGGGCGCACCGAATGTGTCAACGTGGGGCATTTCCAGGCCACCGGGAAACCGTACGTCCTCACCTGGTGAGCCGGTGCCGCGTCCTCGCAGGTCGGGCACGATAACCTTCGAGCGGATCGGCTGTACTCGACCGTCCCAGCGGTTGTCGAGACGGCCAACAACGGCTACGCGAGCTTCCGGAGGACTCCTCACGATGGCTGAACGGACCAGCTCGACCATCACGATCGACGCCACGCCGGCCGAGGTCATGGCCGTCATCGCGGGGTTCGAGGGCTATCCCGAGTGGACCGGCGAGGTCAAGGAGACCGAGGTCCTGGAGATCGACGAGTCGGTCGGGCGCGCGGTGCGGGTGCGGTTCAAGCTCGACGCGGGCGTGATCAGCGACGAGCACGTGCTCGGCTACACCTGGGAGGACGACCGCGAGGTGCGGTGGACCCTGGTGACCAGCCAGATGCTCAAGGCGCTCGACGGTCGCTACGCGCTGAGCCCGATCGCCGGCGGCACCGAGGTCACCTACGAACTCACCGTCGACGTCAAGATCCCGATGCTGGGCATGCTCAAGCGCAAGGCGGAGAAGGTCATCATCGATCGGGCCCTGACCGGGCTCAAGAAGCGCGTCGAGAGCTGATCCGGCGGTGACGCGGGTCCTGCTGGTCACCGGTCTCCCGGGTGCCGGGCGCACGACCGTCGCGGCGGCGACGGCGGTGGCCGCGGCGCGGGCCGGGCGGCGCACGCTGCTCCTCGCCGCCGACGGCACGCGCGACGTGGACACGGTGCTCGACGTGCCGGTCGGCGCCGATCCCTTCGACGTGCTGCCCGGGCTGACCGTGCAGCGGGTCGCGGTCCGGGCCGAGTTCGAGCGCGAGTTCCTGCTGGTGCAGGGACAGCTGGGCGCGGCTCTCGGGGTGGTCGGGGTGGAGCCGCTGGACCCCGAGGAGATCACCGTGCCGCCGGGCGCGGGGGACGTGCTGGCGCTGCGCGTGCTGGCGCGGGCGGTGGACGCGCGGCGCTACGAGTTGATCGTGGTGGACCTGCCCGCCGCCGAGCGGGCGGTGCCGGCGCTTGCCGTGCCGGAGGGTCTGGCCCGCTACGTGGACCGGCTGCTGCCGGTGGAGCGGCAGGCGGCGCGCGCGTTGCGGCCGGTGCTCGCGGCGGTCGCCGGGGTGCCGATGCCCGACGACTGGGTGTACGACACGGCCCGGAGGGTGGCCGCCGAGCTGGAGGTGCTGCGCGCGCTGGTGGCGGCGCCGACCACGACCGTGCGGCTGGTGGTGCGGCCCGGGACGGTCGCGTTGGCGGCGGCGCGGCGGGCCGCCTCGGCGCTGGCGCTGTACGGGCATCGCATCGAGGACGTGATCGTGAACGGGGTCGGCGCGGCCGACTCGCCCGATCCGGCGGTGCGGGCGCGGGCCGAAGTGGCGCGCGAGACCGTGGACGCGCTGTGCGCGCTGTTCCCGCGCGTGCCGTTGGCGCAGGTTCCCACGCTGGCCGCCGAGCCGCTGGGTGCGAGCGAACTCGCCGACGTGGCGGCGCACTTCGGCCCGGTGGGCCCGGGCGGCGCGGCCGACGACGACGGGCACACGATCGAACGCGACGGCGAGCGGCTGCTGTTGCTGCTGCCGCTGCCGGGTACCGATCGCGACGACCTGGACCTGCTGCGCCGCGGCGACGAACTGGTGATCACGATCGGCCCGCACCGCCGGCTGATCCGCCTGCCCTCGGCCCTGCGCCGCTGCCTCATCGAGGGCGCGGGCCTGCGCGACGGCGTCCTGCGCGTCCGCTTCGTCCCGGACCCGTCCGTCTGGATGCGCACGCCGCGGTAGCGCCGGCGGCCCGCCGGAGTTCGGCGCCGAACGCGGTCGCGCCGGGTCGATCCGGCCGTGCCGGTCGGAGCCTGGTCCGCGGCCCGGGACCGCCCGTTGTCGTCGTGGATCGGGGCGGAGTGTTCGCGTCGGGCGTTCGAAGCGCGGAGAATGCGTCGGGTGGATCCTGATGAGCGGGTGACGGGCAAGGACGCGGCGGACGCGTGGGCGGGCAGTACGGATGAGGTGCCGCCGGCCGCGGATGCGAAGGCCGAGGGGGACGGCGGGCGGGAGCGGGTCGATCCCTGGGCGCGGCTCGGGGAGGAGGCTCGGCGGTTGGCCGATGCGGTGACCGGGGCCGATCGTGGGGACGGGGCGCCGGCCGCGCGGTTGGCGGAGGAGGCGCGACGGCTGGCCGAGACGCTGGTGGAGCAGGCCGGGGCGGTGCGCGAGCAGGTGGCGCGCAGACATCCGGAGGCGGCCGCGCACCTGGCCGCCGCCGGGACCGAGTTGGCGTCCGCGTACCGGGCCTTCGTCGGCGATCGGGAGCGCCGGTGGGCCGCGAAGCCGGCCGAGAGCGAGCGGATCCGGCTCGACGACGACGAGTAGCCGAGCGGGTGGGCGGTCGGCCGAGCGCAGGGACCGACGCCGGTTCGCGTCGCCCGCGGGCCCGCCGCCTGCCGCGCGCCGCCTCTCCCGTGCGGGGACCCGTCTCTCGGACCCGGGGCTGTCTGCGGACCCCGGCCCGGCCTCTTCGGGGCAGGGTCTTCGCGTGGACCGGCCCGCGGTTGCGCCCGCGGGCCCTCGGGAACGAGTCTTCGACCGGGCCCGCCCGCCGGCCTCCGGGACGTGCGGTGGTCCTCGCGACGTGGCGGCGGGCGCTCGTGGGCGGCCGGGCCGTGGCCGGCGGGCGTACGCGTGGGGTGGGGGCGGGGAAGGGACCAGTACGATCCGTTGCGGGCAATGCACGCGAACGAGCTTGGGACGACATGGGACTCACGATCGGTGTCGACATCGGTGGCACCAAAATCCTCGCGGGTGTGGTCGACGCCGACGGGGTGATCCTCGATCGGCTCAAGGTCGCCACCCCCAAGGACGCCGATGGCACCGCGCAGGTGATCGCCGAGGCGGTCAACACCCTGCGGCGCAACCACGTCGTGGAGGCGGTCGGGCTCGGCGCGGCCGGATTCATCGGCGCGGACCGCTCGACCGTGCTGTTCTCGGCCAACGTCGGCGCCTGGGTCGGCGAGCCGCTCCGGGATCGGATGGAGGCGCTGATCGGCCTGCCGGTCGTGGTCGAGAACGACGCCAACGCCGCGGCCTGGGGCGAGGTGCGCTTCGGCGCGGCCGCCGGGCACACCAACGTGATGTGCGTGACCGTCGGCACCGGCATCGGCGGCGCGATCGTGTTCGGCGGCGAGCTGTACCGCGGCGGCGGCGGGATAGCGGGTGAGCCCGGCCACATGCGGGTGGTGCCCGACGGCCTCGCCTGCCCGTGCGGCAACTACGGCTGCTGGGAGCGGTACGCCAGCGGCAGCGCGCTGACCCGCTACGCCCGCGACCGGGCGGCCGGCCTGCCCGAGGCGGCGGAGAAGCTGCTCGCCCTCGGCGACGGCACCCCCGCGGGCATCCAGGGCCCGCACGTCACCCAGGCCGCGCTGCTCGGCGACCCCGTCTCGCTGGCCGCCTTCCGCGAGCTGGGCACCTGGCTCGGCCAGGGCCTGGCCGACCTGTCCGCCGTGCTCGACCCCGCCGCGTTCGTGATCGGCGGCGGCGTCTCGGACGCGGGCGACCTCCTGCTCGTCCCCGCCCTGGAGACCTACCGCAGCGTGCTGCGCCGCGGCCACCGGCTCGGCGCCGAGGTCGTGGTCGCCACCCTGGGCAGCGACGCGGGACTGGTCGGCGCGGCGGACCTGGCCCGCCACTGACGACACCACCGCCACGCGCGGAACACACCGCCTCCCGGGGACCGGGTGGGCGTACACAGCTGGTCGATCGTGGTTCGGGCCGGGAGCTCCGAACCGGCAAGGGGGCATCGGTGGCCGTCGCCAACGGAGAGATCCGGGTCATGTCGTACAACGTGCGCTCGCTGCGCGACGATCGGGACGCCCTGGTGCGGATCGTCCGGCACGCCGCGCCCGACCTGCTCTGCATCCAGGAGGGCCCCCGCTTCGTGCGCCGTCGGCAGGCGGTGGCCCGGCTCGCGCGCGACTGCGGCCTGGTGGTGATCGCCGGCGGCGGCACCGCGTCGGGGCTGCTCGTGCTCGGCGGACTGCGGGTGACCGTGCGGCGGGCGTACGACGAACTGCCGCCGGCCACGCCCGGGCGGCGTGCGCTCGGGCCGGCCGGAGCGGTGGTGACGGTCGGCGGCGCCGAATTCGCGCTGGCCAGCGCGCAGTTCGGCCCGGATGCGGCCGAACGGCCGGCGCAGGCCGACGAGTTGCTGCGCCGGCTGTCCGGCCTTCGAGTCGAACACCGGGTGCTGGCCGGGGACTTCCGCGAGTCGGCGGGCCGTCCCGGCTGGGACCGCCTGGCCGGGGAACTCCGCGACGGATATCCGACGGCGCCCGGCGGCTCGGAGTTCACCGCGCCGCGCCGCGACCCCGGCCGTCGCCCGGACGCCGTGTTCGTCTCCGAGCACGTCGAGGTGCTCGGCTGCGGCGTCCCCGACGACGTCACCGACGCCGACTACGCCGCCGCCTCCGACCACCGCCCGGTGCTGGCCACGCTGCGGATACCCGTCGGCTGACCGGGTGGCTCGGGATCAGGGCTGGAAGCTCGCCTTGAAACCGGCCAGCAACTCCTGCGTGGCCGGGTCGTTCCAGACCGCCTCCGGGGTGTCCATGTAGAGCGAGTAGCCGCGCCCGGACGGCACCGTGAAGCCGAGGTTGAGCACGTGGTGCCGGGTGCCGCTGCCGTAGGTGAAGTGCCAGGCGGCGGCGGGGTAGTCACGGTAGTCGGCCTTTTCGATGCTCACCTTCTGGTAGTTGGTGAATCGACGGCGGACGTCGGGCTCGGCCTGCTTCCAGTCCTCGACCGGGTCGGTCGGTGAACTGGCGACGGTGTCCACGTTGAGCTTGAGGGTGCCCTCGGCGTTGGCGAAGAACTCCTGGCTGTCCTCGGTCTTGACCTTTCGCCACCCGGGCGGCAGGCCGATCCGGTAGCGGGTGGTCGCGCCGGTGTACGGCGTCCAGCCCGCCGGCAGGCCGTCGACGCCGGTCGGCGGCGGCGTCGAGCCCTGGGTCGGCGGCGTGGTCCCGGCCGGTGGCGGCGCCGAATCGCTCGGCGGGGGCTCGGTGTTCGGCGGCGGGGTGGGCTGTCCGCCGACCGGGGCGGTCTCGGCGGCCGGCCCGGGGCTCGACGGTGGCGTCGAACCCGACTGCGGCGCGGGCGAGCCGGAGTCGGCGGTGCCCTTCGCCCGATCGTTCTTGTCGTCGCCGGGGGCGATCAGGAACAGGATCAGCCCGACCACGATGCCGAAGACCACCAGGGCGGCGATCGCGGCCGGCAGCGGCAGCCACGGGAAGGTTCGGGCGGGGCGGTCCTCCCGAGCCGGCTTCGGGGGCTTCGCGGGTGGGGCGACGAGCGGGGAGACGATCTCCGCCTCGCCCCCGGATATCGCGTCGGGTTCGGGCTCGACGGTCCGCGGCGCGGGTACGACCACGGGTATCGGCTCCGCCGCGGGCAGCGGCGTCGGCGGCAACGCCCGGGTGGCCGCCTGTTCCTCCCGGATCTCGCGCAGCGCGTCGCGCAACATCGCCTCGGTCTCGGCCGCGTCCGGCCGCCGGGCCGGATCGCGTGCCAACAGCGCGTGCAGGACGGGGTCGAGCGGGCCCGCGTGCTTGGCCGGCACCGGGTCCTCGCTGACGATCGCGGTCAACGTGGCGAGCGGCGTGGAGCGTTCGAACGGGGCCTTGCCCTCGACCGCCGCGTACAGCGTCGCGCCGAGCGACCACAGGTCCGAGGCCGCGGTGGGGCTCAGGCCCTTGGCCCGCTCCGGCGGAATGTACGCGGGGGCGCCCAGCACCACGCCCGACTGGGTCACCGACGAGTCGCCCTCGACCACCGCGATGCCGAAGTCGCTGAGCACGGCCCGGCCGTCGGGGGTGATCAGCACATTGCCGGGCTTGACGTCACGGTGCAGGATCCCGGCCGCGTGCGCCGTGCGCAGCGCGTCGATCATGGCCAGACCGATCTCCACCACCGCCTCGGCGGCCATCGGCCCATCGCCCCGGATCACCTCGGCGAGCGAGCGCGAGGGCACCAACTCCATGACGATCCACGGCCGATCGTCCTCCTCGACGACGTCGTAGACGCGCACCACCGAAGGATGACTCAGCCGCGCGGCGGCGCGCGCCTCACGGGCGGCACGCTCGCGCAGCCGGGCCCGTTCGGTGTCGTCGGCACCCGGTTGCGGCAACATCTCCTTCACCGCGACCTCGCGTCCCAGGACCTGGTCCCGAGCCCGCCAGACCGCACCCATACCCCCGCGCCCCAGTCGCTCGGCGAGCAGATAGCGCCCGCCGACCAGGCGTCCCTCGTTGTCCGCGTCCACGCAAGGAAGGTACCCGGCCGGGGACTTCCAATGTGGCATGACGCCTCGTCAGAACCGGTCGGGAACAAGCCGAATCATGCCGAAAAGGGTCATCCGACGTCGTCCGACCCGGCGGTCCCGTCACCGGCTCGGATCCCGCGCCCTCGCCGGCCCGACCACCGTGCCCTCGCCGGCCCGACGACCGCGCCCTCGCGGGTCAGACCACCGCGCCGTCGTCGGGGTCGTCCTCGTCCCGATCCCGGCGCATCCGCGCCACCAGCGCGACGAAACCGCCGGTGAACGCGGCGAACGCGGCGAACGAGGTCCACGGCCCGACCGCACGGCCCAGCAGCACCGACACGAGGAGGTAGAGCGGTCCGCCGACCAGCGCGATCCAGGCGATCTTGGTCGCCGCGTCGGTCTTGGGCAGCGGAGGCGGCGGAGGCGGCACGAAGTGCTCGTCGGGGTCCTCGTCCAACTCGTTGATCACCGGCGGCCCCGGCGGCGCGAGCGAGTAGTCGCGCGGCCCCGCCGCGGCGGGCAGGCCGACCTTGAACGAGCCGTCGGCCGGCCCCTCGGGTCCCGACCGCTCGCCGCCCAGGTCCTCGGCCACCGGCCAGCGCGGCACCGGGTCGGCGACCTCGTTGTCGAAGGACGCGACGATCTGCGCCCACACCTCGTCGTCGCCCGGCCGCTCGGCGGGTGCCTCGGCGTCGTTGCTCGCCGGTTCGGCCGACTGCGCCCGGGGCGGCTCCACCGACGGGATGTCGGCGGGTCCGGCCGTCGGCTCCTTGGCCCGCGCGCGCGGCGAGGACGGCTCGGTCAGCGAACGCAGGATGGCCCGCGCCCGCGACGTCGCCGCCGCGTCCACCCACAGGCGCTCGATCTGCTCGGGCTCCTCGTCCGGTTCCCGGGGCTCCAGCGTCGAGACGTACGCCGCCACCCCCGCGTCCCGCAGGGCGTCCAGCATCACGTCGGCCGCCTCGGGATCGAGGTCGGTCAGGGGCTTGAAGGACTCCGCGTCGAGTCCGTTGCCACGTCCGCGCACCGTTCGTTCAGTCCCTCTCGGCCGTCTCCGGGATCCGCGCGTCCGGCGCGAGCCGGCGTACGAACTCCAGGCTGGATGCGAAGATCCGTTCCGCGTCGTGATCGAGCGTCGCCACGTGATAGCTGTCGTTGAGCAGGACGTCGGTGACGTCCGTGGAGGAGATCCTGGCCAACACCGTCTCGGAGTTGGCCGGCGAGACCACGTGATCGTGCGGGCTGTGCAGGAGCAGCACCGGCTGGGTCACCTGCGGCAGGTCGGCGCCGACCACCCGCCAGAACCGGGACAGCGAGTAGGCGGCCTTGACCGGGGTGCGCGCGTAGGCGAGCTCGACCGAGCCCTCCTTGCGGATGTCGGAGGCGATGCCGGCCACCGACGGTATGACGTGCCGCAACACCGGCAGCAGGCGCACCTTCGGATCGTCGGCCTGTACGGACGGATTCACCAGGACCAGCCCCGCCACCTTGTCGCCGTGCTGCTCGGCCAGCCGCAGGGCCAGTCCGCCGCCCATCGACAGACCCATCACGAACACCGTGTCGCAGCGCTCGCGAAGCCGGTCGAACGCGCGGTCCACGGCGGCGTACCAGTCGTGCCACGTGGTCAGGTTCATGTCCTGCCACCGGGTGCCGTGACCGGGCAGCAGCGGCAGCGACACGCTCAGCCCGGCCGCGGCGAGGTGTCGGGCCCACGGCCGCAACGACTGCGGCGTGCCGGTGAACCCGTGACACAGCAGGACGCCCACCGGACCGCCGTCGTGGTGGTCGGGCTCGGCACCGGGCAGGATCGACACCAACGGGCTCCTTCGGGCGACGGGCTGGGCGGGTCGACCGGATGGGCGCCACGTGGGGTGGCGACCGCCGGCCGACGGCGGTACAGGTTCCATAACGGGGTCGGGAGGCGAGTGGTTCCGCCCCTCACCCCCAACACCTGGGCGCTCTCGAATCGTCCCACGGGCGTGCGCGATGCGTACAGCGGCGTAATGCCGGTCCGGGACGGCTCGCCGGCTCGCGCCGAGGCGCGGCCCGCCCCTCGCGCCGGCCGGGGCGCGGGCGCCGGCGACAACTCCCGTACCCCGGTCCCGGCCGGGAGCGATGCTCTAGGGTTCGTCCTGTTCCCAGGAGGAGGTCAGGGTTGTTCTACCGGCTGATGAAAATGATCGTCGGCCCCGTATTGAGGCTCTTCTTCCGCCCCTGGGTGGAGGGTCAGGAGCACATCCCGGACCGGGGCCCGGCCATTTTGGCGAGCAACCACCTCTCGTTCTCGGACTCGTTCTTCCTGCCCGTGGTCGTCCCGCGCCGGATCACCTTCCTGGCCAAGTCGGACTACTTCACGGGCCGAGGGGTCAAGGGTCGGCTCACCGCCGCGTTCTTCAAGGGAGTGGGCCAACTGCCCGTGGACCGCAGCGGCGGCCGGGCGAGCGAGGCCGCGCTGAACGCCGGGCTCAAGGTGCTGCGCGAGAACCACCTGTTCGGCATCTACCCCGAGGGCACCCGCTCGCCGGACGGCCGGCTGTACCGGGGCAAGACCGGGATCGCCCGGCTGGCCCTGGAGTCGGGCGCGCCGGTGATCCCGGTCGCGATGATCGACACCGAGAAGATCCAGCCACCCGGCAAGATCGTGCCGAAGGTCATGCGGGTGGGCATCCGCGTCGGTGAGCCGCTGGACTTCTCCCGCTACGAGGGCATGGAGGACGACCGCTTCATCCTGCGCGCGATCACCGACGAGATCATCTACGCGCTGATGGAGCTGTCCGGCCAGGAGTACGTCGACATGTACGCGGCCGACGCCAAGAAGCGGATCGACGAGGCGCGCAAGCAGGCGGCGGCGGCCAAGGCCGCCGAGAAGGCCGCGGAACAGGACGCCGAGCAGGATCCGGGACAGGACACCGGGAAGGGCACGGACCGGGCCGCCGACCCCGATGCCGCGTCCGGGGCGAACGACGACTCGGGCGGCTCCGGCCGACCCGCCGGCTGACCGGGTCCGCCCGGCACCTCTGGGGGTTCGGATGGGGGTCGAACAGTCGCTGTGGCGGGCGCTGACGGTCTATCGCACGCTCGCCCTCGTCTACGCGATCGCGCGCTACGCCCAGGTCGCGGACGAGTACGACCACCCGGTCGGCGGGTGGGCCGTCATGGCGCTGCTCGCGGTGTGGACGGCGGTGACCGCGTACGGCTTCCGTGATCCCAGGTTTCGCGAGCCGCCCTGGTTGATCGTCGACCTCTGTGTCGCGGCCGGATGCCTGCTCGCCACGCGTTGGCTGGACGATCCCGAGCGGGTCGCCCAGGGCACGATGACGCTGCCCACGGTGTGGGCCTCGGCGCCGGTGCTGGCGTGCGCGATCAAGGGCGGCTGGAAGACGGGCTCGGTGGCGGCGCTGACGATAGGCGCCGCCGACATCCTCGAACGCGGCGCGCTCACCGCCGACAACCAGCACAACATCGTGTTGTTGCTGCTCGCGGGCGGTGCGGTCGGCTACGTCGTCGAGATCGCCCGGGTGAGCGAGAAGGCGTTGACCCGGGCGCTGCAACTGGAGGCCGCCACCCGCGAACGCGAACGTTTGGCGCGGGACATCCACGACAACGTGCTCCAAGTGCTCGCCCTGGTACAGCGCCGGGGCGCCGAGCTCGGCGGCGAGGCGGCGGGACTCGGCCGGTTGGCCGGCGAGCAGGAGGTGGCGCTGCGGCAGTTGATCTCGGCGACACCCGCCCGGGTCGAGTCGGCCGACCTGCCCGGCTCCGGTGCGGACGGCGACCCGGCCCGGCAGGACCTGCGGGTGCTGCTCGGCGGCTTCGCCGGGGCGCGGGTGACGGTGTCCTCGCCGGGCACGCCCGTGCTGCTGCCGACGCCCGCGGCGCGCGAGGTGACCGCGGCGGTCGCCGCGGCCCTGGACAACGTGCGTCGGCACGCGGGTGAGCGGGCTCAGGCGTGGATCCTGCTGGAGGACGAGCCGGACGAGATCGTGGTCAGCGTCCGGGACGACGGTCCGGGCATGGAACCGGGGCGACTCGAGGCGGCCCGGGCCCAGGGGCGGTTGGGCGTGGCCCAGTCGATCGAGGGCCGGGTGCGCGATCTCGGCGGCACCGTGGTGTGGTCGTCGGTGACGGGAGAAGGCACCGAACTGGAGTTCCGGGTGCCGAGGCAGGGGAGCGGATGAACGACACGAACACGGGCACACCGACCGAGGAGACACCGGCCGCCGCACTGCGCGTCCTGGTCGTGGACGACCACCCGATGTGGCGCGAGGCGGTGGCGCGCGACCTCGCGGCGGCGGGCTACGACGTGGTCGCCACCGCCGGGGACGGCCCCGAGGCGGTCCGCCGGGCCCAGGCCACCTCGCCGAACGTGGTGATCCTGGACCTGAACCTGCCCAAGCTGCCGGGGGTCGAGGTGGCCCGCGAACTGGTCCGCCACGACCGGGCGGTGCGCATCCTGGTGTTGTCCGCCAGCGGTGAGCAGGAGGACGTCCTGGAGGCGGTCAAGGCCGGCGCGACCGGATACCTGGTCAAGTCCGCGAGCCGCGAGGAACTGGTCGACGCGGTGCGCCGGACCGCCGTCGGGGACCCGGTGTTCACCCCCGGGCTGGCCGGCCTGGTGCTCGGCGAGTTCCGCCGGATGGCCACCGATCCACCGCGCCGGGACGCGGCGGGCGGCCCGACCGCGCCGCGGCTGACCGACCGGGAGACCGAGGTGTTGCGCATGGTCGCCAAGGGGCTGTCGTACAAGCAGATCGCGGAGCGCCTGTTCCTGTCCCACCGCACGGTGCAGAACCACGTCCAGAACACCTTGAACAAGCTGCAACTGCACAACCGGGTCGAACTGGTCCGCTACGCGATCGAGAAGGGCCTGGACGACTAGGGCGTGCCCCACGCGCGATCAAGCCGACGCGATCAAGTCGGGTACCTCGAACGGGTGGTGGGAAGAGTCGAGGTGGCTTCTCGCACCGGTAGCGTGGGCCGCGAATCGTGCCGGACGGAAGAAATCGGAGATTTCGATGCGTGTCGGAGTACTGACCGGCGGCGGCGACTGCCCGGGCCTCAACGCGGTGATCCGGGCGGTCGTCCGCAAGGGCGTCCAGGACTACGGGTACGAATTCATCGGCTTTCGGGACGGCTGGCGCGGTCCGCTCGAAGGCGACACCATGCCGCTCGACATCAAGGCGGTACGCGGGATCCTGCCGCGCGGCGGAACCATCCTCGGCTCGTCCCGGACCAACCCGATCAAGGTCGATCGCGGCATCGAGCGGATCCGGGAGAACCTGGGCAAGTTCGAGGTGGACGCGCTCGTGGCGATCGGCGGCGAGGACACCCTCGGCGTGGCGACCCGGCTGCACGAGCACGACGTCAAGGTCGTCGGAGTGCCCAAGACCATCGACAACGACCTGAACGCGACCGACTACACGTTCGGTTTCGACACCGCGGTCAACATCGCCACCGAGGCGATCGACCGCCTGCACACCACCGCCGAATCGCACCGCCGGGTGCTCATCGTCGAGGTGATGGGCCGGCACGCGGGCTGGATCGCGATCCACTCCGGCATGGCCGGCGGGGCCAACGTGATCCTGATCCCCGAGCAGAACTTCGACGTCGAGGAGGTCTGCGCCTGGGTGGACAGCCGGTTCCGGACCAACTACGCGCCGATCATCGTGGTCGCCGAGGGCGCCATCCCGCTGGCTGGCCAGATGGTGACCAAGGACCAGACGCTGGACGCGTTCGGCCACGTCAAGCTGTCCGGGATCGGCGACTGGCTGGCCTCGGAGATCGAGAAGCGCACCGGACACGAGGCGCGCACCACCGTGCTCGGCCACGTGCAACGCGGCGGCACGCCCACCGCGTTCGACCGCTGGCTGGCCACCCGGTTCGGGTTCCACGCGATCGACGCGGTCAACGCGGGCGAATGGGGCAGGATGGTCGCGCTGCGCGGGACCGACGTGGTGACCGTGCCGCTGGAGGCCGCCACGCGCGAGCTGAAGACCGTGCCGCCGGCGCTGTACGAAGAGGCGAAGGTGCTGTTCGGCTGATGCCGTGACGGCGCGCCGGAGTCGGGCGTCAGGCGTCGGGTCCCAGCGGGGTCCCGGCGCCCTGCCGGCGGTTCTTGCGGGCGAAGTGCACGATGGTGGCGCCGAGGACCGCGAGGGTGACCCAGATCGCGACGGTGGCGAAGGTGAACGTGTCGTCGTGGTCCTCCCTGCGCTGCCCGGCGGCCGAGTCCGGCGCGGTCGGCGGCAGTTCGGGCCGCAGCGTGGGCGCGCGCGTGGGCCCGCCGGGGTTGGGCACGTGGAGCACCTGGTAGTCGCTGCGCGAGGAGAGGTCGGGGCCCACCCCGTTCGGGGCCGCGCCGCCGGCGAGTACGGCGAGGTCGCCGCCCGCCACCGGCGAGCCGGCCGGGATCGAGACCCGGAGCGAGATGGTCGCGAACTCGCCGGGCGGCAGCTGCCGTTGGCCGTCCCACGGCTTGGGCGTCAGCGCACCGGCGAGGTGCGCGTCGCGGCCGTTGGCGGGGTCGGTGAGCACCTGGAGCGACACCGGACTCCAGCCCCGGTCGTAGGAGTCGTACACCTCGACCACCAACTGCCCGGGGGTGATCGGGGACTGGCCGCTGGTGAACACCACTTCCGGACGCACGCCGGGGATGATCCGGCCGGTGTCGTTGGAGAAGGTGACCTTGAACTCGGCCGCCCCGCCGCCGGCCTGGAGCCGACCGGGTACGCCGACGAGGTTGAACGTCGGCCCGTCCCCGCGCCGCGCGGTGGGGAACGTCTTCGCCATGCCGCCGGACCGATCCGGGCCCGCGTCCGGCACGGACGGCGAGCGGGTCTCGTCCGGCAACGGTGGGCGCGTGGGCGCACTGCCGTCCGGCCCGAGCAGCGCGGCGTCGAACGCGAGGGCCCTGGTGAAACGCGGCTCGTCGCCGGTGCTCGGGGAGTGGCTTCGTCCGCGCATGGAGACCTGCACGAACTGCGTCGGAACGTTCGCCGCGATCGTGAATCGCAGTCGGAACTCGACCGTCGCGCCGGGCGCGAGCCGGCCCGAGGTCTCGGGAACCGCGGACGTGCCGGGCAACGGCAGCGACGTCGAGCCGAGCGTGCCCAGGGGCCTGAGCACCCAGGCGCCGCGGACCGGGTCGAGGACTTCCAGGCGCACCTGCTCCGGGGCGATCCCCCGATCCCCGCCGATCGACACCTCGGGCTCCAGGAGCAGCGGGGTCGGACCGGTGTTGCGCATCCTCGCGGTGACCTCGACGGGAACGGCCGGCCGGATCCGGTCCGGCGCCCCGGTCAGCTCGACCTGCTGCCCGTCGGCCGCCGGGACCTCCGCCGCCGGAGCGGTGGGGGCCGGCGCCGCATCGGCCGTCGGCGACCCGAGCAGCACGAGGAACGCCGTCGAGGCGAGACAACGACGCAGACGCATGCGGGGTACCCGTCGTAGGAAGGAGCCTGTTCGACCGAATGTGCGAACGGCCGGAGCCTACCGGGCGGTACACCCCGGGCCCCAGGGAATATCCGGGCAGCCCCGGCGTGCGGCCGCGCCGGCGGGCGGTGTGCCGGCGGGGCGGGGCTCAGTCCAGCGTCGAGCGGCGGCGCGAACCGACGGGGCGGGCGGGGCAGGCGCGGCGGTGCGTTCGGGCGGCGCGGGCCTCGGCCAGGGCGGTCAGGCGGGCGTTCCAGGGGGCCGCGTCGGCGGCGCCGATGCCGCGCGAGCACTGGTTGGTGGCGGCGAACACGAAGGTCTCCATCGCCTCCCGCGAGACGGTGCGCCAGCACGCGAAGCGGTCCGCCCAGGAGGCCGCCTGTTCCGCGGTGTGGCCCTCGTCCATCAGTCGGCCGGCGACCATGGTGACCTCGATCCAGGCCGGACCGCGGGCCGGTTGCGCCCAGTCGACCAGGTAGGCACGCGGCCCCCGGTCGCCGATCAGCACGTTGTGCGGATGCAGATCGGTGTGCAACAGGCTGTCCCCGCGCAGCAGTTCGAGCTGACGGTGGGTCAACAGCGACCGCCAGCGCTCCTCGATCCGCGGCAGCGGCAGGTCCCGTACGGCGACCCGGCCGAGCCGGCGCAGCGCGTCGGCGATCAGCGGCAGATCGGCGGTGCCCGGCGCGAAGTCGGCGTGCCGACCGGTGATGTGGTCGAAGCCGAGCAACACCCAGTCGTCCAGCCGCACCTCCCAGCGCAGCCGGGGCGCGACGGTGTGCACGTGCGGCGCGACCCGGACCTCGACCCGCTGCTGGCCGGCGGCCGGATGATCGCGCGGAACACCCTTGACGAAGAAGCGTGATCGTTCGGTGGTCACCGTGGCGGCGAACTCGCAGTTGAATCCGGCCCACACCGTGGCGACCCCCAGCACGCGCCCCGCACACCGTTCGACCGCGGCACGCGCGTCGGTGGGCAGTGCGTCCCACGGAGTGCGCGGCGCCGTATGGAAGTTCGGCGGCGGGGGCGGCGAATCAGCCATCTGCGTCCGGTGGCGAGGGGGGCAGCGGGCGCGGTCCGCCGAAGGTGACTCCACACTTGCGACAGCGCTTGCGACCGCTCCAGTCGACGGGGTCGTGCGGCGGACAATCGGAGCCCACGGGAACCCCCTCCACTGGGATCGGTCAACGAACGGGGTCGAGCATCCTCCGTCGTACCGCGGCGAGCAACGCGATTATGGTCGCACGCCGGTGCGACGCCGGAGGGCTCCCCGCCGGATCCGCGCCCCCCGCGGGCGACCCGGCGCACGACCGCGCGCCGCCCGGCGCGGGCCGGGTGCCCACCCGGCCCGCACCCGCCGGCAGCGCCGATCCCCGGCGCCCACCCGGGGCGCTCACAACCCGGCGAGCAGTTCCCGCACGATGGCCAGGCCGTTGTGGGTGAGGACCGACTCGGGGTGGAACTGCACGCCCGCCAGCCGCATCCGGCTCGACCGCAGCGCGTGCACCCGGCCGCTGAACGGGTCTGCGGCGAACTCCACGTTGGGCACCCCGGCAGTCGGCCGCAGCGCGGTGAACGCGTTGTAGAAGCCGACCCGTTCCGGCCGGCCGAACAGGTCGATGGTCTCCTGCTTGCCCTGGTACGGCCGTTCCTCGCGGATCAGTTCCAGGCCCAACTCGCGGGCGAGCAACTGGTGTCCCAGGCAGACCGCGAGCAGCGGGCCGCTCGCGTCGAGCCGGGTCCGCAACAACGCGCCCATCAGCCGGATCTTGCGGTGCGCGGTGTCCCGGGGGTCGCCCGGTCCGGGGCCGAGCACCACCAGGTCGGCGGTGCGCACCCGCCGTGAGGTGACGTCGTCGTGCGACCTGACCTCGACCCGCAGGCCCAGCGTGCGCAACACGTGCGCGAGCATCGCGGTGAAGGTGTCCTCGCCGTCCACCACCAGGACGTGCCGCCCCGCCAGCTCCGGCGCGCGCAGCGCGTGCCCGTCCCGCGGTCGCAGCCAGAACGGGGCGAGCGTGGCATTGCGCTCGGCCAGTACGGCGTGCACCTCGGGATCGGCCGCGAGCGCCGTGTTCCCGGCGACCCCGGCGGCCGGCACCACGCCGAGCGCGGCCAGCACCCCCGCCGCCTTCGCGTGCGTCTCGGCCACCTCGTTCTCGGGGGTGGAGTGCCGGACCAGGGTCGCGCCCGCGGGCACCCGCAGGCCGCCGTCGGGGGTGATGTACGCGGTCCGGATCAGGATCGGCGCGTCCAGCGTGCGTCGCCCCTGCCCGTCGCGCCCGATCAGGGCGAGGACCCCCGAGTAGTAGCCGCGCCCGGTCGGCTCGTGCCGGCGGATCACCCGGCACGCGTTCTCCAGCGGGCTGCCGGTCACCGTCGGCGCGAACATGGTGCCGCGCAGCACGGTCCCCACATCGTGCGAGGTCACCCCGCGCAGCAGGTATTCGGTGTGTGTGAGGTGGCCCATCGGCTTGAGGAAGGGGCCCTCCACCGCGCCGCCGAGGTCGCACACCTCGCTCATCATCTTCAGTTCCTCGTCGACGACCATGAACAGCTCGTCGATCTCCTTCGGATCGCGCAGGAAGGCCAGCAGTCCCTCGCGCGAGGGCCCCTCGGCGGGATGCCGATAGGTTCCGCTGATCGGATTCATCACCACCTCGCCGCCGATCGAGCTGACGTGCCGCTCGGGACTGGCGCCGACCAGGGTCAGCTCGCCGGTGTGGATCAGGTAGGTCCAGTACGCGCCGCTCTCCCGGGTCAGCAGCCGGTGCAGCAGGGTGCCCGCCGAGGCCGGCGTGTAGTCCTCGATGTGGTCGCGGTAGTCGCGCCGGATGACGAAGTTGGCGCCCTCGCCCCGGCCGATCTCCTCCTCGATCACCCGCTTGACGATCACGGCGTAGCTCTCGTCGTCCACGTCGAAGCCGCCGCCGCGCAGCGCGACCGGCACCCGCGGCAGCGCGGCCAGCACCTCGTCCAGGGGCAGTTCGTGCTGCTCGGTGACCCGAAGGCAGCGCAGCGGCGTGCCGTCCTCGCGGTACTCGAACCCGCGCTCGCGGATCTGCCCGTACGGCACCAGGGCGAGCAGTTCGTGCCCGGGCCCGTCGCCGGCGGCCGGCAGCGGCAGCGCGTCGAGGCCGGGCGCGTCGACGATCTCGCCGGTCAGGAGTTCGACCACGGGCGAGTTCTCGCGCCGGATCAGCGCGAACGGCGGCGGGGCGGCACAAAAGAGCGGGGACAGGGCGTCGGCGGTGCGCATGGGTGCTCCTCGGTCGGAAGAGACGCCCTCCCGACCGGGCGATCCGCCGGTTGTCCGTCCGGTCCGGGCGGGTGCGCCGCCGGGTCCGGGACAAACAAAGGGCCGCCCTGCCGGGCGGCCGTCGGATCGTGGGGTGATCGCGAAGTCAGTGGGCCGCCGCAGGGACGGGCCACCAGGAGTGTCGGTGGAAGCTGATCGCGATCACGCCCCGCATCCTAGTGCCTCGACCGCGCCGGGGCACCGCTTTCGGCGGGCTTCGCCGGTTCTCGGGGGTTCGTGCCGCGCTCGCCGGACGCCGGACGCGCCGGCGCCCGGTCTTCCGCGTCTCGCTCTCCGGGCGCCGGCCCCAATCGGGTTGCCACTCCGCTTAGTCTTGAGCGGTGACCCTGAACGACATCGAATCCTGGCGAACCCTCCCGGCGGCGCAACAGCCCGAGTGGCCGGACAACGAGGCCCTGGGCTCCGCCCTCGCGGACCTCCGTTCCTATCCGCCGCTCGTCTTCGCCGGCGAGTGCGACCAGCTTCGTGGTCGGCTCGCTTCGGTGGCCAAGGGCGAAGCGTTCCTGCTCCAGGGCGGCGACTGCGCCGAGACCTTCGTCGGCAACACCGCCGACGCGATCAAGAACAAACTCAAGACGCTGCTGCAGATGGCCGTCGTGCTGACCTACGCGGCCTCGGTGCCGGTGGTCAAGGTCGGCCGGATGGCCGGGCAGTACTCCAAGCCGCGCTCCAGCGGCACCGAGACCCGCGACGGGGTGACCCTGCCGTCCTACCGGGGCGACGCGGTCAACGAGCTGGCCTTCACCGAGGCCGCCCGCATGCCGGATCCCGAGCGGCTCAAGCGCATGTACCACTCGTCCTCGGCGACGCTGAACCTGGTGCGCGCGTTCACCACGGGCGGCTACGCCGACCTGCGCCAGGTGCACGCCTGGAACCAGGACTTCGTCGCGCTCTCCCCCTCCGGCGAGCGCTACGAGCGGCTCGCGGCCGAGATCGACGGCGCGATGCGCTTCATGCACGCGTGCGGGACCGACCCCGAGGAATTCCGCACCGTCGAGTTCTACGCCAGCCACGAGGCGCTGATCCTGGACTACGAGGACGCGCTGACCCGGGTCGACTCGCGCACCGGCGACCTGTACGACGTGTCCGGCCACATGGTGTGGATCGGCGAGCGCACCCGGCAGCTCGACGGCGCGCACATCGAGTTCGCCTCCCGGATCCGCAACCCGATCGGCGTCAAGCTCGGCCCGACCACCTCTCCCGAGGACGCGCTCGCGCTGATCGACAAGCTCGACCCGAACCGCGACCCGGGCCGGCTGACCTTCATCGTCCGCATGGGCGCGGGCAAGGTCCGGGACAACCTCCCGGCCCTGGTGGAGAAGGTGGCCGCGGCCGGCGCGCAGCCGGTGTGGGTGTCCGACCCGATGCACGGCAACACGTTCGAGGCGTCCAGCGGGCACAAGACCCGCCGCTTCGACGACGTCCTCGACGAGGTCAAGGGCTTCTTCGAGGTGCACCGCGCGCTCGGCACGCACCCGGGCGGCATCCACGTCGAGCTGACCGGCGACGACGTCACGGAGTGCGTGGGCGGCGGCGACGAGATCTTCGTCGACGACCTGCACCAGCGCTACGAGACCGCGTGCGACCCCCGGCTGAACCGCAGCCAGTCGCTCGACCTGGCCTTCCTGGTCGCGGAGATGTACCGCAAGAGCTGATCCGGCCCGATCGACGCGCCCCGAGGGCGGACCCTCCGACCGGAGGATCCGCCCTCGACGGCGTCTGTAATGCTGCCGCCATGACCTTCACCGACCTGCGCAGCGATACCGTCACCAAGCCCGGCCCCGCGATGCGCGCGGCGATGGCCGCCGCCGAGGTGGGCGACGACGTCTACGCCGAGGACCCGACCGTCCGGGCCCTGGAGGAGTACGTCGCCGACCTGTTCGGGCAGCCGTTCGCGCTGTTCACGCCGACCGGCGTGATGGCCAACCAGCTCGCCGTGCGGCTGACCGTCCCGGCGGGCGGCGAACTGGTCCTGGACGCCGACGCGCACATCGTCGCGCACGAGGACGGCGCGGCGTCGGCGCAGGGCGGTGTGCAGACCCGGACCACGCTCAGCCCGCGCGGTCTGCTCGACCCGGCCGACCTGGCCCGGTTGATCCGGGTCGGCAACCCGTACACGGTCGGAACCGATCTGGTCGCGGTCGAGCAGACGCACAACCGGGGCGGCGGCTCGGTGTACCCGCTGGAGCGGTTGACGGCGATCCGTGAGCTGGTGAGCGGATACGGACTGCCGCTGCACTGCGACGGTGCGCGGATCTGGAACGCGCACGTGGCCACCGGCACCCCGCTGCGCGGCTACGGGGCGCTGTTCGACTCGCTCAGCGTGTGTCTGTCCAAGGGGCTCGGCGCGCCGGCCGGGTCGGTGCTTATGATGCCCGCGGAGTACGAGGCCGAGGCACGGCGGATGCGGCACCGGATGGGCGGCGGCATGCGCCAGGCGGGCATCCTGGCGGCCGGCGGCCGGTACGCCCTGGAGCACCACGTCGAGCGGCTGGCCGAGGACCACGAGCACGCGCGGGAGTTGGCCGTGCTGCTGCGCGACGCGGGCTTCGCGGTGGCCGACCCGGAGACCAACATCGTGCTGGTCGAGCTGGGGGAGCGGCAGCCGGACGCGGCCGCGATCGCCGAGCGCTGCCGGGCGGACGGGGTGCTGGTGTCGGCGTTCGGGCCGAGGCTGGTGCGCCTGGTCACGCACATGGACGTGGACGCGGCCGGTTGCGCGCGCGCCGCGACGGCGATCGCGCGGGCGGCGAAGGGCTGATCAGGCGGCGGAGTGCCGGCGCAGCGGGACCACGTTGTCGGGCAGGGACGCGGCGGCGACGACGGTCGGCGTCGGCAGCGCGACGGGCTCGGCGGTCGGGCCGGTGCTCTCGCAGGCGGTCGCGCAGGTGTCCGCCTCGCCGCACAGCTCGCGCCGCCGGCGTCGGGACTCGTCGCGGGGCAACATCGCGGTGATGCTCTTGACGCACCGGCCGCAGTCGGTGCCCGCGCCGCCGCAGGACTGGGCGATCTCGCGCATGGTGCGGGCGCCGTCGGCTATCCGGTCGTTGACCTGACGGTCGGTAACACCGAAGCACATGCAGACGTACACGGAGATTTCCCCCCAGCGGCGAGGCTACTTAGGTAAGGGTAACCTCAGCGATCGCCGGGGGGAATACCGGGTGATCGGTGACACAAGCCCCGATCGGTCGTGCGCTTTCGGCCGGGGCTCGGTCGGCTCGCGCTCGGCGCTCGGCCGGCGCTCGGTCAGCTCTCGTTCGGCTGCTTGAGCAGGCCCGCGATGTAGAGCTGCTCGCCCACCTCGGAGAGCAGGCCGAGCTGCGTCTCCAGGTAGTCGACGTGCTCTTCCTCGTCGGCCAGGATGTCTTCGAAGATGTTGGCCGACGTCACGTCGCCCTTCTCGCGCATCAGCGGGATCCCGCGCCGCAGCCGCTCCACGGCCTCCATCTCCACCGCCAGGTCGGCGCGGAACATCTCCTCCAGGTTCTGGCCGATCCGCAGCGCGTTCAGGCGCTGGTAGTTCGGCAGGCCCTCCAGCATCAGGATGCGGTCGGTGAGTCGTTCGGCGTGCTTCATCTCGTCGATCGACTCGTGGCGGGTCCAGGCCGCGAGCTTGATGTAGCCCCGGTGCTCCTGCATCTTCGCGTGCAGGAAGTACTGGTTGATCGCGGTGAGTTCCGCCGTGAGCTGTTCGTTCAGGAGCTCGATGATCTGCGGGTCACTGTGCATCGCGACGCACCTTCCGGTGTGGGACGGACTGTGTACATGGGAGACGTGGGAGAACCCCGGGCACACATGGGGCAGGAGTTCCTCCGAATCCTGTCACTTTTGGTAGCACTTCCGCCACGAAGGGCAGCCTTGCCTTCCAATGTCGAACATGTCCCGCCGCGCGCCGCCCGCAGTCCTCCCGGGCGGCGCCGGAAAACGGGTCGGTCCGCGGCCTGGGCGCCGGCAGGGGCGGTCGAGAGTCGGTCGGGGCGTCTGGGACCATGTGAGGTATGGGGCATACGGAAGCGGCACAGGGTGGGACCGAGGCTCCGGATCGCGATCCGCGACTTCCGCCGGGCCAGCGGATCCAGCGCGGCTGGCCCGTTCTGCACTACGGGCCCGTCCCGCGGTTCAAGCCCGAGATCTGGGACTTCCGCGTCTTCGGCGCGACCGCCTCGGGGGAGAAGCACTGCTGGAACCACGACGAGTTCTCGGCGATGCCGCACGAGACCGTGGTCGCCGACTTCCACTGTGTGACCAAGTTCAGCATGCTGGGCAACGAGTGGACCGGGCTGACCATAGCCAAGCTGATGGAGATCGCCCCGCCGGCGCCCGAGGTCACCCACGCGATGGTGTGGGCGGAGTACGGCTTCAGTTCGAACCTGCGCATGTTCGACTTCGCGAGCGAGCAGACGATCCTGGCCACCCACCACAACGGCGAGCCGCTGACCGCCGAGCACGGCTTCCCGGTCCGGCTGATCGTGCCGCACCTGTACGCCTGGAAGGGTCCCAAGTGGGTGCGCGGGATCGAGTACATGGTCGCCGACAAGCGCGGCTTCTGGGAGGAGCGGGGCTACCACAACATCGGTGACCCGTGGCAGGAGCAGCGCTACTCCTACCAGGAGGAGACCGGCCAGGGCCCCGCGCTGGCCTGAGCCGCGCCCGCCCGGACCCCGAGCACGCCCGAAGGCCCCGCCCGACGCGAGTCGGAGCGGGGCCTTCGGGCGAATAGTCTCGCCGGACCCGAAGGCCCGGCGTGGAGCGCGACTAGAAGTTCGAGATGAAGACCTCGCTGTTGCGCTTGACCATCGAGCCGGCCGCCGGGTCCTGCTTGCCCACGTTGGCCGGGATCAGCGGGATCATCCGGTTGTTGACCCGCAACCCCGCGGCCTGGAGCGCGCGGCCCGCGTCGTCCGGGTTCATCCCTGTCACCGGCGGCACCTGGACCAGGTCCGGACCCTTGGACAGCACCACCACGATCTTGGTGCCGTACGGCACGTTGGTGTTGACGCCCGGCACGAACGACATGATCCGACCCTGCGGCACGGTGTCCGAGAACTGCTGAGTCGGGTCCGCCTCGACGGTGATCCCGGTCGGGGGCTGGAACCGGGCCTTGGCCTCGTCCAGACTCAGCCCGGTCAGGTCCGGCACGACGGTGTCGGGGCCCCGGCTGACCGTCAGGGCGACCACGCTGTCCCGCTGCAACTGCTCGCCGGCGGCCGGCGTGCTGCCCACCACCGTGCCCGGCGGCTTGGGACTGGCCACCTTGGTCTCGGTGCCCGGCTTGAGCGCCGCGTCGGTGAGCGCCTTCTTCGCGTCCTCCAGCTTCAGGTTCGCCAGCGCCGGCACCACGTGCCGCTCCGGACCCTTGGACAACATGACCTTGACGGTCGATCCACTCGTCACGTTCTTGCCGGGGGCCGGGTCGGTGGAGATCACCGAGCCCTTGGCGACGATCTCGTTGAACTCCCCGTCGCCGATGTACTGCACCTTGAGGCCGGCGTTCTTGATGCGCTTCTCCGCGTCGGCCTGGGTCATGTTCAGCACCCCGGGCACGTCGGCGTAGCGGCCCGAGCCGTACCACCACGCGCCGCCGCCGATCCCGGCCGCCACGAGCAGCACGACCGCCAGCACGAGCATGCCCCGCGAGGGTCCCCGCCGGCGCCGTCGGCCGGGCAGCGCAGGCTGGTGGGGATACCCGCCGCCGGTCGCCTGGGCCGGCACCCCCGGGGCGGCGGCCGGCGCGTAGACCTGCTGCTCCTCGGAGTAGGGCTCCTCGTAGTCCCCGCCGTAGCGCGCCTGCTCGTCGTCCATCGAGTCGACGCTCAACCCGAGCGGCGCCAGATGCGGCGGCAGCATCACCTCGCCCGCCCGGAACACGCTGGTGGCGTTGTCGTTGATCGGCTCGGGCGGCGGCGGCAGGCGCAGCGCCGCGCCGAAGTCCAACTCCGCGTCGGGCATCGCGTGCCGGGTCCGGCGGACCAGACCGAGCAGCTCCTCCGCGTCGCTCGGCCGCTGCTCCGGGTCGCGCACGGTGGCCGCGCGCACCAGCGTGTCCAGCGTGGTGGACAGGCCCGGCACCGCGTGCGAGGGCGGCGGCACGTCGGCGTGCACGTGCTTGTAGATGACCTCTACCGCGGTCGCGCCGTGGTGCGGCTGACGGCCGGTCAACATCTCGTAGAGCACCACGCCCGCCGCGTACACGTCGGAGCGCGGGGTGGACTCGCCGCGTTCGACCTGCTCGGGTGCGAGGTAGGCGACCGTGCCGACCAGGACCTTGCCGGTCGCCGCGGTCGCGGTCGTGGTGGTCGCGCGGGCCAGCCCGAAGTCGCCGAGCTTGATCCCGCCGTCGTCGGAGATCAGGACGTTCTCCGGCTTGACGTCGCGGTGCACGAAGCCCGCCCGGTGCGCGGCGGAGAGCGCGGCGAGCATCGGCTCCAGCACCCCGAACGCCTCGCGCGGGGTCATGTTGCCCAGGTCCTGCAGCAGTTCCCGCAGCGTGCGGCCCTCGACGTATTCCATCGCGAGATAGGCGACGGTGCCGTCGGTGCCCTGGTCGAAGACGTTGACCACGTTGGGATGCGACAGCCGCGCGGCGGCCTTCGCCTCCAGGATGAAGCGGCGGGTGGACTCGGGGTCCTGGGCGAGCCCGGCGTGCATCACCTTGAGGGCGACGACGCGATCGAGTCGAGTGTCGAGCGCCCGGTACACCGTGGCCATGCCACCTGCGGCAACTCGGGCATCGACCCGGTATCGACCGTCGAGCAGCCGCCCGACGAGCGGATCATTCAAGGTCGTGTCCATGTTCAGGAGTGTAGGGTCCACTGCCTCGTGGACGCCGACGGTCTTCCCCATGGTTCCCGCGTCGCCGGGCCGACGCGGCGCACGGGCCGGTGGGGCTCAGAAGGCGGGATGTTCGGGGCTTGCGTCCAGCATGCCGGCCATGGGTGACGACGCGTACGCGTGGTGCCGCATCGGAATGCGCCCGGCGCGGTGCGCGAGTCGGCCCGCCTCCACCGCGTGCCGCATCGCCTCGGCCATCAGCAGCGGCGACTGCGCCCGGGTGACTGCGGTCGCCAGCATCACCGCGTCGCAGCCCAACTCCATGGCCAGCGCCGCGTCGGACGCGGTGCCCAAACCCGCGTCGAGCACCACCGGGACGCCCGCCTGCTCGGTGATCAGCCGGATGTTGTGCGGATTGCGGATGCCCAGGCCCGAGCCGATCGGCGAACCCAGCGGCATCACCGCCACACAGCCCACCTGTTCGAGCCGGCGCGCGAGCACGGGGTCGTCGTTGGTGTACGCGAGGACCCGGAAGCCGTCGTCGACCAGCCGCTCGGCGGCGTCCACCAACTCGACCCCGTCCGGCAGCAGCGTACGCTCGTCGGCCACGACCTCGAGCTTGACCCAGTCGGTCTCCAGCGCCTCCCGGGCCAGCCGCGCGGTGAGCACCGCCTCGCCCGACGTGAAGCACCCGGCGGTGTTCGGCAACACCCGGATGCCGAGGCGGCGCAGCACGTCGAGCACCGAGCCCGCCGTCCCCGGGTCCACCCGGCGCATCGCCACCGTGGTGATCTCGGTGCCGGACGCGATCAGCGCCTGCTCCAGCACCTCCAGGCTCGGCGCACCGCCCGTCCCGGTGATCAACCGCGACGTGAAGGACTCCCCGCCGATCATCAGCATGTCGTCGGCCATCGTGGTCACCCTCCCTGCACGGCGGTCAGCACCTCGACGCGGCTGCCCGCGTCGAGCACGGTCTCGGCCCACGCGCCGCGCGGCACCACGGCCTCGTCGACGGCGACCGCGACACCCTTGGCGGCGGTGGTCAGCGTGGCCACCAGATCGGCCACGGTGGTGCCGGTGGCCACATCGCGCCGGTCGCCGTTGACGGAGACCTCGATGCTCCCGATGTCGTCGATGTCGGTCATGCCATCACCTTCCGGGCGGCGCTCGTGGTGAAACGGTCGGGCCCGAAGGGCGCGATGAGGTCGGGGGTGGTGCCGTGCGCGAGCACGTCGGCCACGGTGTCGGCGGTGACCGGGGTGAGCAGGATGCCGTGCCGGTAGTGGCCGGTGGCCACCACCAGACCGGCCAGCGCGGAGCGGCCCAGGATCGGCGCGTTGTCCGGGCTGCCCGGGCGCAGCCCCGCGATCGTCTCGACCAGCGGCAACTCGGTCACGCCGGGGACGAGTTCGTGCGCGTCGCGGAGCAGTTCGTAGACCCCGCCCGCGGTGACCCCGGTGTCGAACCCGAGGTCGTGCTCGGTGGCGCCGATCACCAGTTCGCCGTTTGCGCGCGGGACCAGGTACATGCTGCCGCCCTTGACCACGCCCCGGATGTTGCGGGACAGCAGCGGGCGCAGCGCCGGCGGCACGGACAGTCGCAGGATCTCGCCCTTGACCGGACGCACCGGGGGCACCACCTCGGGCGGCAGGCCCGGGATGTGCGCCGAGCGGCACCCGGCGGCGAGCAGCACCTGATCGGCGGTCAGCGCCCGCCCGTCGCGCAGCCGCACACCGTACGCGCGCTCGTCGGCGACCAGGACGCGCTCGACGCCCTCGCGCACGATCGTCACGCCCGCCCGCGCGCAGGCCGCGAGCAGCGCCGCGACCAGGGCTCGGTTGTCGATCTGGTGGTCGTCCTCGACGTGCAGGCCGCCGGTGATCGCCGGGGACAACATGGGTTCGAGGCGGCGGCACTCGCGACTGGTCAGCCGGTCCGAGCGCAGGCCGAGTCGTTCCTGGTAGGCGTGCAGGTCCTTGAGCACCGCCCGGTCGTCCGCGTCCAGCGCGACCGCGATGGTGCCGCACGCGCGGTAGCCCGAGGGCAATCCTGCGGCGTCGGCCAGTTCGGCGGCGAACTCCGGGTAGCGCCGGGCGGATTCGATGCTCAGCCGGAGCAGGCTCTCCTCGCCGTACTGGAGTTCGGAGACGGGCGTGAGCATGCCCGCCGCGGCGTGCGAGGCGCCGGTGCCGGGGGCGGGGTCGACCACGGTGACGGCGAGGCCGTGCCGGGCGCGGGCGCGCCAGGCGATCGACAGGCCGACGACGCCCGCGCCGACGACCACGACATCGACGCCCGGGGGGCCGGCCGTGCCGGTGTGGGACATGATGAGCAGAACTCCCTTCGCCGGTATGACCCGGATCAGGTTCGGACGGTCGGGGGCTCGCAGCCCCCCTCTCAGCCCGGTCTCACCGGGCTCCCGTGACCTCTCCACACTACGACACGCCCCCGGCGCCACCCGGGGCGCCCGAGTGGCGCCCGTCGATCTCCTTGACTGAGTCAAGACCCTGCCCGCCGGCGACCCGGGCACGCGTCATAGGCTGCCCCGCATGGACAACGTGCTCGTCGTGGGTGCCGGCATGGCCGGCCTGCAAACCGTGGTGGCGCTGCGGGACCAGGGGTACGCCGGGCGCGTCACCCTGCTCGGCGCCGAGGCGCACGCGCCGTACGACCGCCCGCCGCTGTCGAAGGAGGTCCTGGCCGGCAAGACCGACGACACCTCCTTCGAGGCGGACTGGGCCGCGCTCGACACCGAGGTGCTGTTCGGCCGCACCGCCACGGGGCTGCGCGAGGGCGTGGTGGACACCGACGCGGGACCGATCGCATACGACCGCCTGGTGATCGCCACCGGATCGCGCGTGCTGAGCCTGCCCGGCGCCGCCGAGGTGCCCGGCGTGCACGTGCTGCGCACCATCGACGACGCCCGCGCGCTGCGCGCCGCGCTCGTGCCCGGCGCGCATGTGGTGATCGTCGGCGCGGGCTGGATCGGCGCCGAGGTGGCCACCGCCGCGGCTGCCGCGGGCTGCCCGACCACCGTGGTCGAGGCGCTGCACGCCCCGCTCGCCGGACCCTTCCCCGACTCGATCGGCGAGCGCTTCGTGCCCTGGTACGCCGAGGCCGGCGTGGAACTGCTGCTCGGCGCGCGGGTGGATCGCCTGGAGCCGGGCGCGGTACACCTGACCGACGGCCGCCGGCTGCGCGCCGACGCGATCGTGGTCGGCGTCGGCGTGCGCCCGGCCACCGACTGGCTGGCGGGATCCGCCGTCGCCCGCACCGCGCGGGGCTTCGTCGAGGTGGACGAGTACCTGGCCACCTCGATGCCCGGGGTCCACGCGGTCGGCGACTGCGTCGAGTTCCCGTCCGCCCGCTACGGCACCCGGATGCACGTCGAGCACTGGGACAACGCGCTCCAGGCGCCGCGCGTGCTCGTGGCCAACCTGCTCGGCGGCGAGCAGGCCTACGACCCGGTCCCGTACTTCTGGTCCGACCAGTTCGGCCGCATGGTGCAGTACGTCGGCCGGCACGGCGAAGGCGACGAACTGGTCTTCCGCGACGCCGGCGAGGACGGCAAGTGGTCCGCGGGCTGGTTCGCCGGCGACCGGCTCGTGGCACTGCTCGCGGTCGCCCGCCCGCGCGACCTCGCCCAGGGCCGCAAGCTCGTGCAACTGGGCACCCCGGTGGACCGGGAACGCTTCGCCGACCCGGAGAACCCGCTCAAGTCGACGGTTCGGTGACCGGCGCCGGCGGGCGCGGCCGGCCGCGGAACCTAGACTTGGCCGGATGAGCGAGATCGACCCGAAAATCGAAGCCCTCGTCCCCGCCTGGGTGACCCTCCCCGAGATCGCCGAGATCCTCGGCGTGGACATCCTCAAGGTCCGGCAGCAGCTCAAGGAGCGCAAGTTCCTCGCGGTGCGCCGGGGCGAGCACCGGGCACTGCAGGTGCCCGCCGACTTCTTCCAGGACGGCAACATCGTCAAGGGACTCGTCGGCACGCTGACCCTGCTCTCCGACTCGAACTTCTCCGACGAGGAGGCGCTGGAGTGGCTGTTCACCGCCGACGACACGCTGCCGGGCACGCCGGTACAGGCGCTGCAGGAGAACCGGATGACCGAGGTGCGGCGACGCGCCCAGGCGCTGGCGATCTGAGGCCGGGCCGATGACGAGCCGTCAGGAACGGTTGGCCGACGCGCGCCTGTACCTGTGCACCGACGCGCGGGAGCGGCAGGGCGACCTGCCCGCGTTCCTGGACGCGGTGCTCGGCGCGGGCGTGGACATCGTGCAGTTGCGGCAAAAGGGCCTGGAGGCCCGACCGGAGCTGGAATACCTGGAGGTCTTCCGGGACGCCTGCCGCCGACACGGGAAGCTGCTCGCGGTCAACGACCGGGCCGACGTCGCGCACACGATCGGGCCCGACGTGCTGCACCTGGGGCAGGACGACCTGCCGGTTACCGCCGCTCGCGCGATCATCGGCGGCGACGCGCTGATCGGGCGCTCCACGCACGCCGAGGCCGAGGTGGACGCGGCGCTCGTCGAGCCCGGCGTGGACTACTTCTGCACCGGACCGGTGTGGCCGACCCCGACCAAGCCGGGCCGCCCCGCGCCGGGCCTGGACCTGGTGCGGTACACCGCCGCGCTGCGTCCCGCGCGGCCGTGGTTCGCGATCGGCGGCATCGACCTCACCAACCTCGACGAGGTGCTCGCCGCCGGCGCGACCCGGGTGGTGGTGGTCCGGGCCATCACCGAGGCCGCGGACCCGGCCGAGGCGACGGCCCGGTTCGTCGAACGGCTGACCTCGGGCTGATCGGCCGGCCCGAGCGGCGCGTGCGAACGCCGCCGCGGCGCGGCGGCCGTACCCGGTGCGGCGGGTCGACGCGGCCCGCGTCGGTGCCGGACACGCGGCGGTGTACGCGGTTCGGGTGTCGTTCGGCGCGTACGGCTTCGGGATCGGCCCGACGCCGTGGGCGGGCCGGCACGATGCGGGACATGTCCGCTGCCCGGCGCCGCGACCTCCTCGTCGTCACCCTGCTCGCGCTCGTCGCGGCCGTCGCACTGACCTTCGCGCTCATGCGCGACGACGGGGGCGGCTCGTCCCCCGGCACCGGGACGAACCGGACGCCGGCGACGTCGACAGCGGCCGACACGCGCACCCCGGCCGCCGCGTCCGCCGGCAACGCGTCGGTGTCGGGCCGCGGCGACACCGCGTCCGCGCGCCCCACCTGGGTGCCCGCCCGGATGCGTACCGTCGCCGCCGGCGACCTGCCCGCCGAGGCCCGCGAGACCCTGGCCCTGATCGCGGCCGGCGGCCCGTTCCCGTACCCCCGCGACGGCATCGTCTTCGGCAACCGGGAGAAGCTGCTCCCCGGCAGGCCCGACGGCTACTACCGCGAGTACACGGTCCGCACCCCCGGCTCCGCCGACCGCGGCGCGCGTCGGATCGTCACCGGAAGGAACACCGAACGCTTCTACAGCGACGACCACTACGCGAGCTTCGCGGCCGTCCTGCCCTGACCCGCGGCGCGGTGTGCGCCGATCGGGTGGTTGGGCTCGCGGATGGCGCATTCCGGCCGGGTCGGATCGATCCGGCGGCCAGACTGCCGAGATGGACACACCCGACGTCTCCTTCCGTCCGGGGTCCGCAGAGGATGCCCGCGCCCACGACCTGCCGCACCCCGCGACACCCACGACGACGTCCGGCCGATCCCGGATCCCGAGCCCGCGGTTCGCGGCCGGCGCACCCGGGACGCCGGCGCCACGGCCGAGCGCGACACCGGACAACGGGGGCGCGCTGCTGTTTCCGCTGCTCGTACTCGCCGCCGTGATCGGCGGGATCTACCTGGTCGGTCGCAATCCGCCGCAGGCGCTGTCCGAGGACGGGGACGAGCACACCACGCACCCGCACCGGGGACGGGTCGCCGAACCCGAACACCACCGGCCCGCCGTCCTCGGCACGCCGTTCGCGCTCGGTGCGAACCTCCCGGCCCTAGACGCTGCGCACCGTGGCGGCGTCGACCAACTCGCGCAGGACTTCGCGCGCGTCCTCGGCGATCGGCGCGCCGGCCAGGGCGGTCAGGGCCCGCTCGGTCAGGTCGCCGATCATCGTCTCGACGTCGGCGAGCGCCCCGGTGTCCTCGATCACCGCGCGCAACTCCTTGACCCCGGTGTCGCTCAGCGCCGGATCGCCGACCAGCGCGGTGAGCACCTCGTTCTGGGCGGCGTCGGCCCGCTCGCCGGCCAGCGCGAGCAGCACGGTCCGCTTGCCCTCGCGCAGGTCGTCCCCGGCGGGCTTGCCGGTTCGCTCGGGGTCGCCGAAGACGCCGAGCACGTCGTCGCGCAGTTGGAAGGCCTCACCGAGGGGCAGCCCGTAGGCGGAGTAGGCGGCGAAGGCGGCCGGGTCGGCGCCGGCCAGGGCGGCCCCCACGTGCAGGGGGCGCTCGATCGTGTACTTGGCGGACTTGAACCGCATCACCCGTCGTGACCGCTCGACCGAGCCGCCGCCCATCGCCTGCTCCAGCACGTCGAGATACTGGCCCGCCATCACCTCGGTGCGCATCACGTCGAACAGCGGCTTGGCCGCGCGCAGCGCCCGGTCGTCCACCCCGCTCGCGCCGAACATCTCGTCGCACCAGGACAGACACAGGTCGCCGAGCAGAATCGCCGCCGCGGAGCCGAACGACTCGCCCGAGCCGACCCAGCCGCTCTCCCCGTGCAGCCCCTCGAACCGGCGGTGCACGGCCGGCTTGCCGCGCCGGGTGTCGCTGCTGTCCATCAGGTCGTCGTGGATCAGCGCGCTGGCCTGGAGCAACTCCAGCGCGGTGGCCGCCCGCACGATGGCCTCGTCCGCCTGCCCCGGACCGGCGATCCCGCGCCACCCCCAATAGCAAAAGCCCGGGCGCAGCCGCTTGCCGCCGTCGAGCACGAAGTCGTTCAGCGCCGCGGTGACCGGGACCATGCCCTCGCCCACATCGGCGAGCACGCGCGCCTGCCGGTCCATGAACTCGCCCAGCGCGGCATTGATCCGCTGCCGGAGGCCGTCCCGGTCCAGGGGGTGTACGGGGAAGGATTCGGCAGCCATGGAGTCTTCCGTCGAAGGCGGGAAACGAACAGGAAATACGGGGCAGCCTAACTTGCGCCGGGTGCGAGTCCCCTGGTCGCCCGCCGCGAAGCCGGGGTCGCGCGCTCGTCTCGCGGAGTGGAAGGCCTACCTCACCGCGCGGAACGCCCGATAACCTGCGTGCATGTCTCTCGGTGCGGCAGCCACCCGAATCAGTCGAACTCCGGCCATTCGCGATCTCCTCGCGGACGGCACCCGGTCCTTCTCCTTCGAGTTCATGCCCCCACGCACGGAGGCGGGCACCCGCACCCTGTGGGAGGCCATCCGCCGCGTCGAGGCACTGGCGCCGACCTTCGTCTCGGTCACCTACGGCGCGGGCGGCTCCAGCCGGGGTCTGACCGTCGACACGACCGAGCGGATCGCCACCGAGACCACGCTCACCCCCGTGGGGCACCTCACCGCGGTCGGCCACTCGCGCGCCGAGCTGCGCAACATCATCGGGCAGTACGCCAACGCGGGCGTGCGCAACGTGCTCGCGCTGCGCGGCGACCCGCCGGGCGACCCGAAGGGCGAGTGGATCGCCCACCCCGACGGCTTCACCTACGCCGTCGAGCTGGTCGAGCTGCTGCGCGCGTCCGGCGACTTCTGCGTGGGCATCGCCGCGTTCCCGGAGATGCACCCGCGCTCGAGCAACTGGGACGAGGACATCCGGCACTTCGTGGCCAAGTGCCGCGCGGGCGCCGACTACGCGATCACCCAGATGTTCTTCGACGTCGAGGACTACCTGCGCCTGCGCGACCGGGTCGCGGCGGCCGGCTGCGACATCCCGATCATCCCCGAGGTGATGCCGGTGACCAGCCCGACCACGCTGGTGCGGGCCGACGAGCTGAGCGGCTGCTCGGTGCCGGCCGACCTGTCGGCGGCGGTGGCGGCGGTCGGCGACGACCGGGCGGCGGTGCGCGCGATCGGGGTGGAGTACGCCACCCGGATGTCCGAGCGGCTGCTCGCCGAGGGCGCGCCGGGCCTGCACTTCATCACCTTGAACCGGTCGACCGCGACCACCGAGATCTACCAGAACCTCGGGCTGGACGGGGACGCCGGCGCGGCGCGGGGGGCCGGCTCGACCGAAATCGGCTGACGTGCTTTCCTCCCGACGACCGGTTCACCCTCTAGGGTGAGGCCACGAACCGGTAACGGAGGGATCGACCGTGCAGTTCGGCCTGGTGATGCTCTACATCCTGTTCGTGCCGATCGGTCTGTGGCTGCTGACCGAGGTGTTGTGGCAGCACGGCGCCCCCTTCCGCTACCGCGTGCTGGCCTTCGTCGGCTTCGTCGGCGTGGCCGCCGGTGTGGGCATCAAGAACCCGGTGGTGGTCGGCATCGGCGCGTTCTGCTTCGCGGTCGGCCAGTTCCTGACCACCCGCTATGTGCGCAAGGCGTACCACCACGGCTGGACGGTCAGCGGTCGCCGCCCGAAGGGCCGCCGCGCCAAGGCCCGCTAAACCCGGCCCGGTCGAAATCCCCGACCGGAATTCTCGGCCCCCGCGGACGCCTCGGCCCCGGCCGGACACCGCGAGCCACCCCCTACGCGCGCCCGATCAGCTCCGCCACCAGTGCCGCCGACATGCCGACCCGGGGCAGCCCGCCGCCCGGATGGGCACTCGCGCCGACCGAGAACAGACCCGGTACGGCCGACCGGTTCGGCACCCGGCGCGGCGCGTTGCGCGGACCGTCGGCGCCCGCGCCCGGCGCCGCGCCGCCCGGGGCACCGGTGGCCGCCGCCACGTCGGCCGGGGTGCGCAACTCGGACCACAGGACCCGGTCGCGCACGTCGAGGCCGCGCCGGGCCAGCAGGTCGAGCAGGGTCGCGGGGTAGGTGTCCCGGACGGCGGCCGAGGCCCAGTCCACGACGCCGTGCGGCGGCACGCGCAGCTGTACCGTCCACGCGCTGTGCCCCTCGGGGGCCAGTGTCGGGTCGTCGGGGGCGAGCACGCACAACGTCGGATCGCTCGGCGGCGCGGGGCGTCGGGCGAACAGCGCGTCCGGCTCCCGGCCCGGATCGTCCGCGAACAGATAGGTGCGGTGCGGCATTTCCGGGGTGTGCCCGCGCAGCGCGAGATGCAGTTCGAGCGTCGCGGAGGCGGCCGGCACCCGCCGCGCCCCGGCGGCTCCCGGGCCGGACACCAGCCCCGCCGCGTGCGGGTCGGTGGGCAGGTCGGTGATCACGATGTCGGCGGCCAGGCGCCCGCCGTCGGCCAGGCGCACCCCGCCGACCCGGTCGCCCTCGCGTTCGATCGCGACGACCTCGGTGTCGGTGCGCACCTTCACCTTCCGCTGCAGGCAGCGCGCGTGCAGCGCCTCGGTCATCCGGTGCAGGCCGCCGCGCACCCACCACACCCCGAAGGTCTCCTCCAGGTAGGGCAGCGTGGCCAGCGTCGCGGGCGCCTTGCCCGGATGGCAGCCCGCCTCGGCGGCGAAGCGCTCCAGGTGGGCGCGCAGCCGGGGATCGCTCAGCGTGGCCCGGCCGAGCGAGCGCAACGACCGCCACGGGGCGGTGACGCGCAGGTCGGCCCGCCCGCTCCCGGCACTGCGCAGCCGCTCGGCCCGCCGGGCCGGGTCGGCCAGGAGCGGTGCCTCGATGAAGCTCTTCCGGGTGACCCCCCACATCTCGCCGGCCCGGTGCAGCAGCCGCTGCCAGTCGTCGCCCGCGCCCGGCCCGAAGCCCGCCTCGAACGCGTCGTGGGTCCCGGACCGGGAGGCGTTGGGGAGGTCGACGACGGTACGCGCCCCGGTCGCGGCGGCGAACGACTCGCGGGTGGGGGAGGCGAGCGGGACCAGGTCCACCACGTCCTCGATCGCCGCGCCGGTCTTGAGGAACAGGTCGCGGTAGACGGCCGGCAGCGTGAGCAGCCCGGGGCCGGTGGTGAAGGTGAAGCCGTCGCGGACGATCGACCCGGAGGCGCCGCCGGTCGAGGACGACCGTTCGCAGATCGTCACCTCGTGTCGAAGCGTGGCCAGCCGAGCGGCCACCGCCAATCCACCGATACCTGCGCCGACGATCACAATGCGAGCCACGTCGGTAGAGCGTATATGCGGAAGCGGGGGACCAGGCCCGCCCCCCGGGCCTGGTCCCCCGCTCCGTCCCGCGACCGCTCCCCACGGTCTACGGGCCCACCCCCCAGCGGGTCACGATTGGTAAGACTCGCGACCCCCGTCCAGGGTTGTACGCGCGGGGAAGATTTCTTTCCACGAATCCGCGGCGCCCCGAAAACCACGATCGACGGGGACAAGGGTCCCGGTACTCGGTGCGTTTCTGAGTATCCGTACGGATGTCGCGCCCCCGGGCCGACCGCCAGAGTTGTCGGCACGGGGAGAGCCCAGGGGGAGCCTCGGGGGAGCGCCGTTCGAGGGGGACGGCGGAGGCGAGCGACGACATCGGGACCGGCGACAC
Source organism: Embleya scabrispora (assembly GCF_002024165.1). Classification (NCBI taxonomy): domain Bacteria; kingdom Bacillati; phylum Actinomycetota; class Actinomycetes; order Kitasatosporales; family Streptomycetaceae; genus Embleya; species Embleya scabrispora. The sequence continues at coordinate 5,001,031 of NZ_MWQN01000001.1, forward strand.
GGGGCGACGGAACGGATGGACGGGGACGACGGCCGCGGGGGGCGGCGGGTCGTTCGGAGCGGTGGTCCGGTCGTGGGGACGGCGGACCACCGCTTTTCGCGGTGCGCGGCCCGGGTCGCACGCGCCGACCGGCCCCGGTTCGCGCGCGGTGCGCGGCCGGTCGGCTTCGAGCGCGGCGGGCGACCGGGTCAGCCGGTGACCACCGCGACCAGCCGGGTGCCCGGGGCGAACGCGCCGCGCTCGGCGAGGGCGAACAGCCCGAACAACATCTTGCCCACGTAGACCGGCTCGGGCGCGAAGCCGTGTCGGGTCGCGAAGTCGGCGAGGAAGGCGTCCAGTTCCGGGCCGCGCCGGGCGTAGCCGCCGTGGTGGAAGTCGTTCTCCACGTGCCAGTTGTCGGTCGGGGCGCCGTAGGTGCGGCGCTGGAGGTCGGCCACCTCGTCGGCGAGGAAGCCGCCCCTGAGCACCGCGAAGCCGATCGCGCGCCGCCCGGCGGGCAGTCCCGCCGCGATCCCGGCCAGCGTGCCGCCGGTGCCCACCGCGACGCAGACCGTGTCGACGTCGTCGCCGAGTTCGGCGGGCAACTCCGCGCACCCGCGCACGGCGGCCTCGTTGCTGCCGCCCTCGGGCAGTACGTACGCCGGCCCGTGTGCGGCGAGCAGTCGCTCCAGCACCTGTGGCGTGTGCTTGGCCCGGTAGGTGGCGCGGTCCACGAACACCAGCCGCATGCCGCGTTCGGCCGCGAAGGCGAGCGACGGGTTGAGCGGGCGGTCGGCGAGCTCCTCGCCGCGCACCACGCCGACGGTGGCCAGGCCGAGCGCGCGGCCGGCGGCGGCGGTGGCCCGCAGGTGGTTCGAGTAGGCGCCGCCGAAGGTCAGCAGGGTGTGCTCGCCCCGCTCGCGGGCCGCCGCCAGGTTGTACTTCAGCTTGCGCCACTTGTTGCCCGGCACCTCGGGATGGATCAGGTCGTCGCGCTTGAGGCGCAGGCGCAGGCCGAGAGCGGTCAGGCGGGGATCGGACAGCTCGCACAGCGGCGAGGGCAGACGTGGTCGCACCCGGGCAGGGTCGCACGTCGGCCGGTTCGGCGCCGTCGGTGGTGGAGCCGGTCGGCGGCGTCGGTGGTGGGCCGGCTGTCGGAGTGGCCTGTCACGGTGGACGGGACGGGAGCGGTTCGACGCGAACGTGCTCGAACATCGATCGAACACGCCGGTTCGCCCGGTACTGCGGCAATGACGTTGACGTGGGTGGGGGAGAGAGCTTTACTGGCAAACGGGATCGAACTTTTGTTCGAGAAAGAAGTTCGATTCGAACGGCACGGGGCAAACGGATGGGCAGCCGGGGTCGCGGTGCGTGGGGAAGCGCATCGCGGCCCGGGCTTCGGCAGAGGAGGAGCCGTATGACGCGTCTGCACACCGATCCGGTGGAGGTGCTGCGCAATGGTGGGGACCCCGCGCGGTTCCTGTGGCACGACCGGCTCTACGTGGTCCGGGAAGTGCTCGGCCACTGGGTCGAGACCGGCGAGTGGTGGCAGCACGCGCGTTCGCGGGCCGCCGTCGTGACGACGGGGGAGCGCGAGGTGTGGCGTGTGGAGGCCGGAGCCGGTCGCAGCGCGCCACTGGGCGTCTACGACCTCAGCCTGGACGCCGGCGCCGGTACCTGGACGCTGGCTCGGACCGCCGATTGAGGAGGTGACTCCGTGAGCGCAAGCGCGAGCGCGAGTGTGCGCACGAGTGTGAACCAGTCCGCCCACATCCCCGAGCCGCCGCCGATCCGACGAGCGCCGGTGCGCTGGTCGTCCGCCCCGCGCGGCGCGCTCGACCTGCTGGCCCAGGCCCGGCGCGGGCTCACGGAGGCCGCCGTCAACCCCGACGCGGCGGAGCGCTACGCCACCGCCCACCTGGCCGCGCTGCGGGTGGCCGCGGCCGTGCTCGCCGCCCGCGCACAGGCCGACGAGCAGCGCCCGGGCCGGCGCCGGCGGGCCCCGCGCAGCGCGTGGGAACTGCTGCCGAAGGTGGCGCCAGAGCTGGTCGAGTGGGCCGCCTTCTTCGCGTCCGGCGCCCGCAAGCGCGCCGCCGCCGAGGCGGGCCTGCCCGGCGCGGTCACCGGCCGCGAGGCCGACGACCTGATCCGCGACGTCGAGACCTTCTTCCGCCTGGTGGTGCGCCTGCTCGCACTGCCCCCGATCCCGGCCTCGCCCCCTCCCGTCGACTGAACTGCACGCCTTTCTCGAACGCCCCTTTCTCCAACGCCCCGCCCTCGAACGCCCCCACCCAAGAACCGGCACCACCCATGAACCGACCGAATCGATCGAACCGCCCCTTCGCCCACCTGCACGTCGCGTCGGGGCATTCGATGCGCTACGGCGTCTCGCACCCGCGCATCCTGATCGAGCGAGCGGTCGAACACGGCCTGGACACCCTCGCGCTGACCGACCGGGACGGGGTGTACGGCGCGGTCGCCTTCGCGCGCGGCTGCCTCGCGGCGGGCATCCGGCCGATCCTGGGCGCCGACCTCGCGGTGCTGCCCGCCGAGCCGGATCCCGTCGCGCCGGGCCGGATCCGGCGCACCCCCGCGCGCGGCGGCGCGTTCACCGACGCCGGGCACCCCCGGGTCACCGTGCTCGCCCGGGGCAAGGCCGGTTGGGCCGCGCTGTGCCGGCTGATCAGCGACGCGCACCGGCGCGACCGGGCCAACCCGGTGACCACCTGGGAGGCGCTGGCCGCGACCGACGGCGCCGTGGTGGTACTGGCCGGACCCGACTCCGAGGTCGGCCGGGCGCTCGCCGCCGACCGGCCCGCGCTCGCCGAACGACTGCTCGCCCGGGCCCGCGCCGTCATGCCCGACGATGCCCTGTACCTCGAACTGGTGTGCCACCTCGCGCCACCGGGCCGAGCCGGATCCGCCGTCCACGCGGCCCGGATGCTCACCCTCGCCGACACCCACCGCGTGCCCGCCGTACTCACCAACGCGGTGCGCTACGCCGACCGCGAGGACGCGGTGGTCGCCGACGTGCTCGACTCGGCCCGCCGACTGGTCCCGCTCGGCCCGCACCACCTGGCCCGCACCGGCTCCGAGGCATACCTCAAGCCCACCCTCGACATGGTCGCCGTCGCCGCCGAGATCACCTGCCTGGCCGGCCGGGGCACCGCCGCCGCGCTGCTCGGCGCCGGCCGCGCGCTGGCCGACGAACTGGTCCTGGACCCGGTCCGGGACCTGGGCCTGGGCAGCGTGTTCTACCCCGAGCCGGAGGTGCTGGGCGTGCCCGCGAGCCGGGCCGGCGCCGAACTGCGCGCGCGGTGCGAGGCGGGCCTGGGGCTGCGCGGCATCGCCCCCACCACCGAGGCGCTGGGTCGCCTCGACGACGAACTGGCGCTGATCGGCCGACTCGGCCTGCCGTCCTACTTCCTGACCGTGGCCGGCGTGGTCGACCTGATCCGGGACATGGGCGTGCGCTGCGCTGCCCGCGGCTCCGGCGCGGGCAGCCTGGTCAACCACCTGCTCGGCATCTCCGGCGTCGATCCGCTCCGATACGGCCTGCTGATGGAGCGTTTCGTCTCGGACCGGCGCACCGCGCTGCCCGACATCGACGTCGACGTCGAATCCGCCCGCCGTACCGACGTCTACCGGCGGATCATGGAGGTCTTCGGCCCGGAGCGCTGCGCCTGCGTGTCGATGGCCGAGACCTACCGCGCCCGGCACGCCATCCGCGACGTCGGCGCGGCCCTGGGCCTGGCCGCCGGCGAGATCGACGAACTGGCCAAGGCGTTCCCGCACATCCGCGCCCGCGACCTCGGTCCGGCCCTGCGCGACCTGCCCGAACTGCGCAACCACCGGCTCGCCCGGGACGGCGGCTTCGACGGCCTGTTCGCGCTCGCCGCCCGACTCGACGGCCTGCCCCGACACCTCGCCCTGCACCCGTGCGGCGTACTGCTGTCCAATCCCACGCTCCTCGACCGCACCCCCGTGGAGACCTCCGCGCAGGGCTTCCCGATGAGCCAGTTCGACAAGGAGGACGTCGAACACCTGGGACTGCTCAAGCTCGACGTGCTCGGGGTGCGGATGCAGTCCGCGATGGCGCACGCGGTGGCCGAGATCGAACGGGTCGACGGCGCCGCCCCCGACCTGGACACGATCGCGCACGACGACCGGGCCACGTTCGACCTGATCCGCTCCACGCGCACCCTCGGCTGCTTCCAGATCGAATCGCCCGGACAGCGCGAGTTGATCGGCAAGTTCGCCCCGGAGACGTTCGAGGACATCATCGTGGACATCTCGCTGTTCCGGCCCGGCCCGGTCAAGAGCGACATGGTCACCCCGTTCCTGGCCGCCCGCCAGGGCTGGACCGAGCCCTACTACATCCACGAAAGCCTCCGCGAGGCGCTGGCCGAGACCTGCGGTGTGGTGGTCTTCCACGAACAGGTGATCCGGATCATCCACATCGCCACCGGATGCGACCTCGCCCGCGCCGACGTGGCCCGCCGCGCGCTGGGCAGCCACGAGCGAAAACCCGCCGTCCGGGACTGGCTGTACGAACTCGCCGCGCACCGCGGCTACAGCCGGCCGGTGATCGACAAGATCTGGGACGTCCTGGAGGCCTTCGCCTCGTTCGGCTTCTGCAAGGCGCACGCCGCCGCCTTCGCGCTGCCCACCTACCAGTCCGCCTGGCTCAAGGCGCACCACACCGCCGCGTTCCTGGCCGGCGTGCTCACCCACGACCCCGGGATGTACCCCAAACGGTTGATCCTGGACGACGCGCGCCAGTTCGGCGTGCCGATCCTGGGCGTCGACGTCAACCGCTCCGACGACGTCTACCGGGTCGAACCCCTCGCCGAGGGACCACCCGGCATCCGGATCCCGCTGGCCGAGATCAAGGGCATCGGCGCCGACGAGGTCGCCCACGTGCTGGCCCACCGCCCGTACACCTCCCTCGTCGACTTCCGGGCCCGCAGCGGCGCGTCCCGCCCGACCACCGAACGGCTGATCACCATCGGCGCGTTCGACGCCGTGCACCCGGCCCCGACCACCCGCCGCGACCTGCTCCTGCAACTCGCCGACCTGAACCGCCTCGGCCGAGCCGGCCGGGCCCGGGGCGGCCGACACCAGGAGGGCGCCGAACTCGACCTGGGCCTGGCCCCCGACATCCCGCCGGCCACCGGCCTGCCCGAGTTCACCGACGTGGAACGGGTGCGAGCCGAACTCGACGTGCTCGGCCTGGACGCCGGCCGCCACGTGCTCGACTTCCACGCGCCGTTCCTGGCCGACCTGGGCGTCACCCGCGCCCGCGACCTGCTGAACCGGCGCAATCGCGCCGAACTGCTGGTCGCCGGGGTCAAGGTGGCCACCCAGACCCCGCCGATCCGATCCGGCCGCCGGGTGATCTTCCTGACCCTGGACGACGCCACCGGACCGGTCGACACCACCTTCTTCGAGGACGCCCAGGACCCGTACGCGGCCACGCTGTTCCACTCCTGGCTGCTGGTGGTGCGCGGGGTGCTGCGCCGCACCGGACCGCGCGGCGTGTCGCTGCGGGCCACCGGCTGCTGGGAGTTGGGCGCGCTGCACGACGCCTGGAGCATCGGCGGCGTCCCGGCGGTGCACGAGCTGATGGCCCAGGCGCGGCCGGCGCCCGCCGCGCCCGCCGAGCGCCGGGTCCTGGTGCACGCCAGCGGCTTCAAGGTCTCCCCGTACGCCGACCTGCGTCCCGCCGGCACCGCGGCCAAGCAGGCCCCGCGCAAGCTGTGGCACGCCAGCCCCGGGAGCGCGGGATGACCTCCGTACACGCTCTAAGGTGGAACCCGACCGGTTCCGGAGGAGGGTGTTCGTGTCCGACCAGACGCGCAGGCGCAGCTCGATGCGCACCGCCGTCGTGTGGCAGGTGCTGCGCGAGGCGTTGGACCGACGGGCCGAGGCGGCCGGGCGGGACGTCCTCGACGTGCTCGACACCGGCGGCGGCACCGGCAACCTCGCGGTGCCCATCGCCCGACTCGGACACCGGGTCACCGTTGTCGACCCCAGCCCCGACGCGCTCGCCGCGCTGGAGCGCCGGGCCGCCGAGGCCGGGGTCACCGACCTGGTCCGCGCCCTCCAGGGCGACACCCACGACCTGTTCGACGTGGTCGAGCCGGACGCCGCCGACGTGGTGTTGTGCCACGGCGTCCTCGAGGTCGTGGACGACCCCGCGGCCGACCTCGGCCGGATCGTCCGCGCGCTGCGCGCCGGCGGCACGCTCAGCCTGCTCGCGGCCAACCGCACCGGCGCGGTCCTGGCCCGCGCCCTCGCCGGGCACTTCGACCAGGCCCGCGACCTGCTCGTCGACCCCGAGGGCCGCTACGGCCCGGCCGACCCGCTGCCGCGCCGGTTCACCGTCGCCGACCTCACCGCGCTGGTCGCCAAGGCCGGTTTGGCGGCGGGCCCGGTGCACGCGATCCGGGTCTTCGCCGACCTGGTCCCGGGCGTCCTGGTCGACGACCCGGGCTCGTTCGACGCCCTCCTCGACCTCGAACGCGCCGCGGCCGAACAGCCCGAGTACCGCGCCCTGGCCACCCAACTGCACCTGCTCGCGGGCAAGCCGGCGGCTTAGCTCCGCCTTCGGCCCGGGGCCCGCTTCCTCCCACCTCGGCCGCGACGCCCGGACGGGCGGTGCCGGATGAGCACCGCCCGGTCCGCACCGCCGCAGGCGATCATGCACGTCGACATGGACGCCTTCTACGCGTCCGTCGAGATCCGCCGCGACCCGACGCTGCGCGACACCCCCCTGGTGGTGGCCGGCCAGGGCCCGCGCGGGGTGGTGCTCTCCGCCACCTACGACGTGCGCGCGCTGGGCGTGCACGCCGGCCAGGCCACCTCCCGGGCCCGCCGGCTCGCCCCGCACGCGCTCTTCCTCTCACCGGAGTACGACGACTACGCCCGCGTCTCCGGCGGCGTCATGGAGGTGCTGCGCTCGATCACCCCGCGCGTGGAGCCGCTGTCCCTGGACGAGGCGTTCCTCGACCTCGCGGGCGTCACCCGCCGTCTGGGCCCGCCGGAGACGGTGGGCGAGTCGATCCGCGCCCGGATCTTCGACGAGCAGGGCATCACCTGCTCGGTCGGCATCGCGGACACCAAGTTCACCGCCAAACTGGCCGGCGCCCTGGCCAAACCCGACGGGCTCAGCGTGATCCGCCCCGAGCAGGTGGTGGACTTCCTGCACCCGCTTCCGGTGGACCGCCTGTGGGGCGTCGGCGAGCGCACCGGCGCGTTGTTGACCGATCTGGGCCTGACCACCATCGGTGATGTCGCCCACACCTCGGTCGAGACGCTGAGCCGCGCGCTCGGCGCCGCCGCCGGGCGCGGGCTGTACGAACTCGCCTGGGGACGGGACCGCCGGCCGGTGATCCCCTGGGAACCCGAACGCAGTATCGGCGCCGAGGAGACCTTCCCCACCGACGTGGACGACCCGGTGGCGATCCGCCGCACCCTGCTCGCCCTCGCGCACCGCACCGCGACCCGGCTGCGCCGGGCGAAGACGGCCGGGCGGACCGTCACGATCAAGATCCGGTTCGCCGACTTCAGCACCATCACCCGCAGCAAAACCCTGCGCGAGGCCACCGACGTGGGCCACGAGATCTACCACGTGGCCTGCCTGCTGCACGGCGCGCTGGGCCTGGAACGGGCCCGGCTGCGCCTGGTCGGGATCCGGGTGGAGGGCCTGGTCGGCGGCGCCTGCCCGCGCCAACTGGTGCTCGGCGAACGGGATACGGGCCGGCGCGAGGTGGAGCGCGCGGCCGACGCGGTGCGCGGCCGATTCGGCGATTCGGCGCTCACCGCCGCCACCCTGCTCGGTCGCGGGCCCCGTGCCCGAGGCCCGCGAGGGCGCTGAACCGCCGCCCGCCGCCGGCCCCGGGCCCCCGCGCGCCGCCGCCGCGGACCCGCCCGGCCCCGTCCCTCAGCGCGAACCCGCCCGGGCCGCATATCATCGAAGCCCTGACCGGGGGACATGAGCGTGCGTCGGGCAGGGCACAACTGTGGGAAGGGGCGGGAATCGATGTGGTGAACCCTCACGCGGTGCCGGGTGTCGAGCCCGTGCCGAGGGTGGCTTTCACGACAGCGATTACCTGCCTATCCTGAAAGGGCCGCAAGGTCGCGTCGCGGCCGACGAAGGAGGACGCCGTGCCGCTCTCAGAGCACGAGCAGCGCATGCTTGAGCAGATGGAGCGAGCGCTCTACGCCGAAGATCCCAAATTCGCGACAGCGCTCGAAGCAGCCGGCATGCGCCGGCATACCCGGCGACGCACCGTTCAGGCGATCCTCGGATTCCTGCTCGGCATCGTCCTGTTGATGACCGGCATGATGGTCCAACAGATCTGGGTCAGTGTCATCGGCTTTCTGGCGATGCTCGGTGGGGCGCTCCTCGCGGTCACCGGATGGCGCCGGGGGCCGGCGACGCCCGACGCGGGCGAAGGCGGCGGCGCGGGCCGCGGTCGCGCGCCGCGCCGGCGCAAGGCCAAAGTGATGAACCGCATCGAGGACCGCTGGCGTCGTCGACGCGAGGAGAACGGCTGACGTTCGGCGCGTACCGCACCGCGTCGACGACGCGACCGGGCAGGCCCGGTCGCCACGGGTGAGTCCCGGGCGCGACGTCGAGACGGGGCGGCATACGAGACGACAACGCCGGTGGCGGTGACCTCCGAGGGAATCGGAGGCCACCGCCACCGGCGTTTTGTCGTCGTGCCCGGTGCCCGGTGTCCGCTGCCCCGGGTCGGGCGGGCGGCCGGGGCCGCCCGCCGCTCAGCCGAGGTCGGCCGGCTTCGGCGTGCCGCCCGGGCCCTCGCCCCGGCGACGCCGCGGCAGCCGGGGCCGGAACCGCTCGGCGAGCGCGTACCGGCGCTCGGCCCGGCTCGGCCCGCCCCGACGGCGCAACGACGGCGGGAGCAGGCTCGCCCGCAACCGTCGACCGCGTCCGGCCCGGGCCAGCAGACCCCGGCGCACCGCCCGCACGTCCTCGCCGAGGCCCGGCTCGCGGACCGGCGGGGTGGCCGCGTACAACAGCCGCTCGGTGGCGAGCGCGATCCGGGGCAGCGCCTCGCGGGCGGCGAGCACGGCCGATCCCGCCGCGAGTCGCCCGGTGTCGTCGGCTTCCCCCGCACCGTCGGCGGCGGGGGCGTCGACCGCCAGCACGGCGAGCAGCCGTTCGGCGGCCTGGCGCGGAGTCTCCGCCTCCGGTGCCGGGTGGCCCAGGTCGCGGGCGGTGTCCAGCACCTCGGCCCAGCCGCCGAGCACCGGCCCGGCGCGGTCGTCGGCATCGACGTCGGCCGCCACGTCCCGGGTGAGCGCCGCGAACCGGCGTCGCCGGACCCGGGCGCGGACCAGCATCGGCGCCACCACGAGCAGCACCACCAGCAACACGGCCCCGCCGATCAGCAGCACCCGGCCGGACAGCCGCGGCCCGTCCGAGGAGGCGCCGACGGCGGCCGGCGCGCTGGTCGTGGCGGTCGACGGCCCGGCGCTCGGCACCGTCTGCGGCTGCTTGGAGGGCAGGTCGCCCGCACTGCCCGGAGTGGCCGACGGTGCGACCGGTGCCACGTCCTGCTGGGCGTAGGACGGCGAGTTGCCCCGGGAGGGGGTCGGCTCGAACCGGATCCAGCCCGCGCCGGAGAAGTACAGCTCCGGCCACGCGTGCGCGTCGTGGCTGCTGACCTTGTAGCTCATGTCGGCCTGCTGCGTGCCGGGGATGAAGCCGACCGCGATCCGTGCCGGGATGCCCAGGGTGCGGGCCATCACCGCCATCGCGGAGGAGAACTGTTCGCAGTAGCCGACCTTCTGCTCCAGGAAGTTCTCCAGCGCCGAGGCGCCGTTGCCCGGCGGGACCTTGGTGTCGTAGCGGAACTGGTTGGAGCGGGCGAACCACTCCTCCAGGTTGCGGGCCCGGTCGTAGGAGGTGCCGTTGCCGCCGATCCGCAACGCCTGCTGGCGGATCCGGTTCACCATGTCGGAGGGCAGGTTCAGCGCCACGTAGGGCGCGAGCGCGGGCGGCGGCGGGCCGGCGGCCTTGAGCTGGGCGGGGGTCGGTTCGACGTCGAGGCTGGTCACCGTCCAGCCGAGGCCGCGCAGACCCTGCTTGTTGTCGGCCAGCAGCAGGCGGCCCTCGGGCTCGTAGCGCCAACTGCCCTTCACCTGGACCTGCGTCGCCGGGTAGGGCATCGGCAGCGAACCCTGGTCGTAGTCCCGGTCGGACTCGACCCGGGTGACCACCTCGGAGGTGCGCACCCCCTGGTCCAGGCCCGGCGGCTTGGGGAAGTCCTTGGGCACGTCGATCAGTTGCCGCTCCGACGGCTGCCAGGAGCGGCCGTCGAACCGGTCGAGGGAGGAGATCCGCAGATAGATCGAGCCGGGCGTGGCGGAGTTGGTGCGGTAGCGCATCAACTCCCGGTTCTCCGCCCGGTTCAGCTCGTCGGAGAGCTTGACCACGGGGTTGATCGTGGTCAGCCGATGCGACTGGGGCCCGTTGTCGTTCTTGTCCAGGAGCCGGTTCGCGCTCAGCGGGATCAGCGCGGGCACCGCCACGGCCACCGCCAGGGCGGCCACGCCGATCCGGCCGCCGCCGCGGGCGGGCGGGCGGTACTGGCGCATCGGCGGATGGCCGGGGGGATCGGCGGGGCCAGGGGCCGGCCCCAGCGCAGCAGCCGCTCGCGGCCCTCCGCGAGCAGCAGCAGGACGTAGGCCAGCGCCGCGATCAGGAAGACCGCCCAGCCGAGGCCGGACTGGGACAGCGCGGCGGGCACGCTGTAGAGCGCGAGCAGAGGCAGGCCCGCCGGCGCGGCCTGGGCGTAGGTCACCGCGATCATGTCCACGATCACGGCCACGCCGCCCATCACCGTGAGCAGGATCGCGACGATCCCGGGCGTGGCGGGCGCGGGCGTGCTGAACTCGCGGATGTCCTGCCCGCCGGCACGCATCAACTCCACGAACGCGTCGACGCTGCTCGGGGTCGGGATCGGGCCGCTGGCGTCGGGGACGCAGACCAGAAGCAGGTAGGGCACCAGGGCGGCGACCTGGGTCAATCCCACGATCGGGCGCGGCACCCGGATCCGCCGGGCTCCCTCGCCGACCAGGGCGACCAGCAGGATCGCGCCCAGTCCCTGGGCGATCCAGCCGCCCGCGTCGACCAGCGGGAGCAGTGCGGACGAGGTCAGCGCGGTCGCGAGGGCCGCGACCAGGGCCAGACGCAGTCGGCCGGTCATGGCCGTTCCCCTCCGTCGACGGTGGAGCCCCCGATCGTGGGCGCCGCGCGCGGGCGCGGCGGCGGGCCCGGGGCGGCGGGCGTGGGTACGGGCGCGGGGGACGCGGGGGCGGCGGCGCGCGCGGTGCCGGCATAGGACATCGAGCCGGCGGCGGCCGGGTCGCCCACCCGGCCGGCCGAGCGCCACAGTTCGGACAGCCGGGAGCCGGCCCGGGCGGAGAGCACCCGCCAGCCGGCCTGGCGGAGCAGGCCCACCGCGCTGTCGTGCGGCAGCGCGCCGGGTACCCGGCCCCACGTGTTCACGTCCAGGACGATCGCGACTCCGCGCCCGGACCGGTGTCGGGCCCGGCCGAGCCGCTTGACGTCGTCCTCGGTCAGCGCGCCGAGCACGGCGACGGTCAGGCCGCCGCCCGCCGGGTCGCGCAGGGCGGGCTCGGCCTGGTCCAGGGCGCTCACCGGCACCGTCTCCACCACCGCGAGCGCGTCCAGCAGGAAACCCTCCAGGTCGCCGGGCGCGGCCCGGATGCCCTCCAGGTCCCCGGCGAGCGCGTCGCCCTCGGCGTCGAGCAGGCGGGTGGTGTAGCCGCGCCGGCACAGGTGTACGCCCACGGAAGCGGCGGCCGAGACCACCCATTCGAAGGACGAGGCCGGTCCGTCGCCCACGTGCGCGCCGGCACGGGTGTCGATCAGTACGGTGGCCCGGTTCTGCCAGGCCTGTTCCTCGCGGCGCACCATCAGTTCGCCGCGGCGGGCGGTGGAGCGCCAGTGCACCCGGCGCACGTCGTCGCCGTGCCGGTACTCGCGCGGGACCACGTCCTCCTCGCCGGACGCGGACACGTTGCGGGCGTGGCTGTCGCCGTAGCCGGTCCACTCGCCGCCCAGGTCCACCGCAGGCAGCGGCTGCACGGCCGGGGTGACCACGAGGGTGTCCCGGGCGGCGAAGGAACGGGTCAACTCGCACATCCCGAACGGATCGGCCATCCGCAACCGCAGCGGGCCCACCAAAAAACGCCCGCGCAGATCCGAGCGCACCCGATAGGACACGTGCCGGTTGCCGTGCGGCTCGATCCGGTCCAGCACGAAGCGGGGCCGCGAGCCGAGGACGTAGGGCACGTGGTCCTCGAGCATCAGCAGACCGGTGGGGATGCGCGAGACGTTGTCCACGCGCAGCCGCACCTGGGACTCGTGGCCGACCGCCACCCGGGGCGGCTCCAGCCCCCGGGCGCTGGTGACCAGGTGCCGGGTGCGGGCGACGATCAGGACCGCCACCAGCGGCAGCGCGGTGAGCAGGAAGCCGACCCGCAGCAGGTCGCGTTGACCCAGGACCACCGCGCAGATGCTCGCGGCGATCCCCGCCGCGAGGAAGGAGCGCCCCCGGGTGGTCAGGCCGGACAGTGCGGTACGCACGTCAGCGCGCCGCCCCGGAACCCGTGCCGCCGAGGCGGCCGTCGGACGGTACCGGCGCGTAGCCCTCGTGCGCGGTCGGCGCCTGCGTCGGGTACGGCCGGCCGCCGTTGTGGTGCGGGACGCCGCCCGGGTAGGGCTGGTGGGCGGGCGGCACCGGCGGGGCGGGCACGATCTGCGGCGCGCCGACCGCCCGGCCCTGGCCCGCGTGCGGGGCCTGGCCGGCGGGGGCGCCGGGGACCGGGACCTGGCGCACGATGTCGGCGACGATCTGCTCCGGGGTGCGCCGGGCCATCTGCGCGTCGGCGGTGGGCAGCAGGCGGTGGGCCAGCACCGAGACGGCCAGGGTCTGCAGATCGTCCGGCAGGACGTAGTCGCGGTTGTCCAGGGCGGCCGCCGCCCGGGACGCGCGGACCAGGTGCAGGGTGGCGCGCGGCGAGGCGCCCAGGCGCAGTTCGGGCGAGCGGCGGGTGGCGTTGACCAGGTCGACCGCGTAGCGCGCGACGGCCGGGGACACGTGCACCCGGCGTACGGCGTCGGCGAGGCGGACCAGGTCCCGTGCGTCGGCGACCGGGGTCAGGTCGGTCAGCGGGGAGCCCGCGCTGTGGCCGCCGATCATCCGCAACTCGGCGTCGATCGCCGGGTATCCCATCGAGACGCGGGCCATGAACCGGTCCCGCTGCGCCTCGGGCAGAGGATACGTTCCCTCCATCTCCACCGGGTTCTGCGTCGCGATCACCATGAACGGCGCGCTCAACTCGTAGGTGGTGCCGTCGACGGTGACCTGGCGCTCGGCCATGCACTCCAGGAGCGCGGACTGGGTCTTCGGCGAGGCCCGGTTGATCTCGTCGCCGACCACGATGTTGGCGAAGATGGCGCCCGGCTTGAACTCGAACTCGCGCTTCTCCTGGTCGAAGACGCTGACGCCGGTGATGTCCGAGGGCAGCAGGTCCGGGGTGAACTGGACCCGACGCATGTCGCAATCGACGGATCGCGCGAGGGCCTTCGCCAGCATCGTCTTGCCGACTCCCGGAACGTCCTCGACGAGGAGGTGGCCCTCGGCCAGCAGCACCGTCAAGGCGAGGCGGACGACCTCGGGCTTGCCCTCGATCACGGTCTCCATGGCCCCGCGGATCCGATCGGTGGTGACCGTCAGATCCCCCAGACCGGCCTGATCGTTGAACGTCGACACCCGTGCCCCTCCCTGGAACCGCGTTGTGCACGCCCTGGGTCAGGGCCACAGGCCGATTCTCCCGGTAGCGTGCGCTGCCGTCACCCCGTTGGACGGCCCGGACAACGCGCATTGCGACTCCGGACGGTAGCCGACGCGGCGTGGAGGGCGATCCGGTCGGCACGAAAGGCTTCGGCCGAGACGGGTCGATTCCCTCGATGGTGCCGCGCCGATCCGGAATTCGGGTCGGCGGGAGAGGCGACGGAGCCTATGACTGCTCGGGACGTCTTCCGGTTGCACGTCGGAGAGCGGGAAAACCTCGCGCGGCAGGCCGGTGGTGACGTCGTGGACGAAACCGCGCACTTCTCGCGGTGCGGCGGGAACGGGGAGCGGCGCACCCGGTTCATCGACCGGTGCACGTCGCCGTCGAGATCGACGAACGCCTCGACCGCACTGCTCCGCGTAGAGGCGGCTGGCTGCGACAAGACGATCGGCCATGGTCGGGACGTTGTCGATCGCGAGCCCGACGTGCCTCGTGGGGGAGCCGCACCGCCCGATATGCGGACGACCCGTGACATTCTCGCGCTATGAGCGCTAATCCCGGAATGGGAGATTCATACCGGGAGCCCAGAGGTGAAAAGGCTGAAACCCGCGCCCGGTGCGGGGGAGTGGCGTGCGGGGGGCGCGCAATCGGGTGGTTCTTCCGATGCACCCCCTCTGACCTGGGCTTTTATTCCCCTTGGGACCAGAGTGACGCGCCCGAAAAGGGTTGACCGTGGGGTTTGGTGGAGTAGAGTGGCGGGAAATGGAGCCCACAAGCTCCTGACGGCGGCCGGAGGTGCTCGATGTTCCTGGGCACATACGAGCCCCGATTGGACGACAAGGGCCGGCTGATCCTGCCGGCGCGGTTCCGGGACGAGCTGGCGGAGGGCCTTGTGATCACAAAGGGGCAGGAACGCTGCCTCTATGTGTGGCCCATCGCGGAGTTCACCCGGATCGCCGAGCAGTTGGGCCGAGCCCCGGTGACCTCGAAGGCGGCGCGCGACTACATGCGCGTGCTCTACGCCGGGGCCTCCGACGCGGTGCCGGACAAGCAGGGGCGGGTGCTGGTGCCGCAACCCCTGCGCGACTACGCGGGTCTGGACCGGGACAGTCGGGACTGCGTCGTCATCGGGACCAACACCCGGGTCGAGCTGTGGGCCGCCCAGACCTGGCACGACTACCTCGCGGAGCAGGAGCGGTCCTTCGCCGTGTTGTCCGAGGAGGTGCTGCCCGGCCTGATCTGAGCCGATCCGAGCGCGGCGATGCCCGCCGCGTCTTCTCGAGCTCCCCGAGTCGCATCCTCACAACGTGGTCTTGCCCGGCGCACCTGCGGCGAGGTCTCCACCCGCTCCGAGCTTTCTGGCACTCCTTCCCCGGTGCCAGAGGTCACTTCCCCAGACGAGCGGGCGGGGACCTGGCGGCACGGTTCGCGGCAGGTTCCGCGAGAAGGTTGTACCTCGGCCTCTAGACTGCGGGTTTCCGCACGACGAAGGGCCCGGAGTGAACGCGACGATGGTGGAGGGGCCGTGACGGCACCCGCCCACATTCCGGTCCTGCTGGAGCGGTGTGTCGACCTGTTGGCCCCCGCGTTGCGCGCACCCGGAGCGATCGTGGTGGACGCGACGCTCGGCATGGGCGGGCACAGCGAGGCCCTGCTCACCGCCTTCCCCGAGGTACGGCTGATCGGCCTCGACCGCGACCCCGAGGCGCTGGAGCGCTCCGCGGCCCGGCTCGCGGGTTTCGGCGAGCGGGCGACGCTGGTGCACGCGGTGTACGACGAACTGCCCGAGGTGCTGGACCGGCTCGGGATCGAGCGGATCGACGGCATCCTGTTCGACCTCGGCGTGTCCTCGCTGCAACTGGACCGGGCCGATCGCGGCTTCGCCTACGCGCAGGACGCGCCGCTCGACATGCGGATGGACCCGACCGTGGGCATCACCGCGGCCGACATCCTGAACGGCTACACCGCCGCTGAGTTGGCCCGGATCCTGCGCGACTTCGGCGAGGAGCGGTTCGCCCGCAGGGTGGCCGACGCGATCGTGCGCGAGCGGGAGAAGGAGCCGTTCACCACGAGCGCGCGGCTGGTCGACGTGGTGCGCACCGCGATCCCGGCCGCGACGCGGCGTACCGGCGGCAATCCCGCCAAGCGCACCTTCCAGGCCCTGCGGATCGAGGTCAATGGGGAACTCGCGGTGCTGGAGCGGGCGTTGCCGGCCGCCGTGCGGGCGCTCGCGCTGCACGGGCGGATCGTGGTGATGTCCTACCACTCGCTGGAGGACCGGATGACCAAGCGGGTGTTCGCGGCCGGCGCGCAGAGCAAGGCGCCGCCGGACCTGCCGGTGGTGCCGGAGGAGTTGCAACCGCGGTTCAAGCTGCTCACACGCGGTTCGGAGAAGGCGAGCGAGCGGGAGAACGAGGAGAACCCGCGCGCGGCATCGGTGCGGTTGCGGGCCGCGGAGCGGGTGCGGGAAGACCGGTGAATCGACGCGGCGGACGGGGGAGCCGATGAGCGGCGCGGCGAAGACGATGACTCGGATCCGCCTGGTCGCGCGCCGGGCGAAGGGGACGACGCGCACGCCGTTCGTGGTGCTCGTGGTCGGTCTGCTCGGCGGCGGTCTGTTGTCCCTGCTGCTGTTGAACACCGCGCTCAACCAGGGCTCCTTCGAGGTGGGCCGGTTGCAAAAGCGCCAGGACCAGCTCACCGACGACCGCGAGGCGTTGCAGCGGGAGCTGGACGCCAAGGCCGCGCCCGGCGAACTCGCCCGGCGGGCCCAGGAGCTGGGGCTGGTTCCGGGGGGCAGTCCGGTCTTCATCGACCCCGCGACCGGACGGGTGCTCGGGGTGCCCAAGGCCGCCACGTCCAAGCCGCCGTTGGTTCCGGAGGCCCCGGCGACGCCGGCCGGTGCCACGGCTTTGCCGCCCGCCGGTGGGGGACCGGGCGCGCCGGCGGCCCAGCCCGGGGGCGACCCGGCCGGGGTCGCGGCTCCGGCGACTCCGGCGACTCCGGCGGCGCCGGCGACCTTGGCCGCGCCCGGCGCCGAGACTCCGGCGGCACCCGCAGCGCCCGCCGCGCCGGAAGCGGCCCGTTGACGCCAGGCTCCGCCGATCGTGTCGCCCGCCCGGGCGCGCGGTCCACGGGCGGATCGGGGCCGCCGGGTGCCGCATGCCGCGAGAGGGCGGCGTGGTTCGACGTGTCGGGTTCGGGTGGCGGACGGGTCGATGTGGTCGGGTGGGGGTCGAGTGGAGGCTCGCCCGGCGCCGCGCGATCGTCCGCTCGTTGTACGGGTGTGCCGCCGGACGCGGTGCGCTGTCGCATTCGGCCTGGCGTCGCGTGCGACGTGTTGTCACATTCGGCCTGCCGCCACGTTCGGCTTGCCGCCACATTCGGCTTGAAGGGACCCCGCGTTGACCGACGGACGCCGTGACCCCCGTGATCCGCGCGATCCCGACGAGCCGCGTTCCGCCGGAAGGGGCCGCCGCGACGCCGGCGCCGACCCGGCCGGGTCCTCGGCGCGCCGACCCCGGCCGGCGGCCGACCGTACGGGTGCGCCGGACGCGCGGCGCCCTCGCGGTCAGGGCGACCCGGCCGCGCCGCGTGGTACGGGTGCGCGTGACGGGGAGCGGGCGGAACCGGGCGGCCGGGCCGGCCGACCCGGGCGACCGCGCCGGCCGCGCGACGAGTCCGATCCGCCCGCGCGGCGCGCCGGGCGACCCGCGAGCCCCGACGCGCCCCGCTCGGGCCGCCCGCGCGCCGGTGACGCCGGCTCCGGCGAGCGCCCGCCGCGCCCGGCCGCCGGCGGATCCGACGCGGGCGCGCGCCGTTCGCGCGCCGACGGCGCCGTGCTCGGTGAGCGCGCGCGGCGGTCGCGGGCCGAGGACGCGGCTGCCCGGGACGGCTCGGGGCGGTCGCGGGGCGATGGCGCATCGCCTCGGGCGGGCACCGGGCGGGCGCGGAGCGCGGACGGGGGCGCGCGTCGGCCGGCGGAGCGTGCTCGGGGCGAGGGCGGCGCTTTCCGGGGCGATTCGGGCCGGGGCGATGGCGCGTCTTCCCGGGCGGACTCCGGGCGTTCGCGGCGTGAGGACGGGTCCGCGCGTCGGGGTTCGGGGCGCGGCGACAACGCGGCCCCGCGGGCACGGACCGAGGGCGCCCCGTCGGGCCGGCCGCGCCTGGACGGTGCGTCTTCCCGGACCGACGGGCGGCCGCGGGGCGCCTCCCCCCGCGCCGGGTCCGGGGAGGACCGTGGGCGGCTTCGGGCGTCGCGGGCGCGGGAGCGTGGTGGGGCGGAGAGCGGGCCCGGTCCCGTACGGCGGGCCGGGGATGCCGCCACGCGAGACGAGCGTTCGGCCGCCCGACGACCCCGGCCGGTGGACGGCTCGGGTGAGCGGGCCCGGTCGGAGCGGTCGCGGCCGGTGCGCGCGACCTCCGGTGCGGGCGCCGGGCGACGGTTTCGGGAGGCTGCTCGGGCCGAGCGGGCCGGGGCTTCGGGGCGGGCGCGGCCGAGCGCCGCCCGGGCCGCCCGTCCGCCCGCCCCGCGCCGGCCCGTACGCCCCGCGCGGATGGGCGACCCGCGCAAGCGGCTGCGGATCGGGCTGATCGCGCTCGGCGTGGTGCTGACCCTGTTCGCCGGCCGGCTGCTCCAACTCCAGGCACTGGACGCGCCCGCGTACGCCGCGCAGGCCGCCGCCAAGCGCACCCAGACCGTCACCGTGCCCGCCGAGCGCGGCTCGCTCACCGACGCCTCCGGAGTGAGCCTGGCCAAGTCGGTGGACGCCTACGACGTCACCGCCGACCCCACCCAGGTGCAGAAGTACGACCCGCACGCCACCGCGCTGGCACTCGCCCCGCTCGTGGGCGGTGACCCGGTGGCCATCGAGGCCAAACTGCGCGTCCCCAAGTCCCGCTACGTCGTGCTCGCCCCGCAGGTGGATCCCGCCGTGTGGAACACCATCCGCCAGGCGCAGAAGGACCTCGGCAAGATGCACCGCGACGACCTGGTCGGCATCTACTCGACCAAGCACAGCAAGCGGATCTACCCGGCCGGCCCGGTCGGCGCGAACCTGGTCGGCTTCGTCAACGCCACCGGCCACGGCGGCGGCGGCCTGGAGATGACCCTCGACGGGCGACTCGCGGGCAAGGACGGCCGCACCACGCAGGAGATGGTCTACGGCCGCCGAGTGCCCACCTCCGACCTCACCGGCACCCGGGCCGTGGCCGGCTCCGACGTGCAACTGACCGTCTCGCGCGACCTCCAGTGGTACGCCGAGCAGTTGATCGGCGCGAAGGTCGCCGAGACCAAGTCGGAATCCGGCACCGTGGTGGTCCAGGACGTGCGCAGCGGCCAGATCCTGGCGATGGCCACCGCACCCGGCTACGACCCCAACCACATCGGCCCGAACGACGTGCACAACCTGGGCAACCGGGCGGTGGAGGAGGCGTACGAGCCGGGCAGCACCGGCAAGGTGATGACCATGGCCGCGGTGATCCAGGAGGGCCGGGCCACCCCGGGCACCCACGTGACCGTGCCCAACCGGCTCGCCCGCGCCGACCAACTGTTCAAGGACGAGCACGACCACCCGACCCAGCAGCTCACCCTGGCCGGCGTCCTGGCCAAGTCCAGCAACATCGGCACCATCCTGGCCTCCGAACAACTGGGGCCGGGCCGCCCCGAGGCCAACGCCAAGCTGCACGAGTACCTGACCCGGTTCGGCGTCGGACAACCGTCGGGGCTGAAGTTCCCGGGCGAGACGCCGGGCATCCTGGCCCCGCCGCAGAAGTGGAGCGGGTCACAGCAGTACACCATCCCGTTCGGCCAGGGACTGTCGGTCAACTCGGTCCAGGCCACCTCGGTGTTCCAGACCATCGCCAACGGCGGTGTGCGGATCGAGCCGAGCCTGGTCAAGGGCAGCACCGACGCGGACGGGAAGTTCAAGCCCGCCGCCGCGCCCAAGTCGACCGTCGTGGTCAGCCCCGAGACCGCCCGCCAGGTGAGCGACATGCTGGAGACCGTGGTCGCCGACGACGGCGGCACCGGCAAGAACGGTCGCATCCCCGGCTACCGCGTCGCGGGCAAGACCGGCACCGCCAACCGGTTCGACCCCAAGACCGGCCACTACAACGGCTACACCACGTCCTTCATCGGCTTCGCCCCGGCGGACAATCCGCAGGTCGTGGTGTCGGTGACGCTCCAGGCGCCGGGCATCGACGGCGGTGGCGGCAGCCTGTGCGCACCGGTGTTCCAGCAGGTGATGACGTTCGCCCTGCAGAGCCGTCGGATCCCCCCGAGCGGCACCGCGCCGCTCGATCTCCCGATCGAGTGGTGACCGGTGCCGGCACCAGGCGAGGGTCCAAAGCGCGGTAGCCTGCCCGCCGTGCCCAACCGTGATCTGCGCCGCCCCGCCGAGGCGCGCCCTCAACCGCTGACCGGCCTGGCCGGGTTTCTCGACGTCCCGCTCACCGGGGGCCCGAGCGATCCGGAGGCGACGCTGACCGGCGTCACCCACGACTCGCGGGCCGTGCGCCCGGGCGATCTGTACGCGGGGTTGCAGGGCGAGCACGTACACGGCGCCGCGTTCGCCACGCAGGCCGCCGAGGCCGGCGCGGCCGCGCTGCTCACCGACCCGGCGGGCGCGGCACTTGCGGCCGGCAGCGGTCTGCCCGCCCTCGTGGTGGCCGATCCGCGCGGCCGACTGGGTGAGATCGCGGCCTGGGTGTACGGGCGGCCCGCCGAGCACCTGACCATGTACGGCGTCACCGGCACCAACGGCAAGACCACCACCGCCTACCTGCTCGACGGCGGGCTGCGCGCGGGCGGCGGCGTCACCGGGATGATCGGCACCGTCGAGACCCGGATCGGCGAGGAGGTGGTTCCCAGCGTGCGCACCACACCGGAGGCCACCGACGTGCAGGCGCTGCTCGCGTCGATGCTGGAGCGCGGCGTCACCGACGCCGTGATGGAGGTCTCCAGCCACGCGCTCGCGCTCGGCCGGGTCGACGGCACCGTCTACGACGTGGCGCTGTTCACCAACCTGTCCCAGGACCACCTGGACTTCCACCCGTCGATGGAGGACTACTTCCTGACCAAGGCCGACCTGTTCACGCCGCGCCGCTCACGCCTGGGCGTGATCGACGTGGACGACGCGTACGGCCGCCGGCTCGCGAAGCTGGCGAGCGTACCGGTGCTGACCGTGTCCGCGACGGGCGACCAGGACGCCGACTGGCGGGCCGAGAACGTCGAACTCGGCCCCGACGGCAGCCGCTTCACCGTGGTCGGGCCCGACTGCCACAAGGCCGAGGCGCGGGTGCGCCTGGCCGGCCCGTTCAACGTGTCCAACGCGCTGCTCGCGATCGTCGCGCTGACCGCCGGCGGCGTCTCGCTCGACGACGCCGTCGAGGGCGTGGGACGCACGCCGGGGGTGCCCGGGCGGATGGAGCGGGTCGACGTCGGCCAACCGTTCGAGGCCGTGGTCGACTTCGCACACACTCCGGACGCGGTCGAGACGCTGCTGCGCGCGCTGCGCCCGGTGACCTCCGGCGCGCTGACCATCGTGCTCGGCGCGGGCGGGGACCGGGACCGGGCCAAGCGCCCGTTGATGGCCTCGGCCGCCGCCCGGTTCGCCGACGCGGTCGTGCTCACCAGCGACAACCCGCGCTCGGAGGACCCGAACACGATCCTGGACGAGATGCTGGCCGGCATCCGTGCGGCCGACGCCGCGCCGGGTGCCGTGCTGGTCGAGCCGGATCGGGTCGCGGCGATCGCGCTCGCGGTGGACCGGGCCGCGCCGGGCGACACCGTGGTGATCGCCGGCAAGGGACACGAGCAGGGCCAGGAGTTCGCGAACGGGGTCAAACACCCCTTCGACGACCGCGTCGAGCTGCGCGCGGCGTTGGCCAGAACCATGCACGCCGGCCCCGCGTCCCCCAAGCAGTCCACCGATGCGAGGATCGTGGCTCCCGCACCATCAACGCACACCCCGACGTCCGAGACCCCGAACCCAGGCGTCCCGGCGACCGGCACCTCGCGTGCCGAGGAGACGAACCAGTGATTTCCAGCACTCTTGCCGAGATCGCCACCGCTCTCGGAGGGCGGCCGGCGGGCGGCGCGGATCCGCACGCGCACATCACCGGCGGGATGGTCGTCGACTCCCGCAAGGCCGGGCCCGGCACGCTGTTCGTGGCCGTGCGCGGCGAGCACGTGGACGGGCACGACTACGCCCGCGCCGCGATCGAGGCCGGCGCGGTCGCGGTCCTCGCCGAGCGCGACACCGGCACCCCGGCCATCCTCGTCGACGACGTGGTCCGAGCGCTCGGGCGACTCTCCCGGACGATCCTCGACCGCCGTCCCGAGACCACGGTGATCGCGCTGACCGGCTCCTCCGGCAAGACGAGCACCAAGGACCTGCTCGGCCAGGTGCTCGCCCGCCGGGGCCCGACGATCGCCCCGAGCGGCAACTTCAACACCGACATCGGCCTGCCGATGACCGTCCTGGGGGTGACCGAGGAAACCCGCTACCTGGTCGCCGAGATGGGCGCGCGCCACGTCGGCGACATCGCCTACCTGTGCACGATCGCCCCGCCCCGGATCGGCCTGGTCCTCAACGTCGGCTCCGCGCACATGGGCGAGTTCGGCGGGCGCGAGGGCATCGCCAAGGCGAAGGGCGAACTGGTCGAGGCGCTGCCCGCCGACGGCGTGGCCGTGCTCAACCGGGACGACCCGTACGTGCGCGCGATGGCCGCGCGCACCAGGGCCCGCGTGGTCACCTTCGGCGAGAGCGCCGAGGCGGACGTACGGGCCGAGAACGTGACACTGGACGAGCGGGGACGGGCCTCGTTCACGCTGTGCGTGCCCGAGGGCAGTGCGCCGGTGATCTTGCGCCTGTACGGTGAGCACCACGTGGCGAACGCACTCGCGTGTGCCGCCGTGGCACGCGAAGTGGGCATGACCGTCGAGGACATCGCGGCCGCCCTCGGCGCGGCCGGTACGATCTCCCGCTGGCGGATGGAAGTGACCCGCAGGGACGACGGGGTGACCGTCGTGAACGACGCGTACAACGCCAACCCCGAGTCGATGCGGGCCGCACTCAAGGCCCTGGTCGCGATGGCGGGCGGCAATCGTACGTTCGCCGTGCTGGGCGCCATGCGGGAGTTGGGCGAGGAGTCGCTGACCGAGCACGACGCGATCGGGCGACTCGCGGTACGCCTGAACATCCACCGACTGGTGGCCGTGGGCGGCAGGGAGGCCGCCTGGATCGACATGGGCGCGAAGAACGAGGGTTCGTGGGGTGAGGAGTCGGTGCTGGTGCCCGACGTAGAGGCGGCCGTCGAACTACTCCGGGGCGAACTGGCCCCGGGCGACGTCGTACTGGTGAAGGCGTCCCGAGGGGTCGCCCTGGAACGGCTCGCGGACGCGCTGTTGGCGGACGCCGCCGGGGACGACGTGAGCAACGCGGAGGTGCACGGGTGAGGGCCATCCTCATCGCCGGCGGCATCGCCCTGGTGTTGTCGCTGATCGGTACGCCGCTCGCGATCCGGATCCTGGTCAAGCGCGGCTACGGCCAGCTGATCCGGGACGACGGTCCGGCCGGACACCACAGCAAGCGCGGTACGCCCACCATGGGCGGCGCGGTGATCATCCTGGCCGCGCTCATCGGCTACGGCGCCGCCAAGGCGATCACCCTGGAGACGCCGAGCGCGTCCGCGCTCCTGGTGCTGTACCTGATGGCGGGCCTGGGCCTGGTCGGCTTCGTCGACGACTTCATCAAGATCGTCAAGCAGCGCAGCCTGGGTCTGCGCGCCAAGGCCAAACTGGCCGGACAGTCGTTCGTGGGCATCTCCTTCGCGCTGCTCGCGATCCAGTTCAAGGACGCGCGCGGGTTCACCCCCGCGTCCACACACCTGTCCTTCGTGCAGGACACCGCGCTCGACCTGACGCCGGTGTTCTTCGTGATCTGGGCCTACATCCTGATCGCCGGCCACTCCAACGGCGTCAACCTCACCGACGGTCTGGACGGCCTGGCCACCGGCGCCTCGGTGATCGTCTTCGGCGCGTACACCTTCATCGGGGTCTGGCAGTACGGCCAGTCGTGCCTGAACGCGCCGGGCGTGGGCTGCTACGACGTGCGCGATCCGCTCGACCTGGCGATCGTGTCGGCGGCGATGATGGGCTCGTGTTTCGGCTTCCTGTGGTGGAACACCTCGCCGGCCAAGATCTTCATGGGCGACACCGGGTCGCTCGCCCTGGGCGGCGCGCTCGCCGGGTTGGCCATCCTGACCCGCACCGAGTTGTTGTCCGCGCTCATCGGCGGCCTGTTCCTGATCATCTCGCTGTCGGTGATCATCCAGGTGGGCTACTTCAAGATGACCGGCAAACGGGTGTTCAAAATGGCGCCGCTCCAGCACCATTTCGAACTCAAGGGGTGGACCGAAGTACTCATCGTGGTTCGGTTCTGGATCATCGCCGGCCTGTGCGCCATTCTCGGGATCGGCATCTTCTACGCGGGCTGGGTTACGGGAACGTAAGAGACGTGAGTACGAAAGACCTGAGCACCTTCACCCATCACGGTGCGCCGTGGGCCGAGTTGTCGTTCTGCGTCGCGGGCACCGGGGTCACCGGCGCGTCCGCGGTGCGGGCGCTGCACGGCCTCGGCGCCCGGGTCGTGGCGATCGACGGCAGCGCCGACGACAACGCGCGGCGCCGCGCCGAGGAGTTGGGCGCGCTCGGCGTCGACGTGCGGCTGGGCGACGACGAGACGCTGCCCGAGGACGTCGACGTACTGATCGCCTCGCCCGGACTGCGGCCCACCAAGCCGCTGTTCGCCGCCGCGCGCGCGGCCGGCGTACCGGTGTGGGGCGACGTGGAGTTGGCGTGGCGGCTGCGGCCGCGGGTGAACCCCGCGCCGTGGCTGGCGATCACCGGCACCAACGGCAAGACCACGACCGTGCGGATGCTCGCCTCGATCCTGGAGGCGTCCGGCAAGCGGGTCGCCGCCGCGGGCAACGTCGGCACGCCCGTGGTGGACGCGGTGCTGGCCCGCGACCAGGACGGCGAACCGGCGTACGACGTGCTCGCGCTGGAGTTGTCCAGCTTCCAGCTGCACTGGCTGCCGACCTGGGAGGAAAGCCCCAAGGACGACGCCGGCGCGCCGCGGATGCTGGCTGCGGCGGTGCTCAACATCGCGCCGGACCACCTGGACTGGCACGGCTCGCCGGAGGCGTACGCGGCGGACAAGGGCCGGATCTACGGCGGGTGCCAGATCGCCTGCGTGTACAACCTGGCCGACCCGCAGACCGAGCAGCTCGTGCACGAGGCCGAGGTCGAGGAGGGCTGCCGCGCGGTGGGCTTCGGGCTCGGGCCGCCGGGTCTGTCCGACTTCGGGGTGGTCGACGACCTGCTGGCCGATCGCGCGTTCGTGGCCGACCGGCACAGCACCGCGGCGGAATTGGCCACCGTGGGCGACGTGAACCCGCCCGCGCCGCACAACGTGGCCAACGCGCTGGCCGCCGCCGCGCTGGCCCGCGCCTACGGCGTGCCGCCGGTGGCGGTGCGCGACGGGCTGCGCGCGTTCCGGCCCGACGCGCACCGCATCGCGCACGTGGCCACCGTGGCCGGCGTCGACTACGTGGACGACTCCAAGGCCACCAACGGTCACGCCGCGGCGGCCTCGCTGGCCGCCTACCGGGACATCGTGTGGATCGCCGGCGGCCTGGCCAAGGGCGCGTCCTTCGACGACCTGGTCTCCGGCGCGAAGAACCGGCTGCGCGCGGTGGTGCTGATGGGCGCCGACCGCGCGGTGATCCGGGACGCGCTCGCGCGACACGCCCCCGATGTCCCCGTGGTGGAGGTGGCCGCGACCGACACTGGGGCCATGGAACTGGTCGTGGGCGAGGCGGCGGCGCTGGCGCGTCCGGGTGACACCGTGCTGCTCGCGCCCGCGTGCGCCTCGATGGACATGTACGCCCACTACGGCAAGCGCGGCGACGCGTTCGCCGACGCGGTCCGCGGGCTCGGGCCGGCGGCGGGCTGACCGGGCGCGATGGCCGCCGGTCCGCAGACCCGCGAGGCACACCCCGCGCCCGCCGACGAGCGGCGGCCGCGGGGCGGCTCGCGGCTGCCCGCGCCGCGTCCGGCCGCCGGGGCGCGCCGGATCGGGCCGCTCCGGCGGGAGCTGCGCCGGGCCATGGACAGCCCGTTGACCGCCTACTACCTGCTGCTCGGCTCCGGCCTGCTGCTCACCGTGCTGGGCCTGGTGATGGTGCTGTCCGCGTCGCAGATCACCTCTCGCACGATCTACGGCTCCTTCGACGAG
This sequence comes from Embleya scabrispora, assembly GCF_002024165.1. NCBI lineage: Bacteria > Bacillati > Actinomycetota > Actinomycetes > Kitasatosporales > Streptomycetaceae > Embleya > Embleya scabrispora. Next base: position 5,027,169 of record NZ_MWQN01000001.1, read on the forward strand.
ATCTTCACCAAGCAGTTGATCGCGGTCGCGATGGGCTTCCCGCTGATGTGGATCGCGTCACGTCTGCCGCTGCGCTGGTACCGCCGGTTGGCCTATCCGTTCCTGCTCGGCTGCGTCGGCGCGCTGTGTCTGGTCCTGGTGCCCGGACTGGGCATAGAGGTCAACGGCAACCGCAACTGGATCGGCTTCGGCTCGTTCCAGATCCAGCCCTCGGAGTTCGCCAAGCTGGGCCTGGTGTTGTGGGGGGCCGACGTGCTCACCCGCAAGCGCCGACTGCTGGGCCAGTGGCGGCACATGTTCGTCCCGCTGCTGCCCGGCGCGCTGATCATCCTGTTCCTGGTGCTGCTCGGCGGCGACATGGGCACCGCGATGATCATCACCGTGCTGGTCTTGGCGCTGCTGTGGATCGCGGGCGCGCCGGGTCGGCTGTTCGCCATGGCGATCGCGGTGGTGAGCGTGCTGACCACCGTGCTGATCGTGCTCAAGCCGCACCGGGCCGCCCGGTTCGCGGGTTTCCTCGACCCGTTCTCCGACCCGGACGGCAGCACGTTGCAGGCCGCCCAGGGCATCTATTCGCTGGCCACCGGCGGCTGGTTCGGCAGTGGAATCGGGACCAGCTATGGCAAATGGGGCACTTTGCCCGAGGCGCACACAGACTTCATCTTCGCCGTCATCGGCGAGGAATTGGGTCTCGTGGGGACGCTGTCCGTACTCACCCTCTTCGCGGCCCTAGGCTATGCAGGTATCCGCGTCGCGAGTCGGACGAAAGACCAGTTCGTACGGCTCGCCGCGGGTGGCGCGACCGCGTGGATCATGGCCCAGGTCATGATCAACGTCGGGGCGGTGCTCGGCCTGCTGCCGATCGCCGGAGTGCCGTTGCCATTGGTGTCCTACGGAGGTTCCGCCCTGCTTCCGACCATGTTCGCCGTGGGCATGCTGTTGTCCTTCGCCCGAGGTGAGCCAAAGGCCGAGGCGGCGCTCGCCGCACGCGGGCCCGGGGCGGTTCGTCGAGCGTTCGCGCGGATCCTGCCGCGCAGGGATGGGTGAATCAGGTGCATGTCGTCCTTGCCGGCGGAGGAACCGCCGGGCACATCGAGCCCGCTCTGGCCTTGGCGGACGCGCTGCGCCGCCAGAACCCGAACGTGGGTATCACGGCGCTCGGCACGGCCAAGGGCCTGGAGACCAAGCTCGTTCCCGCTCGCGGCTACGAACTGGCGTTGATCCCGGCCGTGCCGTTGCCGCGCAAGCCCACGCCCGAACTGATGACCGTGCCCGGCCGGCTGCGCGGCACGATCCGCGAGGCCGCGGCCGTGCTCGAGCGCACCCAGGCGTCCTGCCTGGTCGGCTTCGGCGGCTACGTCGCGTTGCCGGGCTACCTGGCGGCCAAACGCCAGGGCGTGCCGACCGTGGTGCACGAGGCCAACGCCCGTCCGGGGCTGGCCAACAAGATCGGTGCCCGCTACACCCGATTCGTCGCGGTGAGCACGCCGGACAGCAAGCTGCGCGGGGCCCGCTACATCGGCATCCCGCTGCGCCGTGCGATCGCCACCCTGGACCGCAACGCGCTGCGCGACGAGGCCCGGGCGATGTTCGGCCTGGACCCGATGCGGCCCACGCTGCTCGTGTTCGGCGGCTCGCAGGGCGCCCGGCGGCTGAACGAGACGCTGGCCGCCACCGCCCGGCAACTGCTCGCCGAGGGGGTCCAGGTGCTGCACGCGGCCGGCCCCAACAACGAGTTGAAGATCGACTCGCCGCCCGGTGGACCGGCCTACGTCGTGGTGCCCTACCTCGACCGGATGGACCTGGCCTACGCGGCGGCCGACATGGTGCTGTGCCGGGCCGGCGCGATGACCTGCGCCGAGTTGGCCGCGGTCGGGCTGCCCGCGGCCTACGTACCGCTGCCCATCGGCAACGGCGAGCAGCGGTTGAACGCCCAGCCGGTGGTCAAGGCGGGCGGCGGTCTGCTGGTGGACGACGCCGACCTGACCCCCGACTGGATCCGCTCCTCGGTGCTGCCGGTGCTGACCGACGCGCGTCGCCTGCACGACATGGGCAAGGCCGCGGCCGAGTTCGGTCGGCGCGACGCCGACGAGGAACTGGTCCGGATGGTCCACGAGGCGATCGCCGCCGCGCGGTTGCCCCAGTAGCCGCCGGCCCGAGGAGCGTCCTTGCCCGACACGAAGGAGCGCGCGCCGGCGCGCCCGGCCAGGCCCGGCCGCGCGCCGCGGCGGCGCTGGACCAATCTGCGCCCGCTCCTCGTCGTGGTGGTGCTCGTGGTGCTCGCGGGCGCCGGGTGGGCGATCGTCTACCACTCGCCGCTGCTGGACGCCCGGACGGTGTCCGTCGGCGGGCCGGTCGTGCTGCCCAAGGACCAGGTCGCCAAGGTCGCGGCGGTGCCGGTCGGCGAACCACTGGCCGGGATCGACCTCGGCGCGATCCGGGCCCGGGTGGCCGCGATCCCGCGCGTGGCCTCGGTGCACGTGGAACGCGACTGGCCGCACACGGTGCGGATCACGGTCCGCGAACGCGCCACCGCCCTGGTGGTGCCGGACGCGGACCGCTACGCGGAGATCGACAAGGACGGCGTACGGTTCGGTACGGTGGACGCCGCGCCCGCCGGAGTGCCGATCGTCAAGGTCGACGCCAACACGGTGAGCCGGGAAACGCTACGGGGGGTGGTCCAAGTGGTCTCGGCACTGCCGCCGCCGGTCGCGCAGCGGGTACGGGACATCACCGCCCGGACGCGCGACGACATCGTGCTGGTGCTGGACAAGGGCGAGACCGTGTCGTGGGGCGGGGCGGAGGCGTCGGATCGCAAGGCGCTCGTGCTCGCGGTGCTGCTGACGCGGCCGGCGAAGTTCTACGACGTCAGCGCGCCCGACGCGCCGGTGACCCGAACCCAACCGTTTCCCTCGCTCGCGCCGCCGGCGCCCGCGCAGTCGTTGGCTCCGGGGGCGCCCGGCACGGCGGTTTCGACCCCGAGCACGCCGTGACCGGGGGCGGAAGCACTCGGCCACTGCGATAAAACAATAGGGACAGGTTCGGCGTGTTCGTTGAACCGCGTCCGATGGGGACCTAGTGTCGGCCTAGCCCCAGGTTGACAAAGCAGTTATCCGCACTGTTCGGATCGGCGGCGTTCGATGCGAACAGGGCTGACTCTATACCTGAGGGTGAGGGTTTTGGTGGCTCGCGGAAATCGCGTCCCGACCTCCCCAAGTCGGCAAATGTCGGCATGCCGGAACCACGGCACGCCGACCGGAACTCGAGGCGAGAGGCCTTCGACGTGGCAGCACCCCAGAACTACCTCGCAGTCATCAAGGTGGTCGGTATCGGCGGTGGCGGGGTCAACGCCATCAACCGGATGATCGAGGTCGGTCTCAAGGGCGTCGAGTTCATCGCGATCAACACCGACGCCCAAGCCCTCCTCATGAGCGACGCCGACGTCAAGCTCGACGTCGGCCGCGAACTCACCCGCGGCCTGGGGGCCGGGGCGAATCCCGATGTCGGGCGCAAGGCCGCCGAGGACCACCGCGAGGAGATCGAGGAGGTCCTCAAGGGGGCCGACATGGTCTTCGTCACGGCGGGCGAGGGCGGCGGCACCGGCACCGGTGGCGCCCCCGTGGTGGCCAACATCGCCCGTTCGCTCGGCGCGCTCACCATCGGCGTGGTCACGCGCCCGTTCACCTTCGAGGGACGGCGCCGCGCGAACCAGGCCGAGGACGGCATCGCGCAGCTTCGCGACGAGGTCGACACGCTGATCGTGATCCCCAACGACCGACTGCTGTCCATCTCCGACCGGCAGGTCAGCGTCCTGGACGCGTTCCGCTCGGCCGACCAGGTGCTGCTGTCCGGTGTCCAGGGCATCACCGACCTGATCACCACGCCCGGCCTGATCAACCTCGACTTCGCCGACGTCAAGTCGGTGATGTCGGAGGCGGGTTCGGCGCTGATGGGGATCGGCTCGGCGCGCGGCGACGACCGCGCGGTGGCGGCGGCCGAGATGGCCATTTCCAGCCCGCTCCTGGAGGCGTCGATCGACGGCGCCCGGGGTGTGCTGCTCTCCATCTCCGGCGGCTCGGACCTCGGTCTGTTCGAGATCAACGAGGCCGCGCAGCTGGTCAGCGAGGCCGCGCACCCCGAGGCCAACATCATCTTCGGCGCGGTGATCGACGACGCGCTCGGCGACGAGGTCCGGGTCACCGTGATCGCGGCCGGCTTCGACGGTGGACAACCGCCGTCCAAGAGCGAGTTGGGCAAGCCCGCGGCGGCGCCGCAGCCGCCCGCGCGCCCCGAGCCGACCGGTCGCCCGGGCGGCTCGACCATCGGGCAGGGCGTACTCAACGACCCGCCGCAGACGACCTACCAGACCCCGACCACGCCGGGCCCGCGCACCCCGCTGGTGCCGGAACCGATCAAGGACGATCTGGATCTCGACATCCCGCCGTTCATGAAGTAGAAGAAAAACGTCGTCGGCAGTCGGCGACGCAAGAGTTCGAAACAAATCGACACGACCACGAGGTGGCCCGAACGTGTTCACGCGAAGGGCCGCTTCCGGCGGCGCCCGTATCGCCTTCACCGACCGGTGGGGCGGCACGGGCGCCGCGCCGTATGACGAGTTGAACCTCGGCGACCATGTGGGCGACGACCCGCGGGCGGTGGCTGCCAACCGCGCGCGCACCGCCGAGGCGTTGGGCCTTTCGGCCGACCGGGTGGTGTGGATGAACCAGGTGCACGGCAACACGGTGGCCGTGTCGACCGGTCCGACCGCCGAACCGGTGCCCGGCACCGACGCCGTGGTCACCGCCACCCGGGGCCTCGCGCTCGCGGTGCTGGTCGCCGACTGCACTCCGGTACTGCTCGCCGATCCGCACGCCGGCGTGATCGGCGCCGCGCACGCGGGCCGGCCGGGGCTGGCCGCCGGCGTGGTGCCCGCCACGATCGAGGCGATGCGCGGCCTCGGCGCCGACCCCGCCCGGATCCGGGCGTGGACCGGACCGGCCGTCTGCGGCGCCTGCTACGAGGTTCCCGAGGCGATGTGCGACGAAGTGTCCGCACTCGTCCCCGCCGCGCGCGCCCGCACCCGCCAGGACACGCCGGGACTCGATATACCGGCCGGAGTGTGGGCGCAACTCGCCGCGCAGGGGGTCGTGTCGGGTGAGAAATCGCACATCTGCACGCGCGAGTCGGCCGACCATTTCTCCTATCGGCGCGACCGCGTCACGGGTCGGATCGCCGGCTACGTGTGGCTCGCCGAGGACTGACCCCGCGCGGGCGCGGCGGGCCGGCGTCGGCGACGATGGGCCCATGGACACGCCCGATTCAGCGACCGCCACGACCGCCCGCCGGCGGGCCGAGCTCGCCGCCAACCTGGCCGACGTCCGGGCCCGGATCACCGCCGCGTGCACCGCGGCCGGCCGCTCGCCCGAGGACGTCACCCTCGTCGTGGTGACCAAGACCCACCCCGCGAGCGACGTGCGCCTGCTCGCCGAACTCGGCGTCCGCGACGTCGGCGAGAACCGCGACCAGGAGGCCGCGCCGAAGGCGGCGGCCACCGAGGACCTCGACCTTCGTTGGCACTACGTCGGCCAATTGCAGACCAACAAGGCCAAATCGGTGGCCGGTTACGCCGATGTGGTGCACTCGCTCGACCGAATCCGCCTCGCGCACGCGCTGTCCGTCGCGGCCGAGCGGCAACAACGCTCGATCACCGCGCTGTTGCAGGTCAGCCTGGACGAAGACCCCGCCCGAGGCGGGGTGTCCGCGACCGACCTGGCCGAACTCGCCGACGCCGTGGCCGAGGCGCCGCGACTGACCCTCGGCGGAGTGATGGCGGTGGCCCCGCTCGGCGTCGAACCCGCCCGCGCGTTCGCCCGGTTGCGAGAAATCGCAACCCGCCTACGCGAAGCCCATCCGGCTGCGAACATGGTTTCCGCGGGGATGAGCAACGACCTCGAAGCGGCCATCGAGGCCGGGGCGACACATGTACGCATCGGTACTGCGGTGCTCGGAGTCCGGCCCTCCCTCCGGTAGCGTCGCCGTGAAGTGGATCGCACGACCCACGGTGACCTCAGCCGATCCACCGTGAGACCGGAGGAAGCGGAACATGGCCGGCGCAATGCGCAAGATGGCGGTCTACCTCGGCCTCGTGGAGGACGATGTCTACGAGTATGACGATTACGATGAGGACGACATCGGCCAGGACGGCCGCGACCGGGTCGAGCGCACCGATCGTCGCGAGGAGCGACGGGACGAGCGTCGTGAGGAGCCACGTGAAGTACGCGAACCGCGTGGGGAATCGCGGGAACGTCGCGACGATCCCGTTCGTGGAGCTACTGCCCTCCGCGAAGCGGGGGCCCTTCGTGACGAAGGCCGCCTCGAAGAACACCGCGCAACAGTGTCCGCCATGCCCGAACGCCGTCCCGAGAGCAGCACACCGGTGACCGTACACAAAGTCGTCAGCGAACGTGAGCCCTACCGCATCACGACGCTGCACCCGCGTACCTACAACGAAGCCCGCACGATCGGCGAGCACTTTCGCGAGAGCACGCCCGTGATCATGAACCTGACCGAAATGGAGGACACCGACGCCAAGCGCCTGGTGGACTTCGCCGCGGGGCTCGTGTTCGGCCTGCACGGCAGCATCGAGCGGGTCACCCAAAAAGTCTTCCTCCTATCGCCTGCTAACGTCGATGTGACAGCCGAGGACAAGGCCCGCATCGCCGAGGGCGGGTTCTTCAATCAGAGCTGAGGTGTGCGAAAACTGAGGCTAGGTGCGGTCCTGACCAGAGGGACGGCACACGAGGGGGCAGGTAAATGAGCATCGCGCTGGAGATCATCCGCATCGTGCTCTACTGCTTTTTGATCGTGTTGTTCTTCCGCTTGGTGATGGACTACGTGTTCCAGTTCGCGCGGTCGTACGAGCCGCGCGGGCCATGGTGGTACTGCTGGAGGCGACGTACTCCATCACCGATCCACCGTTGAAGTTGCTGCGCAGGTTCATTCCTCCGCTGCGCCTCGGGGGTGTAGCACTCGACCTGTCCTTCTTCGTACTGATGATCATCGTCTACATCCTGATCTCCGTCGTGGGCAGGCTGTAAGCGGTACCGTCTGTCCGATGCCGACGATCACGCTGAGGTGAAGAGATGCCGTTGACCCCCGAAGACGTGCGTAACAAGCAGTTCACGACCGTCCGTCTCCGCGAGGGCTATGACGAGGACGAGGTCGATGCGTTCCTCGATGAGGTCGAGGGCGAACTGACCCGACTTCTCCGGGAAAACGAGGATCTGCGAGCGAAACTCGCGGCGGCCACCAGGGCCGCCGCGCAGAGTCAGCAGCAGGCCCAGCAGCGCAAGGAGCGCGAACGCCCCGACGCACCCGTCCCGGCAGCCATATCCGGGCCGACCCCGGTTCCCCCGCCGCCCCAGATGGGTGGGCCCCAGGGAATGCAGGGCGGCCAGCACCCGATGCAGGGCGGCCCGCAGCAGCTCGGTCCCGGTGGACCGCAGCAGCACCCCATGGGGGGACCGCAGCAGCTCGGTCCCGGCATGAGCGGCCAGCACCAGCTTCAGGGTCCGCCGCAGCACCAGCTGCAGGGCGGCCCCGGCATGCAGAGCGGCCAGCACCAGCTGCCCGGTCAGCAGCAGCACCAACTGCAGCCGGGTCAGCACCAATTGCAGGGCGGCCCCGGCCTGGGCGGTCCCGGCATGAGCGGTCAGCACCAGCTTCAGGGTCCGCCGCAGCACCAGCAGCAGCTGCAGCAGCACCAGTTGCAGGGCGGCCCGCCGCAGCTCGGTCCGGGCGGACCGCAGCAGCAGATGGGCAACCCCGGTGGCGACAGCGCCGCCCGAGTGCTCGCGCTGGCGCAGCAGACGGCCGACCAGGCGATCGCCGAGGCCCGCTCCGAGGCGAACAAGATAGTGGGCGAGGCGCGCACCCGGGCCGAGGGCATGGAGCGCGACGCGCGGTCCAAGGCCGACGCCCTGGAGCGTGACGCGCAGGAGAAGCACCGCGTCGCGATGGGCTCGCTGGAGAGCGCCCGCGCCACGCTCGAGCGCAAGGTCGACGACCTGCGCGCGTTCGAGCGCGAGTACCGCACGCGGCTGAAGTCGTACCTGGAGAGCCAGCTTCGTCAGCTGGAGTCGCAGGCCGACGACTCGCTCGCGCCGCCGCGGACCCCGGCCACGGCCTCGCTGCCGCCGGCCATGTCGTCCGCGCCGGTACCGATGTCGCAGTCGATGGCTCCGTCCATGGGCCAGTCGATGTCCCAGCCGTCGTCGATGTCGCCGGCCATGACGCCGTCGATCGGGCAGCAGATGAGCCCGGCGATGACGCAGCAGATGTCGCCGGTGCGTCCGCAGGCTCCGCAGCCGCAGCAGATGCAGCAGCCCTCGCCGATGCGCGGGTTCCTGATCGACGAGGACCCCGACAACTGACCGGCCACTGAGCGTCGGTCGGTCATCCGAGAAGCGCCCGCCCCCTTCGGGGGGACGGGCGCTTCTCGGGTTTCCGGGCCTCGGGTTTCCGGGCCTCGGTTACGGCGGGGCCGGGGCACGGGCGGGACGACCGCGGTCGCCCCGCCCGGCCGGTCAGACCTTGCGCAGCCAGAACCGCAGACCGAGCGCGGGGTCGCCGTGCTCGAACAACTCCTCGTCCTCCGGGGAGCCCTGGGCGAACTGCGTCGCCAGCACCTCGTCGGCGACCTGGCCGCCGTGCGCGAGCAGCGCCGACGTGGTCTCCTCCGACTCGTCCGCGGCCCACCACACCAGGATCCGGTCGGAGACCTCCAGGCCGCTGTTCTTGCGCGCCTCCTGGATCAGCCGGACCACGTCACGGGCGAGGCCCGCGAGCCGCAGCTCCGGGGTGATGGTCAGGTCCAGCGCCACGGTCGCACCGTCCTGGCCGGCCACCGTCCAGCCCTCGCGCGGGGTTTCGGTGACGATGACCTCCTCGGCCACCACCTCCACCGGCTCGCCCTCGACCTCGACCACCGCGGTGCCCGAGGTGCGCAGCGCCGCCGCCAGGGCCGCCGCGTCGGCCGCCGCGATGGCACCGGCCACCACGGGGGTGCGCTTGGCGAACCGCTTGCCCAGGGCCCGGAAGTTGCCCTTCGCGCTGTACTCGACCAGGTCGCCGCCCGCCTCGGACAGCGCCGCCACCGAGACCACGTTCAGCTCCTCGGCGATCTGCGCGCGCAGTTCGTCGGACAACTCGTCCCAGCCGCTCGCGCCGATCAGCGCCCGGCCCAGCGGCTGCCGGGTCTTGACGCCGGAGTCCGCCCGGGTGGCCCGGCCCAGCTCGACCAGGCGCCGCACCAGCGCCATCCGCCGCCCCAGTTCGGGCTGTACGAGGGCCGGGTCCGCGGTCGGCCAGGTCGCCATGTGCACCGACTCGGGGGCGTCGGCGGTCACCGGACGCACCAGGTCCTGCCAGACCCGCTCGGTGATGAACGGCACCAGCGGCGCCATCAGCTTCGTCACCGTGACCAACGCCTCGTGCAGCGTGGCCAGCGCGGCCGGGTCCGCGTTCCAGAACCGCCGCCGGGACCGGCGCACGTACCAGTTCGACAGGTCGTCCACGAACGCGGTGAGCGCCTTGCCCGCGCGCTGCGTGTCGTAGGCCTCCAGGGCCGCGTCCACGTCGCCCACGAGGGTGTTCAGCTCGGACAGCAGCCACCGGTCGAGCAACGGGCGGTCGGCCGGGGCCGGGTCGCTCGCGCTCGGCGTCCAGCCGCCGGTGCGCGCGTACAGGGCCTGGAAGCTGACCGTGTTCCAGTAGGTCAGCAGCGTCTTGCGGACCACCTCCTGGATGGTGCCGTGCCCGACCCGACGGGCCGACCACGGCGAGCCGCCCGCGGCCATGAACCAGCGCACCGCGTCGGCGCCGTGCCGGTCCATCAGCGGGATCGGCTCCAGGATGTTGCCCAGGTGCTTGGACATCTTCCGGCCGTCCTCGGCCAGGATGTGCCCCAGGCAGACCACGTTCTCGTAGGAGGACCGGTCGAACACCAGCGTGCCGACCGCCATCAGCGTGTAGAACCAGCCGCGGGTCTGGTCGATCGCCTCGGAGATGAACTGGGCCGGGTAGGACTGCTCGAACAACTCGCGGTTGCGGTACGGGTAGCCGAACTGGGCGAACGGCATCGACCCCGAGTCGTACCAGGCGTCGATCACCTCGGGCACCCGGGTCGCCTGCTCGCCGCACGCGGTGCCGTCGGCGGCCTTGGCCGGGCAGCCGAAGACGACCTCGTCGATGTACGGCCGGTGCGGGTCCAGGTCCGACAGGTCGCGCCCGGTCAGCTCGGAGAGTTCGGCCAGCGAGCCGGCGCAGGTCAGGTGGCCCTCCTCGCACCGCCAGATGGGCAGGGGGGTGCCCCAGAAGCGGTTGCGCGAGAGCGCCCAGTCGATGTTGTTGTTCAGCCAGTCGCCGTAGCGGCCCCACTTGACCGTGTCCGGGTGCCAGTTGGTCCGCTCGTTCTCGCGAAGGAGCGCGTCCTTGACCGCGGTGGTGCGCACGTACCAGGACGGCTGCGCGTAGTAGAGCAGCGCGGTGTGGCAGCGCCAGCAGTGCGGGTAGCTGTGCTCGTACTCCAGGTGCCGGAACAGCAGCCCCCGGGCCCGCAGATCGGCCACCAGGGCCTCGTCGGCCTTCTTGAAGAACTGTCCGCCGACCAGCGGCAGCTCGGCCTCGAAGGTGCCGTCGGGGCGCACCGGGTTGACCACCGGCAGGCCGTACGCGCGGCAGGTCTCCAGGTCGTCCGCGCCGAACGCGGGCGCCTGGTGCACGACGCCGGAGCCGTCCTCGGTGGTGACGTACTCCGCGAGCACCACGAAGTTCGCGTCCTCCAGCGGCAGCAGCTCGAACGGGCGCCGGTAGGCCCAGCGTTCCATCTCCCGGCCGGTGAACCGCTCGCCGGTGGCCACCCAGCCCTCGCCGAGCGCCTTCGCGAGGAGGGGCTCGGCGACCACGAGGCGTTCGTCGCCGTCGGTGGCCACCACGTAGGTCACGTCGGGGTGCACCGCGGCGGCGGTGTTGGAGACCAGCGTCCACGGCGTGGTCGTCCACACGAGCAGCGCCGCCTGCCCGGCCAGCGGTCCGGAGGTGAGCGGGAAGCGCACGTACACCGAGGGGTCGACGACCGTCTCGTAGCCCTGCGCGAGTTCGTGGTCGGACAACCCGGTGCCGCAGCGCGGACACCACGGCGCGACCCGGTAGTCCTGGGTCAGCAGGCCCTTGTCGAAGATCTGCTTGAGCGACCACCAGACCGACTCGACGTACTCCGGGTCCATCGTCCGGTACGCCTTGGACATGTCGACCCAGTAGCCCATCCGGGTGGTCAGGTCCTCGAACGCGCCCACGTGCGTCATCACCGACTCGCGGCACTTCGCGTTGAACTCGGCGATCCCGTAGCGCTCGATGTCCGGCTTGCCGGAGAAGCCCAACTGCTTCTCCACGGCCAGTTCGACCGGCAGGCCGTGGCAGTCCCACCCGGCCTTGCGCGGCACGTTGTAGCCGCGCATCGTGCGGTAGCGCGGGAACACGTCCTTGAACACGCGCGCCTCGATGTGGTGCGCCCCCGGCATGCCGTTGGCCGTCGGCGGGCCCTCGTAGAAGACCCAGCGGGGACCGTCGGCGTTCTGCGCGAGGGAGCGCTCGAAGATGTCGTTGTCCCGCCAGAACGCGAGGACCTCGTGCTCCATGGCGGGCAGGTCGACCTGCGCCGGTACCGGGCGGTACATGTGGCTTCCTTCCGCGGGCTGTGATGCGTGCCTACCGAAGGGACGAGACGGCCGTCGGCCGATCCCGCGGTACCACCCTTCTTGGCCGCGCGCCGCCCGATCCGCCAACCGTGCCCGGGCGGGCACAACCCTCTCGTCTGCGCGAGGGCCGGTTCTACGGGTCGCTCCGCAGCCGGACCGACCTTTCCTCCGACAGCTCCGGGGTGATCTTCACCTCGCGCACACCCCCGGGCTCACACCGTCCCCGGGTCGCTGGCGGCTGCGTGCGACGCTACTCGTCCCCATCGACACCGTCTCGCTCTGCGGATTGTACGACCCGCGCGGACCCTCGCGCCTCCGAGTTCACCCGACCCCAGGTGCATAACGATCCGCTCGGGAACCGGTAACGAACGGGACACGTAGAAGAGGGATAAGCGTGGTTGCGTCTGGGCACAACCGATTTACGTCGCCGCCCCGGCGCAATCAGTGACGGGACGGCGCGTCCGGTTGTCCGGAGCGACCCATCCCTAAGCGAAACAAGGGGGCCGTGAACATGACGGATACAGAGAAGGCGAGTGGCGGGCGGACGCGTCGTGCGACCACGACGGCCGCGCCGCGAGCCTCGGTACGGGGAGGAACGGGACGCACCGTGAAGGCGACTGCACACGTGACGACCTCGACCGCGATGCTCCCGACACCGCCGAGCGGGTTCCATGAGCCGACGATGTACATCGTCCGGCCGGGGGAGGACCCCTGGGACGACGCGGAGCTGCGCGAGGTGCGCGAGGGCCTGATCGAGACCGCGCACGAACTGCGCGCGGAGATCGCCGTGTCGGAGAACGGCATCGCCGATCTGCTGCGCGACTCGGGGGAGGGCGCGGGCGACGATCAGGCGGACACCGGGACCAAGAACTTCGAGCGCGAGCACGAGATGTCCCTGACCAACAACGCGCGTGGCATGCTGCTCCAGTCGGAGAAGGCGCTGCGGCGCCTCGCCGACGGGACATACGGGGCCTGCGAGTCGTGTGGTTCGGCCATCGGCAAGGCACGCCTGCAGGCGTTCCCGCGTGCGACCCTGTGTGTGACCTGCAAGCAGCGCGAAGAGCGCCGGTAGCCGCCGCGGCCGCCGGCGGCGCGTCCGAGGACTGGAGCACGCCATCGGCACCGGAGCGGAACGACGGGAAGACGCGGAGTCGCAGGCCCCCGCGGGGGAGCCGGACACCGGGGCGACCGGGGGCGGGGCGGGCGGCGACGAGCCGACCGCGCCCGCCGGTTCGCGTACCCGTCGCTACATCCTGGTCCTGCTCGGGGTCGCGGCCGTCGCCTACGCCCTGGACCTGATCAGCAAGCTGATCGTGGTGAAGAAGCTCGAATACCACGCCCCGATCGACATCCTCGGCGACTGGCTCCAGTTCCGGGCCACCCGCAACGCGGGCGCGGCGTTCGGCATGGGCCAGGGTCTGACCATCGTGCTCACGGTGATCGCCAGCGCGGTGATCGTGGTGATCCTGCGGCTGGCCCGCAAGCTGAACAGCCTGCCCTGGGCGATCGCCCTCGGCTTGCTGCTCGGCGGTGCGCTCGGCAACCTCACCGACCGGATCTTCCGCTCGCCCAGCGTGTTCGAGGGCCACGTGGTGGACTTCATCGCGCCCAAGCACTTCGCGATCTTCAACCTGGCGGACTCGGCGATCGTGGTGGGCGGCTGCCTGATCGTGCTGCTGTCGTTCCTGGGTCTGCAGCCGGACGGTACGCGGGAGGGCGACGACGAGGGCGGGGACGACGAAGGCGGGGAAGAGGGCGCGGACGAGGCGTCGGCGAAGGCCGAGGCCGGCCGTGCTGCCGGGAACGGGGTCGTGGACGCGCCCGCCGGGGCCACGCGGGCGTCCGCGGCGGCGTCCTCCGGGACCGCCGAGCGGGCGGCCGAGGACCGGGACGGTGACCACGCCGTCGAGTCCGGTCCGGATGCCGGGCATACTCGTATCTCGTGACTGTCAATCCCGGCTCCCCCGAAATCCGCACGCTTCCCGTTCCCGACGGCCTCGAAGGCGAGCGGGTCGATGCCGCGCTCTCGCGGATGTTCGGCTTCTCGCGCACCAAGGCGGCCGAGCTGGCCGCCGCCGGGAAGGTGCAGCTCGACGGCCGGGCGGCGGGCAAGTCCGACCGGGTGGTCGGCGGAGCCTGGATCGAGGTCGAGATGCCGGGCGTGCCCCGGCCGGTGCAGCTCGTCGCCGAACCCGTGCCCGGCATGCGGATCGTGCACGACGACGACCACATCGTGGTGATCGACAAGCCGATCGGCGTCGCCGCGCACCCCAGCCCCGGCTGGACCGGCACCACCGTGGTGGGCGGCCTCGCGGCGGCCGGCTACCGGATCTCCACCTCCGGCGCGGCCGAGCGCCAGGGCGTGGTGCACCGCCTGGACGTGGGCACCTCGGGGCTGATGGTGGTGGCCAAGTCCGAGCGCGCCTACACGCTGCTCAAGCAGCAGTTCCGCGACCGCACGGTGGACAAGCGCTACCACGCGCTGGTTCAGGGCCACCCGGACCCGCACACGGGCACCATCGACGCGCCGATCGACCGGCACCCCACGCACGACTACAAGTGGGCCGTGGTGATGGGCGGCAAGCCCAGCGTCACGCACTACGACACGATCGAGGCGTTCCGCGCCGCGAGTCTGCTGTCGATCAAGCTGGAGACCGGGCGCACCCACCAGATCCGGGTGCACATGGCGGCGCTGCGGCACCCGTGCGTGGGCGACCTGACCTACGGCGCGGATCCGACGCTGTCCAAGCGGCTGGGCCTGGAGCGGCAGTGGCTGCACGCGGTGAGCCTGGCCTTCGAGCACCCCGGCGACGGTACGTGGGTGCGGTACGAGAGCGGCTACCCGGCAGACCTGACCGCGACCCTCGAGCGGGTCACCGACAAGTGAGGCGGGTCACCGGCAGGTGAGGCCGGGTTTCCGACCGGTGAGGCAATTGCCCGCCGGCCGGTGATTCGGCGGAGATTCGGGGAAGCCTCCAAGATCGAATCGCAGTCGATCGGTCCGGGGGTGGAGTGGCCCAGCTCACGCTGCTGTTTCTGTTGATGTTCGGCACGGTCGTGGTGGTGCCGCTCGCGGGCCGATTGCGGCTGCCCTTTCCGGTGCTGCTGACGCTGTACGGCGTGCTGCTCGGGTGGCTGCCGTTCGTGCCCAACCTGCGGATCGACCCCGACCTGCTGCTGCCACTGCTGTTGCCGCCGCTGTTGTACGCGGCGGCGCAGCGGTCGAGTTGGCGCGAGTTCGCGGCCAACGCCCGACCGATCACGCTGCTCGCGGTCGCGCTCGTGCTGGTGACCACGGCGGCGGTGGCGGCCGTGGCGGATGCGATGATCCCCGGGCTGCCGCTGGCGGGCGCGGTCGCGCTGGGCGCGCTGGTGGCGCCGCCGGATCCGGTGGCGGCTACGGCGGTGGCCGGGAGTCTGCGGTTGCCGCGGCGGCTGGTGGCGATCCTGGAGGGCGAGGGGCTGTTCAACGACGTCACCTCGCTCGTGCTCTACCAGGTCGCGGTCGCGGCGGTGGTGGGCGGTACGTTCTCGCCCGTCGAGGCGGCGGGCATGTTGGCGCTGTCCGCGGTGGTCGGCGTCGGGATCGGCTTCGCGGTCGGGCTGGCCGGGCGGTTGTTGCTCGGCCGGCTGGACGAGCCCACGCTGCAGACGCTGCTCACCCTCCTGGTGCCGTTCCTGGCCTACGTGGTCGCCGACGAACTGCACGGCTCGGGCGTGCTCGCGGTGTTGACCACGGCGTTCTATCTGGGCTCGGTCGCCGAGGACGCGGACAACGTGGTCGGCAGGCTCACCGGGCGCTCGTTCTGGGAGGTCGTGGACCTGGTCGTGACCGGTGTCGCGTTCGGGGTGATCGGTCTGGAGATGTGGGAGATCTTCCACGATCTGCGGGGCGATCGGGGCCGGCTGTTCCTGGAGGCGGGCGCGGTGGTGCTGACCCTGATCGTGGTGCGGGGCCTGTGGTTGTTCCCGGTCGCGGCGCTGGCGCGGCGCCTGCACGCACGGCTGCCGACCACCGGCGAGACCCAGACCCCGGATCCGCGCGAGACCGTGGTGGTGTGGTGGGCCGGGATGCGCGGCGTGGTGACGATCGCGCTCGCGCTGGCGCTGCCGCTGACCACCGACGCCGGTGACGCCTTCCCGGAGCGGCAACGACTGGTCGCGATCGCGTTCTGCGTGATCGTGGTGACGCTGCTGCTCCAAGGGGTCAGCCTGCCGTGGTTGGTGCGCCGGCTCGGGGTCTCGGAGACGGACGATGCGGAGAGCCACGAGGAGCGTCGGATCGCGGCGGCGGCGACGAAGGCCGCACTGCGTCGGCTGCGCGAACTGGACGAGCAGCGCGATCTCCCGGACGAGATGGTGCAGCGGTTGCGGGCCCGGCAGAAGGCGCTCCTGGCCGAGTTGAAGCCGGAGGGCATGGGCGAGGAACTGGCGGACGCGGTGGTCGAGCGCTCGCGGCGGATCAAGCTCCTGCACGAGATCGAGGCCGAGATGACGGCGGCGGCGCGGCGCGAGGTGATTGCGGCTCGGGGGCGCCGAGGGGTCGACCCGGCCGCGGCCGACCGGGTCCTGCGGCGGCTGGATCTGCGCAGCGTGCGGTGAGGCGATGCCGCTTCCGGGGGCCCTTGCCGAGCTCGGCCCCTCGGAGGTGGGCCGTCCTCAAACGCCGGACGGGCTGTGTTTGGGGTTGCGTTCGGTGTTTGACGTCGTCGTTCGCAGGCGCCTGCGGCGGGCTGGGGGCGGTTGGGGTCGGTATTGTTGGGGGTTTGTTGTTTGGGGATTGGTCTTCGGAAGGAATCGTTCTCGTGGCCCGCATCGTGTTGTTTCACTCGGCCTATGGGCTGCGGCCCGCTGTTCAGGATGCGGCCGGGTGGTTGCGGGGGCTCGGGCACGAGGTGGTTGTGCCGGATCTGTATGACGGGCGTTGCACCGAGTCCATCGAGGAGGGGATGGAGATCAAGGATGAGATCGGTGCGGACGAGTTGATCCGGCGCGCGGTGAAGGTGGCTGCCGGGCTCGGTGAGGGGCTTGTGTATGCCGGGTTCTCGCTGGGGGCCTCGATCGCGCAGAACGCCGTGTTCGCGGATCGTACGGCGGCCGGCCTGTTGATGTTTCACGGCACCTCCGACCTGCGTGAGGACGCCGTGACGGAGGTGCCGGTGCAGTTGCATGTGGCCGAGCCGGATCCGTTCGAGACCGAGGACTGGCTGGGGACCTGGTACCTGGGCATGCGCCGCGCCGGGGCCGATGTGGAGATCCACCGCTACCGGGGCGCCGGTCACCTGTTCACCGATCCCGGGCTGCCGGACTACGACCGCGAGGCCGCCTCGCGGGCCTGGGCGATCGCCTCGGACTTCCTCAGCGAGATCGACTCGGCCGCGGCGGCCGCGGCGGCCAACGACTGAGGCTTCTTGGCCAGGCTCACGTACTTGCGCGGACCGGTCTGCGCCGGCACCTGCGGGATCGGGCGCGCCTTCGCGAAGCGCCCGTTTCCGCTGTACGGGCCCACCGCCTCGTTGCCCAGCGGCGCGGGCGCGGTGGCGATTCGGGGCAGCGCGTACGGGTGTTCGCGGCGCAGGTAGTCGAGCAGCTTCTCGCGGACCTCGCAGCGCAGCGTCCACAGGTCGTCGGAGTCGCGGGCGGTGACCACCGCGCGGATCAGGATCGTGGTCGGCGTGGTGTCGGTGACGTACAGGCTCCAGCCTTGGCCGTCCCACAGGCCGGTGTCCTTGAGGATCCGGTGCAGTTCGTCGCGCAGTTCGCCCACCGGCGCCGAGTGGTCCAGGTGCAGGAACACCGTCCCGGTCATCCGGGTGTCGGTGCGCGACCAGTTCTCGAACGGCCGCGAGGTGAAGTAGGACACAGGCATCACGATCCGGCGCTGGTCCCACGTGTTGACCACCAGGTAGGTCAGGGTGATCTCCTCGATGGTGCCCATCTCCTGGTTGACCACCACCGAGTCGCCGATCCGGACCATGTCGCTGAACGCGATCTGCAACCCGGCGAACAGGTTGGCCAGCGCGCTCTGCGCGGCCAGACCGGCCACCACGCCGAGCAGGCCGGCGGAGGCGAGCAGGCTGGTTCCGATCGTCTTCATGCCCGGGAAGGTCATGATCATCGCGGCGAAGGTGATGATCCCGACGATCGCCACCGCGGTGCGTCGGATCAGCGCGATCTGGGTCTGTATCCGGCGCACCCGGCCGGTGTCCGTCGCGTTCGCCGCGTAGCGCTCGAACGAGGTGTTCACCAGCAGGGTCACCGCGTGCACGATCAGCCACGCGCAGGCCGCGATCACCGCGAGCACCAGGATGTGCCGGATCATGCCCCGACTGCGCTCGGGCAGCGCGGCGGCGGGCTCGGCGAGCAACAACATCGAGGTGCCGAGGGTCGCCACGATCGAGGCGCGGCCGCGCCGCGCCATCGACCACAGTGGTCCGGTCAGTGGTTTGCGGGTCTGTACTTCGCGGGCCAGGCGAGCCATTCCCCAGGTCACCAGGCCCGTGAAGGCGATCACCGAGACGAGCACGATCAGCGGGCGAAGTATGTGCCACACGTCCACGTCGAAGGCCTCCCAGGGGCTTGTGGTCAAACCCGTACCGTACCCGAGCCCGCCGAGGTCACCCCTCGCCTCGCGGGGCGCGTGGGAGGCGTGCCGGGGGTTCACGGGGGCGGTAACGTGCGAGTTCGGGTGGTGCACGGCACGGAGGACCGCGATGTCCAAATGGACCAGGATCGGCAGGGCCGGCTTCGGCGCGGTGCGGCGCGGACAGCGGTTCCGCAGCGCCTCGCGGGCCGCGGAGCAGCGCTCCGCCGAGGCCGGCGCGACCGCCTTCGACTCGGATGTGGACACCCGGCTCACCGCGCGGCAGACCGCCCTGCTGATCCGCTATCTGGTGGGCAAGGTGGTGCTGGGCCGGCTGGAATTCGTCTTTCTGGTCAAGTATCTGCTTGTGGTGCTCGGCCTTCCGACGCTGTTTCTGTTTCCGCCGCTGGGGATCGCGCTGCTCGTCCTGTTCTGCCTCGCCGCGCTGGTGCAGTGGATGATCTCGCGGGCGATCGGGCGGCTCGCCGCCTTTCGTCGGCTGGATGCCGCCGAGGGGGAGTTGACCGACGCGGCGACCGTGTGGTGGCCCAACCTCAAGCGCGAGACCGCCCGGGTGGGCCTGCCGACCCGTCCGCTCCCGCTGCTGCGCCTCGCCGCCGCCCGGGCGACGCGGCGGCTGGACCCCGAGCGTGAGGCGGCGTTCGCGGCGATCGACTGGCGGGCGGTGCTGCCGCGCGACCAGTGGCGGCGGGCCCGGGTGCTGCTCGCCGAGGAGGCGGGCGGCGGACCGGCCGGGCGGACCGCGTAGAGTCGTCTGGTCGTGTGTCACCCCGCGCGCACCTGACGCGCGTCGCGGGCCGCACGCCGTCACCACCACCTTCAGGACGACGCGCGGGGTCGGATGTACAAGCTGCCCGGAACGGACGAGCGGAGCGTGACCATTCCCGGCGAGCGCGCGAACGCCGGCCCGTGCTTCACGGTGCGCGGCCTGACCAGGACCTATCGCACCGGGCGCCGGCGCGATCGGCACGTGGTCACCGCCAACGACACGATCGACCTGGACGTGCGCCGGGGCGAGATCTTCGGCCTGCTCGGACCCAACGGCGCGGGCAAGTCCACCCTGGTCCGCCAGCTCACCGGCCTGCTCCGGCCCGACTCCGGCAGCATCGACCTGCTCGGCCACGACCTGGTGCGCCGCCCCGACGTGGCCGCCCGACTGGTCGCCTACCTCGGCCAGGAGTCCGGCGCGCTGGACGAGTTGACCGTCGCCCTCGCGATCGAGACCACCGCCCGGCTGCGCGCGCTCGACGCCCACCGGGCCCGGGCCGAGCGCGACGCGGTGCTCGACGAACTCGAACTCGGCCCGATCGCGGACCGGCCGCTGAAGAAGCTCTCCGGCGGCCAGCGCCGGCTGGCCTGCGTGGCCACCGCGCTGGTGGGCGATCGGCCCGTGCTGGTCCTGGACGAGCCGACCACCGGCATGGACCCGGTCGCGCGCCGCGCGGTGTGGGCCGCGGTGGATCGCCGCCGGGCCGACAGCGGCGCCACCGTGCTCCTGGTCACCCACAACGTGATCGAGGCGGAGACCGTGCTGGACCGGGTCGCGGTGCTCGACGAGGGCCGGGTGATCGCGTGCGACACCCCCGGGGGCCTGAAGGCCATGGTCGGCGACGAGGTCCGGCTCGACCTGGTCTGGCGGGCCGACCCGCCGATGGACGACCCGGCGGTCGGTATGCTCGCGCGCAGCGCGGTGCGCACCGGCCGACGCTGGAGCACCCGGATGGAACCGGGCATGGCCCGCGAACTGCTCGCCAGCGTCACCTCCGGGCCGGCGTTCGAGGCGCTCGACGACTTCACGCTGTCCACGCCGAGCCTGGAGGACGTCTACCTCGCGCTCGGCGGCCGCCACCAGGGACTGGTCAAGGGATGAAGGTGTCGACCCCAGGAAGTGCAGCGAGCATCGAGACCGCGCCGGCGCGCCCGGTCGAACCGGTCGCCCCGGCGCCGGGCACGCCGCTCGGTGCCGGGCTGCTGACCGTCTACCGCGCGCAGTTGTCCCGGGTGCGGGTCTCCCGGGTGCCGCTGCTGTTCGTCGCGGTGTTCCAGTCGGTGGGCATCATGATCCTGATGCGCGGCGTGGTGGACACCGGCAGCGACAGTGCCCGCGAGGCGGTGGTGGCCGGATCCAGTGTGCTCGTGGTCGCCTTCGTCGCGCTCAACCTGCTCGCCCAGCACTTCGGCAACCTGCGCGCGGCCAACGCGCTCGACTACTACCTGACGCTGCCGGTGCGCCCGGCCGCCGTGGTGCTCGGCATCGCCGCCGCGTACGCGTCCTTCACGCTGCCCGGCACGGTGGCCACCGCGGTGATCGGCGCGCTGATGTTCCAGCTGCCGCTGGCCAACCTGTGGGTGCTGCTGCTGGTCGTACCGCTGTCCGGCGCCGCCCTGGCCGGCATCGGCGCGGTCTTCGGGCTGCTCGCCCCGCGTCCGGAACTGGCCACACTGCTCGGCCAGTTGGGTATGTCGGCGGCGCTGCTGCTCGGCGTGCTGCCGGAGGATCGCATGCCGGAGGTGATCGTCCTCGGCCGGGACCTGCTGCCGTCGTCCTACGGGGTGGACGCGTTCATCGCGAGCTACGGCGACCCGAACTGGGCGGCGGTGGCCGGCAATCTGGCGGTCTGCGCGGGAGTCGGCGTGGTGATGCTCTCGCTGGCCACCTGGGCCTTCAGGCGCAGTACCCGGGCGTAGCCGACGCCCTTCGACCACCGGACACATCGCCGCGCGGGGCCGACCCGCGGGCACGAGCCGTACATGGGACGCTGACCAGATGACGTCTGCCGGGGATATCGACCCCTACCCGTCGCCCGAGGGCGCGCACGTGGGCTTCGCGCCCGGGTACGACGCGCCCCCCTCGCTGTGGCGGCGCTACCGCACCGACGTGCTCGCGTTCGCCGCGGTGGTCGCGGCCTGCCTGGTGGTGGGCGCGATCGTGGGCGTGGTCTGGGAGCAGATCACCCCGAGAGTGCCGCTGATGGCCACCAAGGAGGGCGTCTTCCAGGTCTCGCCCGAGACGGAGACCTCGATCGCCCTGGACGGCTGGTTCGCGGTGTGCGGCGTGGTGGCCGGCATCGTGCTCGCGCCGCTCGCGTTCTGGCGGTTCCGTCGGCAGGGCGTGGCGACCGCGCTCGCGCTGACCGTCGGCGGGATCGCCGGCGCGTATCTGGCGTTCAAGGTCGGCGTGGCGCTCGGCCCGGACGGGATCGCCGACGAGGTGCGTCGCGTCGGCCTGGGCAAGCGCTTCGACCAGGAGTTGGACCTGAAGGCCAAGGGCGTGTTGCTGCTGTGGCCGATCGCGTCGATGGTGATCTTCCTCGGCCTGTCCGCCGGGTTCGCTCCCGCCGAGCGGCGGGAGACGTTCCAGGGGCCGTGGCCGTGGGCACCCCAGGGCCCGGACCGAGAGCACGCCCCGGGCCCGTTCCCGGGTGCGACCGTGCCCGCCCCGGTCGACCTCACCAAGCACGGCTCCGACGAGGGCTGATCCCCGCGGGGCGGTACACGGGGCCGGCTCGTGCGGGGCGATCCACGCGGCCGACCCCCACGGGCCGAAGAGCCTAGACCCGCCCCACCGGAGCCGTCACCGCGTCCGTGAGCCGGATCAGGTCGGCCGGGGCCAGTTCGATCTCCAGGCCCCGGCGGCCGGCCGACACGTACACGGTCTCCAGCGCGAGCACCGAGGCGTCCACCACCGTGGGGTGCCGGCGCTTTTGGCCGAGGGGGCTGATGCCGCCGAGCACGTAGCCCGTGGCCCGCTCGGCCGCCGCCGGGTCGGCCATCGCCGCGCGCTTTCCGCCGACCGCCGCGGCCAGCGCCTTGAGGTCGAGCCGGCCCGCCACCGGGACCACCGCGACGGTGAGCGCGCCGTCCACGTCGGCGAGCAGCGTCTTGAACACCCGCTCGGCCGGCACGCCGAGCACCGTCGCGGCCTCCTCGCCGTACGAGGCCGCGTCCGGGTCGTGGGTGTACGCGTGCGTCGTGAACGCCACGCCCTCGCGGGTCAGCGCCACCGTCGCCGGGGTGCCCTGTCCGCCCTTGGTCCTGCCCTTCGCCATGCCGGCGCGCCCTTCGGTCGAGTCGGTCGGGCCCGAGGCGAGCGGCGCCGCCTCGGCCGGTCCGGTCAGTTGGGTTCGATGTTCTGCCGCAACAACTCGATCGCCGGCAACGACGGCAGGTGGTCGAGCAGCGCCGCCTCGCGGCGCAGCAGTTCCACCTCGGCGGTCAGCCGGGCGGTCGCGTCCTCCGCCTCCAGCAGCCGCTGCTTGTCGTGCGGGTCGAGCACCACCGCGGCGGCCACCAGGTAGGACAGCACGACCGGGTCGTCGGGCAGCTCCGGCAGGCTCATCGGGGTGCGCTGCTGGGCGGTGAGCAGCCGGCGCTGATACTCGGCGAAGGCCCGGGTCGCGGCCAGTCCGAGTACGTCGGCCCGCTCCCCGGGCGGATCGGCCAGGTATTCGACCTCGGCATACAGATACGGCCCCGAGTCGTCCACCGAGACCAGCTCGAACCGGGTCGCACCCGTGGCCACCAGGTCGTAGCGGCCGTCCTCGTGCGTCTTGATCGTGGCGATCTCCGCCGTGCAGCCCACCGGGTGCAGCACCGCGAGCGGATCGCCCTCGATGTCGCCGACCTCACGCCCGGTGCGCAGCGCCACCACGCCGAAGCGCTGCTCCGCCTGGGGCAGCGCCTCCAGGTCCCGGACCAGCGCGCGGTATCGCTCCTCGAAGATGTGCAGGGGCAGCACCAGACCCGGATAGAGCACCGAGTTGAGCGGGAAAAGCGGAAGCCGGTCGGTCACGGTGACCAAGAGTAGGCCCTGACCGCCGGAGCGCGTCGATCATTGATCCCACCCACGATGGAGCACCCGGGTCGCGCCCGCCGCCGCGGCCCCGGCGAGGATCCGACCGAGCAGAATCGACGAGTGGGCGGGCCACTGGCCGGGCCCGGTCGGCCTCCACGCGGCGTCCTGACCGAGCGTCACCACCGGCGGGTCGCGCTCGGATGCCCCGGCGGTGGGCTCAGCCGTGGTCCCCCGACATCGGAAGGCTGCCGCGTCCCGCCCACGATCGCGCGTCTCACTGTCCGACACGCGAGCACGTATGGTTCGGCGCCGTCTCTACACTGGGGCGGGTGATCTCCCGTATCGACCTGCGCGGTCCCGCCTCGCGGGCTGTCCTGGACAGCCCCGCCGCACTGCGCGACGTGTTGCCCCGAGCCGAACTCGACGTCGAGGCGGCCCTGGAGAAGGTCCGCCCCCTCTGCGAGGACGTCAGGCATCGCGGCGTCGAGGCGCTGATCGAGATCACCGAGCGCTTCGACGGTGTACGACTGACCGACATCCGGGTGCCCGCCGAGGCGATCGCCGCTGCCCTGGACACGCTCGCGCCCAAGGTGCGCGCGGCCCTGGAGGAGTCGATCCGCCGGGCCCGCGCGGTGCACCGCGAGCAGCGCCGGCAGGACGTCACCGTGCAGGTCGTGCCGGGCGGCACGGTCACCGAGCGGTGGGTGCCGGTCGAGCGGGTCGGGCTGTACGTACCGGGCGGCAACGCCGTCTACCCGTCGTCCGTGGTGATGAACGTGGTCCCCGCCCAGGAGGCCGGCGTCGCCTCGATGGCGGTCGCCTCGCCGCCGCAGGCCGGCTTCGGCGGGCTGCCGCACCCGACCATCCTGGCCGCGTGCGCGCTGCTGGGGGTGGACGAGGTCTACGCCGTGGGCGGGGCACAGGCGATCGCGATGTTCGCGTACGGCGCGGGCTCGTGCGCGCCGGCGCACCTGGTCACCGGCCCCGGCAACATCTGGGTCGCCGCCGCCAAGCGGCTGCTCAAGGGCCGGATCGGGATCGACGCCGAGGCCGGGCCGACCGAGATCGCGGTGCTCGCCGACGACACGGCCGACGCGGGCCACGTCGCGGCCGACCTGATCAGCCAGGCCGAGCACGACACGCTGGCCGCGTCGATCCTGGTCACCGACTCCGAGGCGCTGGCCGACGCGGTCGTGGAGGAGTTGAAGGTCCGGGTGGACGCCACCCGGCACCGCGAGCGGGTCACCGAGGCGCTGGCCGGCCGGCAGTCCGGGATCGTGCTGGTGGACTCGGTCGACGACGGCCTCGCCGTGGTGGACGCCTACGCCGCCGAGCACCTGGAGATCCAGACCGCCGACGCGGGCGCGGTCGCCGCCCGGGTGCGCAACGCCGGCGCGGTCTTCGTCGGCGCGTTCGCCCCCGTCTCCCTCGGCGACTACTGCGCCGGGTCCAACCACGTGCTGCCCACCGGCGGCTGCGCCTGCCACTCGTCGGGCCTGTCCGTGCAGTCCTTCCTGCGTGGGATCCACGTCGTGGACTACTCGCGCGCGGCGCTCGCCGACGTCGCCGAGCACGTCAGCGTGCTGGCCGACGCGGAGGACCTGCCCGCGCACGGCGCCGCCGTGCGGGCCCGCTTCGCGACCGGCGAACTGTCCGGCCTCGCGGCGTGGGAGGAGGGCTCGTGAGCGATCTGGACCGGCTGCCGATCCGCGCCGAACTGCGCGGGCAATCGCCGTACGGCGCGCCGCAGTTGGATGTCCCGGTGCGGCTCAACACGAACGAGAACCCGTACCCGCTGCCGGCCGCCCTTGTGGCCCGGATCGCCGAGCGGGTCGCCGCCGCGGCCCGCGACCTGAACCGCTATCCGGACCGGGACGCGGTCGAACTGCGCACCGCGCTGGCCGACTATCTGTCCCGGACCGGCGACTACCCGCTGGGCCCGGAGCGGGTGTGGGCGGCCAACGGCTCCAACGAGGTGCTGCAACAACTGCTCCAGGCGTTCGGCGGCCCCGGGCGCACGGCGCTGGGCTTCGACCCGTCCTACTCGATGCACGCGCTGATCGCGCGCGGCACCGGCACCGGGTGGATCTCGGGCGCGCGCGGCGCCGACTACACGATCGACCTCGACGAAGCGCTGGCGCGGATCGCCGAACACCGTCCGAACGTGGTGTTCCTGTGCTCGCCGAACAACCCCACCGGCACCGCGCTCGCCGGCGAGGTGGTCGAGCGGGTGTACGACGCCGCGCAGGCCGCCCGGCCGTCGCTGGTGATCGTGGACGAGGCCTACGTCGAGTTCGCGCACACCGCGTCGCTGCTGCCGCTGCTCGAGGGCCGGCCGCACCTGGTGGTGAGCCGGACCATGTCCAAGGCGTTCGGCGCGGCGGGCCTGCGGCTGGGCTATCTCGCGGCGGACGCCGCGGTGGTGGACGCGGTGCAACTGGTGCGCCTGCCGTACCACCTCTCCGCGGTCAACCAGGCCACCGCGCTGGCCTGCCTGGAGTTCGAGGACACCCTGCTCGGCTACGTGCGCGAGCTCAAGGAACAGCGCGACCGGCTGGTGGGGGAACTGCGCGCGCTCGGCTGCGAGGTGACCGACTCCGACGCCAACTTCGTGCAGTTCGGCCGCTTCGAGGACCCGCACGCGATCTGGGCGGAGATCCTCGAACACGGCGTCCTGGTCCGCGACAACGGGGTCCCGGGCATGTTGCGGGTGACCGCCGGCACGGACGCCGAGAACACGGCCTTCCTGGACGCGATGCGGCACGTTCTCAAAAGCGCGCGTCCGAAGGACTGAGAGAAAGTCGAAATCACCGTCATGGCAAGAACCGGTCGCGTCGAACGCGCCACGAAGGAAACCTCCGTCGAGGTCGAGATCGACCTGGACGGCACGGGGAAGGTCGATGTCGCCACCGGCGTCGGCTTCTTCGACCACATGCTCGACCAGCTCGGCAAGCACGGCCTGTTCGACCTGACCGTCAAGACTCGCGGCGACCTGCACATCGACGCGCACCACACGATCGAGGACACCGCCCTCGCGCTCGGCGCCGCGTTCCGCCAGGCCCTCGGCGACAAGAAGGGCATCCGCCGCTTCGCGGACGCCTCCGTGCCGCTGGACGAGGCGCTGGCCCAGGTCACCGTGGACCTGTCCGGCCGGCCCTACCTGGTGCACTCCGAGCCGGACCGCATGGCGCCGATGATCGGCCCCGACTACGACACCACGCTGACCCGGCACATCCTGGAGTCGTTCGTCGCCCAGGCGCAGATCTGCCTGCACGTACACGTGCCGTACGGGCGCAACGCGCACCACATCGTCGAGGCGCAGTTCAAGGCGCTCGCCCGGGCACTGTCCGACGCGTGCGTGCTCGACCCGCGCCGGGCCGGCGTGATCCCCTCGACGAAGGGCGCGCTGTGAGCACCGGTGCGATGATCCTGATCGTGTTCGGGCTCTTCCTGGTCGGCGGGGTCATCTCGTTCGCCAAGCAGGGCCTGCCCAAGAGTGTGATCGCCCTGCTCGCCATCGGCGCGTTCTTCTCGATCGCGGCCGGCGTCCTGAAGATCGGATAGGCGCGTGCCCAAGAAGGTCATCGTCCTCGACTACGGATTCGGGAACGTGCGCTCGGCCGAGCGGGCGCTCGCGCACGCCGGCGCCGACGTCGAGATCAGCGCGGACCAGCACGCCGCGCTGAACGCCGACGGGCTGCTCGTGCCCGGCGTCGGCGCGTTCGCGGCGTGCATGGAGGGCCTGCGCGCGGTCCGCGGCGACACCATCGTGGACAAGCGGCTCGCCGGCGGCCGGCCGGTGCTCGGCATCTGCGTCGGCATGCAGATCCTGTTCACGCGCGGCGTCGAGCACGGGGTGGCCACCGAGGGCTGCGCCCAGTGGCCGGGCACGGTCGAGCGACTGGCCGCCCCCGTGGTGCCGCACATGGGCTGGAACACCGTCGAGGCGCCCGCGGACAGCGTGCTCTTTCGCGACGCCGCGCCCGACACGCGCTACTACTTCGTGCACTCCTACGCGGTGCGCACGTGGGAGATGCCGGTGGTTCAGGACGGCCCGCACATCCCGCCCGGCGTCACCTGGAGCACGCACGGCACACCGTTCGTGGCCGCCGTGGAGAACGGCGCGCTCAGCGCCACCCAGTTCCACCCGGAGAAGTCCGGCGAGGCCGGCGCGCAACTGCTGCGCAACTGGCTCGAGACGCTGTAGCCCGCGCGGTGCGCGTGCCGCGCCGCACCGCGATCGCCCCGACCGCACCCCGTCCGCACTTCCGACCGAACTGCTGAGGATCCCAAGCGTCATGACCCAGACCCACCGCCTCGAACTGCTGCCCGCCGTCGATGTCGCCGACGGCCAGGCCGTCCGCCTGGTCAAGGGCGAGGCCGGGTCGGAGACCTCCTACGGCGACCCGCTGGCCGCCGCCCTGGCCTGGCAGAGCGCCGGCGCCGAGTGGATCCACCTGGTCGACCTGGACGCCGCGTTCGGCAAGGGCAGCAACCGCGAACTGCTCGCCGAGGTGGTCGGCAAGCTCGACGTCAAGGTCGAGTTGTCCGGCGGCATCCGCGACGACGCCTCCCTGGAGGCCGCGCTCGGCACCGGCTGCCGCCGGGTCAACCTGGGTACCGCCGCGCTGGAGACGCCGGACTGGGTGCGCTCCGCGATCGCCCGGCACGGCGACCGGATCGCGGTCGGCCTGGACGTGCGCGGCACCACGCTGGCCGGGCGCGGCTGGACCCGCGAGGGGGGCGAGCTGTTCGAGACGCTGGCCCGGTTGGACGCCGACGGCTGCGCCCGCTACGTGGTCACCGACGTGAACAAGGACGGCACCCTCGCGGGCCCTAACCTGCAGTTGCTGCGCGACGTGTGCGCGGCCACCGACCGCCCGGTGGTGGCCTCGGGCGGGGTGTCCTCGCTGGCGG
This sequence comes from Embleya scabrispora, assembly GCF_002024165.1. Lineage (NCBI taxonomy): Bacteria > Bacillati > Actinomycetota > Actinomycetes > Kitasatosporales > Streptomycetaceae > Embleya > Embleya scabrispora. Next base: position 5,055,241 of record NZ_MWQN01000001.1, read on the forward strand.
ATCTGCGCGCCATCGCCGAACTGGTGCCGCTGGGTGTGGAAGGCTCGATCGTCGGCAAGGCGCTGTACGCCCAGGCGTTCACCCTCGAAGAGGCGTTGGAGGCGGTGTCCCGGTGACGGGAAGCGACAATTCGGCAGGCTCCGGTAGCTCGGACGGCATCGAGCGGTACGCGTCCGGCGGCCGGTGGGAGGACGCGTTCGGCTACTCGCGCGCGGTCGCCGTCGGCGACTACGTGCACGTGTCGGGCTGTACCGCGATCGTCGAGGGCAATCTGGCCCACGAGGGCGACCCGCACCACCAGGCGCTCGCCGCCTTCCGGATCGCGCTGGACGCGCTCGAGCACTTCGGGCTCGGCGCGGCGGACGTGGTGCGCACCCGGATGTACATCACCCACTCGCGCGACTCGGACGACGTCGGGCGCGCGCACGGCGAGCTGTTCGGCGAGGTGCGACCGGCCGCCACGATGGTCGTGGTGGCCGGGCTGATCGACTCCCGGATGCTCGTCGAGGTCGAGGTGGACGCGTACCGGGGGAGGGCGTCGTGACGTTGGCCGTACGGGTGATCCCGTGCCTGGACGTGGACGCCGGCCGGGTGGTCAAGGGCGTCAACTTCGAGAATCTGCGGGACGCGGGCGATCCCGTCGAGATGGCCCGGGTGTACGACGCCGAGGGCGCGGACGAGTTGGTCTTCCTCGACATCACCGCCTCCTCGGGCAATCGCGAGACCACCTACGACGTGGTCCGGCGCACCGCCGAGCAGGTGTTCATCCCGCTCACCGTCGGCGGCGGGGTGCGCGCGGTCGAGGACGTGGACCGGCTGCTGCGGGCCGGCGCGGACAAGGTGGGCGTGAACACCGCGGCGATCGCCCGGCCGGAGTTGATCGCCGAGATCGCCGACCGCTTCGGCTCCCAGGTGCTGGTGCTCTCGGTGGACGCGCGGCGGCGCCGCGACGGCGCGCCGGGCTTCGAGGTGACCACGCACGGCGGGCGCACCGGCACCGGCATCGACGCGGTCGCCTGGGCGGCGCGGGCGGCCGGGTTGGGCGCGGGCGAGATCCTGCTCAACTCGATGGACGCCGACGGCACCAAGGACGGCTACGACCTGGAGTTGATCCGCCTGGTCCGGGCCGAGGTGGGCATCCCGGTGATCGCCTCCGGTGGCGCGGGCGCCCTGGGGGACTTCGTCCCGGCCGTGGAGGCGGGCGCCGACGCGGTGCTCGCGGCCAGCGTGTTCCACTTCGGCATGTTGCGGATTCCGCAGGTCAAGGACGTATTGCGGGAGGCGGGACAGCCGGTGCGCTGAGCCTCGAACCGGGCGAGGGAGCCGACCGCGGTGCGGTCGGCTTTTTCGCGTCGGGATGCGCAATCTTTATTGCGAAAGACTTATTGCGAAAGAACTCTTTCACATCTATCGTGGGAGGCATGAGCGAGCAGCCCGCGCCCCGGCGGATGATCAAGGACGTACAGACCCTCAAGGTGTTCACCCACCCGCTGCGGATCTCGCTGCTGCGGATGCTGCACGCCGGCGGACCGGCCACCGCGTCGATGCTCGCCAAACGGGTCGACGCGACCCCGGCCCTGGTCAGCTACCACGTGCGCACGCTGGCCGCGCACGGCTTCGTGGTGGAGGACCCCGAGCACGCCGAGGACGGGCGCGAGCGCTGGTGGAAGGTGGTCGAGGACCTGACCTTCTCGCTCGGCGACTTCGCCGAGGACCGGGTCGGGCGGGACCTGTCCACGAGCATCGTGCGCGTGCTCGGCTCGCAGTCCGAGGACCGCTACCGCCGGTTCCTGGACGAGGTCGAGTCGTGGGGGCCGGAGTGGGCCGGCGCCGCCTTCAGCGGTGCGCCGACGCTCCGGCTGACCGCCGACGAACTGCGCGAACTGGGCGAGGCGCTCCAGGAGTTGGTGGATCGATACCGGGACCGGTCGACCCCCGGCGCGGAGCATGTCGAGGTCTACGTCCGAGGTTTCCCGTACCGCATGTGAGCGCACGGGCGCCGCGCCCGTGCGCCCGGTGTTCATCGGCATCCGAGCCGCCCGCCGCCCATCGAGTACCGGAACGGGGAGCACCATGGCCGTACCCGACACCGCGACGGGCGTCGCGACCGCGACGCCCCGGCCCGCGCACCGCGATCCGCGGGTGCTGGCCTGGCTCGGCGCGTTCACCGCGTCGCTGATCGGCGACCAGATCTGGTTCCTGGCGCTGTCCTGGACGGCGGTGCGCGGCGGTGACGGCACGCAGACCGGCCTGGTGCTGGCCGCCGGTTCGCTGCCCCGGGCATTGCTGATGTTGCCCGGCGGGGCGATCGCCGACCGGTACGGGCCGCGCCGGGTGCTGATCGGCAGCGACCTGGTGCGCTGCCTCGTGATGGTGATCGCGGCGTTCGCGGTGGCGGCGAGCAGCCCGGCGATCTGGCTGCTGATCACGATCGCGCTGGTGTTCGGCGCGGTGGACGCGCTGTTCATGCCCGCCGTCGGGGCGTTGCCGGTGCGGCTGACCGCCCGCTCGCAACTGGTCCGGGTGCAGGGCATGCGCTCGTTGTCCCAGCGGGTGGCCACCGTGGTGTCCGCGCCGATCGGCGGCGCGGTGCTCGCCTGGGGCGACGCCGAACTCGCCTTCACGCTGAACGCGGCCCTGTTCGGGCTCTCCCTCGCGCTGCTGTGGCGGCTGCGCCCGGGGCCCGCGCCCGAACCGGAACCGGGCTCCGAGGAGCCGGAGTTGGGCCTGCGTGCCGGGCTGCGCCACGTGTTCGGACATCCCTTCCTGCGGCCGCTTCTGATCATGATCGCGCTGATGGAGTCGGGCTTCACCATCCCGATGAACATCGGCATCGTGCTGCTCGCCGACGACGCGGGCTGGGGGCCGGGCGGGATGGGAACGGTGCTGGGCGGGTGGGGGATTGGTGCCGCGATCGGCGCGCTGGGGCTGACCGTTGTCGGTCGGGTGCCGCGTCCGGTGATCGTGCTGCCGGCGGGGATGCTGGGAATGGCCGGCGGTCTGGTCGGCCTCGGCTACGCGCCCGGGGTCGGCGTCGCGGTGGCCTGTGCGGCGGTCCTGGGCGTGGGCACCGGCGTGGTGGGCGGGGCCGGGAGCGCGCTGGTGCAGACCACGTGCGCGCCGAGCGCGCTGGGCCGGGTGACCGCGTTGCAGATGATGTTCGCGGTCGGCCTGATCCCGCTGCTGTACCCCGTCGGCGGTCTGATCGCCACGGAGTTCGGTCCCTCGGCCTTGTTCGCCGGCGGCGGGGCGGCGATGCTCGCCGGCATCCTGGTCGCGTTGACGAGCGGATCCTTTCGGCGTCGGCCCTGACGTCGGGTTACGGAAGGATTCCGGTCGCACAACGATCATCTGACTCGAAGTCAAGTAGTTGGGGCCGGCCGAGCGCGAGGTTCACCCGATCGGGCAGGCTAGGCACATGACGATGCCGCCATCACCCGGACAGGGTGGCTACCCCGGATACGGGCAGCAGCCAGGCCAGGGTTATCCGAGCAACCAGCCGTACCCCGGGCAGCAGTACCCCCAGGGCGGGCAGCAGTACCCACCTCCACCGCAGAACCCGTACGGTGGCGGCGGACCGCAGTATCCCGGCAACTACGGCGGTGGCGGGGGCTATGGCGGCGGCATGCCGCCGGGCCCCAACCAGGGCGGCTCCGGCAAGGGCCCGCTGATCGCCGTGGTGATCGCCGCGATCGTCGTGGTCGGCGGGATCATCGCCACCCTCGTGGTGGTCCTGGGCGGGGACGACAAGAAGAAGTCGGCGTCGCCCACGCCCGCTCCGACCACCTCGGCCGTGTCCTCGCCGAGCGCCACGCAGAGCGCGCCGCCCACGACCCGCCCGACCACCAGCCGCCCGACCGCGCCGCGCACCACCTCGTCCGGCGGCACGGACCCGACCATGCCCTCCGAGGTCCAGTACGTCGACCTGTCCAAGGGCGACTGCGTGACCCTGGACACCACCTCGGGCACCATCGACAAGAAGACGTGTACCTCCACGCACAACGGCGAGGTCATCATGACCTACGAACTGACCGGCAGCACCTACCCGGGCGAGTCGGCGATCACCGACCAGACCGAGACCAAGTGCACGCCGGCGCTGACCGCGGCGGTGAACGGGCGCTCCGACGCCTCGCAGTTCACCTTCACCTACACCTTCCCGAAGCAGCCGGGCTGGGACATCGGTCGGCGCAAGGTGACCTGCATCGCGAAGTACAAGTCGGGGCAGACACTCACCAAGCCCCTGCGCTGACCGAGCGCTCGGCCCTTGGGGGAGGGATCGACGTGATGAGCAGTCCCGGCGGATATCCCGGCGGTGATCGGGGCGGCGGCAACCCGGGCGCCGGCGGCTACGGCAACTCCGGTGGGGGAGGATACGGCGGCGGCGCCGGCGGTGGTTATCCGGGCGGCCCGGCGGGGCCCCCGCCCGCGAACCCGCCCCCGTACCCGCCGTATGACGGTCCGACCATCGGCGGTCCGCCCTATCGCGCGGGCCCGCCCTACGGAGGCGGCGGCCCGCCGTACGGCGGAGGTCCGCCCTACGGCCCGCCCGCCGGGCCACCCACCGGGCCGCCCGGCGGCGGCCGGAGCGGTCGCGCGGTGGCGATCGTGGTGGTCGTCGCGCTGGTGATCGCCGGCGGTGTGATCGCCCTGGTGGTGAGCCTGGGCGACGACGGCAAGAGCGACAAGGCGGGCCCGACGCCGAGCGCGACCCGGCCCACGAGTGCGCCGCCGAGCGACGCCGCTTCGCCCACGGACTCGCCCGAGCCGCCCACGAGCGAGCCGCCGGCCACGGAAGCCCCCACCTCGCCGCCGGCGACCAACCCCAACGGCAGCGTCGCGGTCCGCAAGGTCCCGCTCAGTCCGGGCGACTGCATCTCGTTCACGGCCGGGAGCACCGACGTGAACAAGGTCGGGTGCACCACGCCGCACGACGGGCAGCACATCGAGAACGTCGCGCTGCCGGACGGGGCCTGGCCCGGCGAGGCGGAGATGGACACCAAGGCGTCGGCGGTGTGCAAGCCGATCACCGAACCGGTGATCGGGCGTCAGCCGGATGCGGGGCAGTTGACCTGGCTCTACATCTACCCGAAGGAATCGGGTTGGGCCTCCGGTGATCGTGAGGTCCAGTGCCTGGTGTCCTACTCGGACGAGACCAAAAAGCTGACGGCGCCCCTGCAATAGGTTTTCGGCCACGAACGATGCCGGCCGGCCTCCGGCCCGGTTGGCCTCAAGCGCCGGCCGGGCTGATTTGGCCTCAAGCGCCGGCCGGGCTGATTTGGCCTCAAGCGCCGGCCGGGCTGAGTGGCCTCATGCGCCGGCCGGGCTGGTTGGCCTCAAGCGCCGGCCGGGCTGAGTGGCCTCATGCGCCGGCCGGGCTGGTTGGCCTCAAGCGCCGGCCGGGCTGAGTGGCCTCAAGCGCCGGCCGGGCTACTTGGCCTCAAACGCCGGCCGGGCTGGTTGCGGCGGCCGGGCTGGGTGGGCTCATGCGCCGGCCGGGTTGGTTTGGTGTGCTCGCCGGGCTATGAGGGCTGGGTGGGTTTTTGTTGGGCTGTCCAGGAGGCGTGGAGGCGGGCGTAGATGCCTCCGGTGGCGGCCAGTTGTGTGTGGGGGCCGCGTTCGACCAGTTTTCCGGCGTCGAACACCAGGATCTCGTCCGCCGATTCGGCCGTGGACATCCGGTGCGCGATGAACACCGCGGTGCGGCCCCGGGTCAGGCCGTCCAGCGCCCGGTTGATCCGGACCTCGGTGGCCGGGTCGACCGCCGACGTCGCCTCGTCCAGGACCAGCAGGTCCGGATCCGCGATGTAGGCCCGGACCAGCGCGACCAACTGCCGCTCGCCCGCCGACAACGACTCGCCGCGCTGCCCCACCCGGGTGTCCAGGCCGCCGGCCGGCCCCGCGAGCCAGTCGGCCAACCCCAGGTCGGCGAACGCGGCGACGATCGCCGCGTCGTCCGCGTCCGGCCGGCCGTACCGCACGTTCTCCCGCAGCGTGGCGTCGAACAGGAAACCCTCCTGCGGCACCATCACCACCCGCGCCCGCAGCGACGAGAAGCGCACCCGGGGCAGGTCGACGCCGTCGAGCAACACCCGGCCCTGGTCCGGGTCGACCAGGCGGGTGAGCAGCTTGGCGAACGTGGTCTTGCCCGAGCCGGTCTCGCCGACCACCGCCACCCGGGTCCGGGGCGCGAGCGTGACGTCCACGTCGTGCAGGATCCGCGGGCCGCCGGGATAGCCGTACGAGACGTGGTCGAACCTCACCTCGACCGGGCCGCGAGCCAACTCCTCGCCCGCCTCGCCCGGATCGGCGATGTCCGGCTCCGCGTCCAGCACCTCCAGCACCCGACGCCAGCCCGCTAGCGCGTTCTGCGCCTCGTTCAGAATCTCCACGCCCATCTGCACCGGGCCCACGAACAACGTGACCAGGAACAGGAACGCGACCAGCTCGCCCACGCTGAGCTGCCCGTCGATGCCCAGCCACACCCCGACCACCACCACAAGCCCGTTGGCCAGGCCGACCACGAACTCGCCCATCGGGAAGGTCAACGCGACGAACAACTGGGCCCGGGTCTGCGCGTCGCGGTGCGCGTCGACCGACTCGTCGATCCGGCGCGCGGTGCGCTCCTCGATGCCGTGCGCGCGCACGATCGCGGCGCCCACCACCGGCTCCGAGATCGCGCCGAGCATCCGGCCCATGGCGACGCGCACGTGCGAGTACGCGGCGGCGATCCGCTTCTGTACCGCGCGCATGAAGAAGTACAGCGGCGCGAAGCACACCCACACCAGCAGGGTCAACTGCCAGGAGTAGACGAACATCAGCACCGTCACCAGCGCGATCTGCCCGACGCTGACGATCAGCAACAGGCCGCCGAACTGGATGAATCGGCTGATCGTGTCCACGTCGCCGGTCACCCGCGAGACCAGCGAGCCGCGCTTCTCGGACTGCTGGTGCAGCGTGGACAGGTCGTGGATGTGCCGGAAGGCGGCCACCCGCATCGTGGACAGGCCGCGCTCGCTGGTGCGGTACAGCCGCACGTTCATCGCGTACGCGGACACCGCGGTGACCACCACCGCGAGCGCGGCGAGCGCGGCCATGGTGCGTACCACGGTCAGGTCGGGGCCGGCGTCGGCGCGCAGACCCCGGTCGATGGTCTGCTGCACGGCCAGCGGCACCACGATCCGGCCGGCCGTGCCGATCACGGCCAGCAGCAGGGTGACGATCAGACCCTCGGTGAACTCCGGAGTCATCCGCAGGCCGCGGCGCAGCACGCTCAGACCCGACTCGATCGGCTTGTCGGCGTCGGCGGCTATTCGGGAGCCCGACTTCGTCTCCGGCTCGGGTTCGGGTTCGGGTTCGGCCGGCTTGGGCACGGCGGTGGCGATACTCATGAAGCCGTGGCCTCCTCGGCCTCGCTGACGTCGATGTCGGTGTCGAGTTCCCGCTCCGCGTCCTCGCGCGCGGCGCGTTCGTACGCGTTGACCAGGCGGCGGTAGCCCACCGAGCGCTCCAGGAGCGTGTGGTGCGGGCCGCGGTCGAGCACCCGGCCGCCCTCGATGTAGACCACCTCGTCGGCGAGCGCGATGGTGGCCTTGCGGTAGGCGACCACGACCACCGTGGCCGGTCCCGCGTCGCGCAGCCCGTGCAGGATGGCCGCCTCCACGCGCGGGTCCACCGCGGAGGTGGCGTCGTCCAGGACGAGCAGGCGTGGTCGGCGCACCAGCGCCCGGGCCAGCGCGATCCGCTGACGCTGGCCGCCGGAGAGGGTGGTGCCGCGCTCGCCGACCTGGGTGTCCAGGCCGTCGGGCAGCGCGGCGACGAAGTCGGCCTGGGCGATCCGCAGCGCCTCGTGCACCGCGGCGTCGTCCAGATCCAGGCCCAGGGTGATGTTGTCGCGGACGCTGTCGTCGAACAGGAACGCCTGCTGGGGGACCAGCGCGGCGGTGGCCGCGATCCCGCCCCGCCGGTAGTCGCGCAGGTCGGTGCCGTCGAGCAGGATCCCGCCGTCCACCGGGTCGACCAGCCGGACCAGGAGCGAGACCAGGGTGGACTTGCCGGATCCGGTCGGGCCGACGACGGCGATGGTGCGCCCGGGTTCGACATCGAAGGCCACGTCGTGCAGCACGTCGGTGTCGTCGCTGTAGCCGAAGCGCACCGCGCGCGCCTCCAGGCGGGCCGGACCGGCCGCCGCGTCGCCGCCCTCGGTCTCGCCGTAGGTGTGCTCGCCCTCGGCGTCCAGCACGCCGCGGACCCGGTCGTAGCCGACCACGGAGCGCGGCATGTCGCCGAGCAGCCAGCCGATCGCCCGGACCGGGAAGGCCAACAGGGTGAACAGGTAGGCGACCTGTACCAGGTCGCCCGGGGCCAGGTTGCCGTGCGAGACCCGGACCGTGCCGACCACCAGGACCAGCAGCACGCCGAAGCCGGGCAGCGCCTCCAGGATCGGATCGAACAGCGCCCGGACCCGGCCCACCGCGATGTTCGCGTCGGCCAACTCCCGCGACGCCGCCGCGAACCGGGTGGTCTCCTCGCTCTCCCGGCCCAGCGTCTTGACCACGAGCGCGCCGTCGAAGCTCTCGTGCGCGATCTCCGCGACGTCGGCGCGCAACTCCTGCGCGCGCATCGCCAGCGGCCCCTGCCTGCGCTGATAGACGATGTTGAGCGCGGCGATCGCCGGGAAGATCACGAAGCCGACCAGGGCCAGCGCCCAGTCGGTGATCACCATCGAGATCGCCGCGACGAACAGCATCACCACCACGCCGGTGGCCATCGGCAGCGGCGCCACCGGGTTCCACGCCGCCTCGACGTCGGCGTTCGCGTTGGACAGCAGCGTGCCGGTCGGGTGGCGGTGGTGCCAGGCGAGCGGCAGCCGCAGGTATTGCCGGGTGACCCGGCGGCGGAAGGTGGCCTGGAGGCGGTACTGCATCACGCCCGCCCACAACCGCCGACCGATCACGCCGAACGCCTTGAGCAGCGCGACGCCGAACACCGCCGCGAACGCGCCGATCAGCGCGCCCGCCGTGGTGTGCCCGTCGCGGAAGGCCGGGATGATCACGTCGTCGGTGACCCGCCCGAGCACCAGCGCCGAGCCCACCGTCATCACGCCGTACACCGCGCTCGCGCTCACCGCGGCGGCGAAGATCCGAGGTTCCTCGCGGATCGCGACGCCGAGTACGCGCAGTCCTTGTCGCAGAACGACCTTGTCCGCCACGGGGCTCACTTTCACGCGGATTGCCATGGATTCACCGGAATCCATGGGAACGAAGCCGCCGCGAACGGGGCTGTCGACGATGTTTGTCCGATGAACGTACAAGGCGCCGCCGACCGTGCCGATTCCCCGTCCGCCCCGCCGCCTCGATCCGGATCACCGGCCTCCGGGCGGATTGGAGCAGACCATTCCCGCATGTCACCCTGTTTCGGGCGCCCCCCGGCGAACGGGCTCGCGACGCCGCGGTTACCCGCAACCAAACCCCGGGTCGGGCTCGTCTCCACGGGCGTGCCCTGACCATGATCGATAGACCGAGGACGCCGCTGTGGGCCTCACCAGCCTCAAACTGATCATCCTGCTGTGCCTCGTCACCGTCGCGGCGGCGTCGGCGGCCGTGTTCTTCTGGCCCAAACTCTCCCGCCAGCACGTGGTGCCCATCCTGGGCCGGGTCGGCATCCTGCTGAGCACGCAGGTCCTGCTCCTGGCCACGGTCGCGGTGATCGGCAACCGCTACTTCGTCTTCTATACGACCTGGGACGACCTGTTCGGGCGCACCGGCAAACCGGTGCTGAACTTCGGCGAGACCGGCCCCGGCGACATGCCCAAGCTGGTCAAGGAGAAGGGCACCGAGACGATAGACGTCCCGCAGGGGAGCAACCCCCAGGTCGCGGGCCAGATCATGCAGGTCGACCTGGTCGGACGACGCAGCGGGATGGGCACACCCGCGCTCGTCTACCTGCCGCCGCAATACTTCCAGGCCCAGTACAAGGACCGGCGCTTCCCCGTCGTGGTCACGCTCACCGGCTACCCCGGCAACGAGCGCAACCTGGTCACCCGCCTGGAGCTGCCCAAGATCGCCGCCAACGAGATCGCCGCCGGCCGGGTCCAGCCCACCATCTACGTGATGATGAAGCCGAGCGTCGGCCTCGACCGCGACACCGAGTGCACCGACGTGCCCGGTGGCCCGCAGGTCGGCATGTTCTTCAGCCAGGACCTGCCCGAGGCGATAAACCAGGCCTACCGGGTCGCCCCGGGACCGCGCGGCTGGGCCATGCTCGGCGACTCCACCGGCGGCTACTGCGCGGCCAAACTGCCGATGCTCAACTCGGACCGGATCGGCGCCGGCGTCGCGCTCTCCGCCGACTACGGCGCCCCCGCCGACGGCGACACCGGCGACCTGTACGGCGGCAGCAAGGCCTACCGCAACCAGAACGACCTGCTGTGGCGGCTGAAGAACATGCCCATGCCGCCCGTCAGCCTCCTGCTCACCAGCAGCGAGAGCGGTGAGCCCAACCTCGCCGACACCAGGGAGTTCCAAAAGCTGGCCAAGCCGCCGCTCAAGGTGGACACCCTGGTCCTGCCCACCGGCGGGCACAACTTCAAGACCTGGCAGACGGTGCTGCCCGACGCGCTGCGCTGGCTGAGCGCGCAGCAAAAGACCGACCACCCCAAGGAGCCGGGACCGGTGGCCGCCTCGCCGTGACCGGGCCCGTCACGGGTGGCGCCCCTTGATTTCGTCCGGCGCGGGCCGAAGGATCGGCACATGCCGACTTCCCACGCCCGCGCCGAACGCGCCGCGCTCGCCGAACTGCTGCGCGTCCTCGGACCGGACGCGCCGACCCTGTGCGAGGGCTGGACCACCCGCGACCTCGCGGCCCACCTCGTGGTCCGCGAACGCCGCCCGGACTCGGGACCGGGCCTGGTCTTCAAGCCGCTCGCCGGACACACCGAGCGGGTGCGGCTGCGGCAGGCGGCCAAGCCGTACGAGCAGAGCGTGCGCCTGGTCGCCGACGGGCCGCCGACGCTGTCCGCGTTCGGCATCCCCGGCGTGGACGCGGCGGCCAACACGATGGAGTACTTCATCCACCTGGAGGACGTCCGGCGGGCCCAGCCCGGCGGCGCCGAACCGCGCGAGCTGGACCCCGCGCTCACCGAGATCCTGTGGAAGCGGGCCAAGGGCTCCTCGCGGATCGCGCTGCGCGGGGTGCCGGTGGGAGTGGCGCTGCGCCGCACCGACACCGGTGCCGACGAGCCGGCGCAGCCGATCCACAAGGGCAGCCCCGTGGTCACGCTGGCCGGACACCCGGCCGAACTGCTGCTGTACCTGTTCGGCCGCAAGGAGCACGCCCGGGTCGAGGTCACCGGCGACCCGGACGCGGTGCGGGCGCTGCGCGCGGCCGATACCGGCCTGTGAACGCTCGCGCGGCCGGCCCGCGCGGGTCTGCGACAATGCGCGCATGACCGGTGCCTCCCACCCGCCCGCGCGGCCGTCCGACCTCGATCCGAGCATCGCCGCCCGCCTCAAGCGCGACCCCGACGGCCTGATCGCCGCCGTCGCCCAGGCGAGCGACACGGGCGAGGTGCTGATGGTCGGCTGGATGGACGACGAGGCGCTGCACCGCACGCTCACCACCGGCCGGTGCACCTATTGGAGCCGCAGCCGGCAGGAATACTGGGTCAAGGGCGACACCTCGGGCCACGTGCAGAAGGTGGTCTCGGCCGCCCTCGACTGCGACGGCGACGCGGTGCTCGTGCGGGTCGAGCAGACCGGCGCCGCGTGCCACACCGGCGCGCGCACCTGCTTCGACGCCGACGTCCTGCCGGTCTCCTCCTGACCGTCCGCCCCCGCCCGTCGCCTCGCGACCGTCCGGCCGCCGGACCGGTCCCCTCCGCCGACCCGCCGCCCGGGAGATTGCGCTCGCCATGACAACCGGAACCGTCACCCCCGACCCGGACACCTTCCGGGAACTCGCCCGCGACCGGCGCGTCATCCCCGTCACCCGGCGCTTCCTGGCCGACGGCGACACGCCCGTGGGGCTGTACCGCAAGCTCGCCGCCGAGCGGCCCGGCACCTTCCTGCTCGAATCCGCGGAGAACGGCCGCTCCTGGTCCCGCTATTCGTTCGTGGGCGTGCGCAGCGCGGCGATGCTCACCGAAGTGGCCGGTCGGGCCCGCTGGTTGGGCACCCCGCCGGTGGGCGTGCCGGTGGACGGCGACCCGCTGGAGGTGCTGCGGGCCACGATGGAGGCGCTGCACACCCCGCACGGCGTCCCGGGCCTGGACCTGCCGCCGCTGACCGGCGGGATGGTCGGCTACCTCGGGTACGACATCGTGCGCCGGTTGGAACGGCTGCCCGAGTCGAGCGTGGACGACCTGCGGATCCCCGAACTGATGATGTTCTTGGCCACCGACCTCGCGGTACTCGACCACGTGGACGGCAGCGTGCTGCTGATCGCCAACGCGATCAACCACGACAACCGCGAGTCGGGCGTGGACGAGGCGTATCGGGCGGCGGTGGCCCGGCTGGACGCGATGACCGCGGACCTGGCCCGGCCGACCGGACTGGCCGCCGCGGCGTTCGAGCGTGCGGCGCCGGCCGAGGCGGTCGGCCCCTGGGGCTCGGCCGAGTACCGCAAGGCGGTGGCCGCGGCCAAGGAGGAGATCCGGGCCGGCGAGGCGTTCCAGATCGTGCTCTCCCAGCGCTTCGAGATGCCCACCGAGGCCGGCGCGCTGGACGTGTACCGGATCCTGCGGGCGACCAACCCCAGCCCGTACATGTACCTGTTCCGGATGCCCGGCCCCGACGGCGGCGCCGAGGGCGGGTTCGACGTGGTCGGCTCCAGCCCCGAGGCGCTGGTCAAGGTCGAGGAGGGGCGGGCGATGGTGCACCCGATCGCGGGCACCCGCCATCGCGGCGCCACACCCGCCGAGGACGCCGCGCTCGCCGAGGAGTTGCTGGCCGACCCGAAGGAACGCGCCGAACACCTGATGCTCGTCGACCTGGGTCGCAACGACCTGGGCCGGGTCTGCGCGCCCGGCACGGTCGAGGTGGTCGACTTCATGTCGGTCGAGCGCTACAGCCACGTGATGCACATCGTGTCCACGGTGGTGGGCGAGTTGGCGCCGGGGCGCACCGCGCTCGACGTGTTCGCCGCGTGTTTCCCGGCGGGCACCCTGTCCGGCGCGCCCAAGCCGCGGGCGATGGAGATCATCGAGAACTTCGAGCCGACCCGGCGCGGGCTGTACGGCGGCTGTGTGGGCTACGTGGACTTCGCCGGCGACCTCGACACCGCGATCGCGATCCGCACCGCGCTGATCCGCGACGGCGTCGCCTACGTCCAGGCGGGTGCGGGTGTGGTCGCCGACTCGTCGCCGGAGGCCGAGGACGTGGAGTGCCGCAACAAGGCGGCGGCGGTGCTGCGCGCGGTGGCGATCGCGGCCACGCTGGCACCGGCGCACGAGGGCCCGGCGTCCTGACGGAGCGGGATGCTCCGGTGGGGCGCCCTGGTGGGGCGTGGACCCGACCCGGGTCAAGGCCCGGCGAGGCGTGGTTCATGCTGGATGCATGACCGACGCGAGGACCGAGGCCGGCGCGGCGCGCCGCGGCACCGAGACGGACGACCGATCGCCGGGCGGGGCGCCGACCGCCGAGGCGGCCGAACCCGAGGCCGGGGCGGCCGAGCCGGTGGACGTCGCCGTGCGCGAACGCAAGGCCGCCCGGCGTGAGTTGACCGCCGCGGTGTTGCTGGTCCTTGCCGGCGCGGCCGTCGTGCTCTCGGTGGCGGGACGCACCTGGGCCGAGGGCACGGCGCTGGTGCACGGCTCGCACATCGCGGTGCACGCGAGCGGCAACACGATCAACAAGGCCACCTCGGCGCTCGCGCTGCTCGGCCTGGCGGGGGGCCTGGCGATCCTCGCGACCCGGACCGTCGGCCGCACGCTGATCGGCGCGCTGATCGCGCTGGCGGGGGCCGGGGTCACGGTGCTGGCGGTGCAGGGCGCTCGCGACACCTCGGCGGTGGACGGCGAGGCGGCGAAGAAGGCGGCCGTCGAGGGGGTGCGGGCGGTGGACGTGAGCCACGCGGTCTGGCCGTGGTTCGCGGCCGTGGGCGGTGTGCTGATCGTGCTGGCCGGGCTGTTCGTGGTGGTCCGCGGGCGGCGCTGGCCCGGAATGTCCAACCGCTACGAGGCGCCGGCGGGGCGGGGGGCCGAGGTCCGGCGGGGTACCGCGACCAACGCGGACCTGTGGAACGCGTTGGACCGGGGCGAGGACCCCACGCGCTGAGCACTGCTCCGGGCGGGTGACAATAAGGATCGCGCGGGTGCGACCCGCGCGCCTACGCGTGAGCAGTCAGTTGTGAAGCCGAAGGAGTCGATCGATGTCGTCGCAAGCCGGAAACCACGGCAGCACCCCCGCGGCCTGGACCGTGACCATACTGGCGCTGATCGGTTGCACCGTCTCGGGTGTCGCGATGATCGCGGCCAACGTGATGCTTTTCTGGGTCGGGGCCGCGGTGGTGTTGGTCGGCTGCATCGCCGGGGCGGGGATGCGGATGGGTGGGCTTGGGGCTGCGCCCGCGCGTCGCTGACGCACCCGGGCCGTGCGGCGGCCTTTGGCCTCGAACGCACTCGGGCCGTGCGGCAGCCTTTGGCCTCAAGCGCCGGCCGGGCTATTTGGCCTCAAGCGCCGGCCGGGCTGAGTGGGCTCGGGTGTCGGTTGGGTGCTTGGGCTTGAGCGTCGGTTGGGTTGCTTGGGCTTGAGCGCCGGCCGGGCTGAGTGGGCTCGGGCGTCGGTTGGGTTGCTTGGCCTCAAGCGCCGGCCGGGCTGAGTGGGTTCGAGCGTCGGTTGGGTGTTTGGGCTTGAGGGTCGGCTGGGCTGTTTGGCTTCGAATGCCCGTCGGGCTGCGTGGGTTTGGGCGGCTTTTGTTGCTTGGGGTCGTGTGCCGGTCGGGTCTGGGGGCTTGAGGGTGGGTTTTCGGGTGGTGGTGGGTGGGGTGTTCTAGGGTTGGGTTGTCGGCCTAGGGGGGAAAGTGGCGTACGGCTACCCGGGGGCTCCCGGTGGTGGGGATCGGCCTCGGGAGTGGAATGCGCCGCCTCGGCCGTTCGGGCATGCCGTGCCGCCCTATGGGCCGCCCACCACGCCGCCGCCCGCCGGGCCGCCGCCGGGGGCGCCCGACAACTACCTCGCCTGGGCGGTCGTGGCGACCGTTTTCTGCTGTTTTCTGGCCGGGGTTCCGGCGCTGCTCGCGGCGACCAGCGTCAACGAGCGGTGGCAGCGCGGGGATGTGGCGGGCGCCCGGCTCGCCTCGCTGCGGGCGCGCAACTGGACGATCGGGACCGTCCTGCTCGGGGTGATCTTCTGGACCACTTGGATGGTCGGCGTCTTCCTGTTGGGGTGGAAAGACACGCTGGGTGACCTGTGACGGCGCGCCCCGACGGCACAATGACTCCGTGAGCATGCCCGCCCGCCCCGCGCCGAGCACCGGATTCCGGCTGCGCAACCTGGCGCTTCCGGCCACGAGCCTGGCGGTGCTCGCGGCCGCCACCACCTATGTGGGCCTGGTGGATCCGCGCGAGAGCGGCCACTACCCGTCCTGCCCCTACCTGGTGATCACCGGCCTGCCCTGCCCCGGGTGCGGCGGGCTGCGCTGCGTGCACGCGCTCACCCACCTCGACCTGCCGGCGGCGCTGGGCTACAACGCGCTGGCGGTCGCGCTCTTCCCGCTGATCGGGTGGTTGTGGCTGCGCTGGGCGGTGCGTACCGGGCGCGGCGAGCCGCGGCGCACGTTGGCCGATCCTCGCTGGTTGCGGGCGCTGCTCGCCGTCGTACTGGTCTTCTGGATCGTTCGCGACCTGCCCTTCGGCGCGGCGCTCGCCCCCTGACGCACAGTGATCGGCGGCGGTTCCGTGAGTCGGACCGTGCGCACGGACCGACCGTGCGACGCCGTATGCTGCCCCCACCTCCTCGGCGGTGCGATGTGTCGGGTCTGTTCGAATCGGCCTATACCATCGAAGGGCCGGGGGAGCAGGTTCTCCGGACGAACGAGGGGATGTAGGGCGTGACTGTGCTCGACGAGATCATCGACGGCGTCAACGCCGACCTCGCCGAACGACAGGCCCGCGTATCCCTTGACGAGATCAAGGAACTCGCGGTCCAGGCGCCGGCGCCCCGCGACGCGGAGAGCATCCTGCGCGGCGACGGCATCGCCGTCATCGCCGAGGTCAAGCGCTCCAGCCCCTCCAAGGGCGCGCTCGCCGCGATCGCCGACCCGGCGGGCCTCGCCGCCGACTACGAGTCCGGCGGCGCCTCCGTGATCAGCGTGCTCACCGAGCAGCGCCGCTTCGGCGGCTCGCTCGACGACCTCGACGCGGTCCGCGCCGCGGTCGACATCCCGGTCCTGCGCAAGGACTTCATGGTGACGAGCTATCAGCTGTGGGAGGCCCGCGCGCACGGCGCCGACGTCGCCCTGCTGATCGTCGCGGCCCTGGAGCAGAACGCGCTGATCTCGTTGATCGAGCGCTCCCGCTCGATCGGTCTCACCACGATCGTGGAGGTCCACGACGAGGAGGAGACCGCCCGCGCGCTCGACGCCGGCGCCACCGTGATCGGGGTCAACGCGCGCAACCTCAAGACCCTCGAGGTGGATCGCAACAACTTCGCCCGGATCGCCCCGCTGATCCCGGACACCTGCGTGCGCATCGCCGAGTCCGGCGTGCGCGGCCCGCACGACCTGATCGCCTACGCCAACAACGGCGCCGACGCAGTCCTGGTCGGCGAGTCGCTGGTCACCGGTCGCGACCCGCGCAGCTCGGTCGCCGACCTGGTCGCCGCCGGCGCCCACCCGGCGATCCGGCACGGGCGCGGCTGAGGGCGCGGGCACGATGAGCATGGACCCGCGACTGGCCCGGGGCTGCAAGCCCCGCGGCTGTCGCGCGCCCGCCCGCCGGGCGCGTGGCCGCCGCGTGCGGTACGTGATCGGCTGCGAGCCCGGCCAGGTGCCCGGCAGCCGATGGCGCCGACACGTTTCCTGACCCACCCGTCAGCAACGTGCCGTCCCGCGGCATGCCACACCGACAAGGACCCCGCATGTCCAGCACTGCCCCACAGCCGGATCCCTCCGGCCACTTCGGCGTCTTCGGCGGGCGGTTCCTGCCCGAGGCGCTGATCGCCGCCCTCGACGAGCTGACCGCCGCCTACGAGAAGGCCAAGGACGACCCGCAGTTCCAGGCCGAGTTCACCGGCCTCCTGCGTGACTACGCCGGCCGCCCGAGCATCATCACCGAGGCACCCCGCTTCGCCGAGCACGCCGGCGGCGCGCGGATCATCCTCAAGCGCGAGGACCTCAACCACACCGGCTCGCACAAGATCAACAACGTGCTCGGCCAGGCCATCCTGACCAAGCGCATGGGCAAGACCCGGGTGATCGCCGAGACCGGAGCCGGCCAGCACGGCGTGGCCACCGCCACCGCGTGCGCGCTCCTCGGCATCGAGTGCGTCGTCTACATGGGTGAACTCGACACCCAACGGCAGGCGCTCAACGTGGCCCGGATGCGGGTGCTCGGCGCCGAGGTGATCCCGGTGGCGATCGGCTCGCGCACCCTCAAGGACGCGATCAACGAGGCGCTGCGCGACTGGGTCGCCAACGTCGACACCACCCACTACCTGCTCGGCACCGCGGCCGGCGCGCACCCCTTCCCGGCCATGGTCCGCGACTTCGTCCGGGTGATCTCGGTCGAGGCCCGGCAGCAGGTGCTCGACCTGACCGGGAAGCTGCCCGACGCGGTCTGCGCGTGCGTGGGCGGCGGCTCCAACGCGATCGGCGCGTTCCACGCGTTCATCCCCGACGAGGGCGTGCGGCTGTACGGCTTCGAGGCGGGCGGCGACGGCGTGGAGACCGGACGGCACGCCGCCTCGATCACCGGCGGCTCGATCGGCGTACTGCACGGCGCGCGCACCTACCTGCTCCAGGACGAGTACGGGCAGACGCAGGAGTCGCACTCGATCTCGGCGGGCCTGGACTACCCGGCCGTCGGACCCGAGCACGCCTGGCTGCACCAGACCGGCCGGGCGATCTACCGGCCGATCGACGACGCCCCCGCGATGGAGGCGTTCCGGCTGCTGTGCCGCACCGAGGGCATCATCCCGGCGATCGAATCGGCGCACGCCCTGGCCGGCGCGATCGAGGTCGGGCGCGAACTCGGCCCCGACGCGACCATCCTGGTCAACCTCTCCGGGCGCGGTGACAAGGACATGCACACCGCCGCCAAGTACTTCGATCTCCTCGACGCGGAAGCGGAGCAGTCGTGACCGGCACCGGCACCACCACCAGGCTCACCGAGGTGCTGGCCGCGGCCCGCGCGGAGAACCGCGCCGCGCTGGTCGGATACCTCCCGGCGGGCTACCCCTCCGTCGAGGGCTCCGCCGCCGCGATGCGCGCGATGGTCGAGGGCGGCTGCGACATCATCGAGGTCGGCCTGCCCTACAGCGACCCGCAGATGGACGGGCCCGTCATCCAGCGCGCCGTCGAACACGCGCTGGCGCACGGCACCAACACCCGCCACGTGATCGAGAACGTGCGCGCGGTCGCCGAAACCGGCGCCGCCACGCTGGTGATGTCCTACTGGAACCCGATCGAGCGCTACGGCGTCGAGCGGTTCGCGAGCGAGTTGGCCGCGGCCGGCGGCAGCGGGGTGATCACCCCCGACCTGATCCCGGACGAGGCACACGCGTGGATCGCCGCCACCGACGCGCACCGGCTGGACCGGATCTTCCTGGTCGCGCTGTCCTCCTCCGACGAGCGCATCGCCTACACCACCCGGCACTGCGGCGGCTTCGTCTACGCCGCCTCGGTGATGGGCGTCACCGGCGCGCGCGCCTCGGTGAGCACGCTCGCGGGCGACCTGGTCGCCCGCACCCGCGCCACCACCGATCTGCCGGTGTGCGTGGGCCTGGGCGTCTCCACCGCCGCCCAGGCGGCCGAGGTGGCCGGCTACGCCGACGGCGTCATCGTCGGCTCCGCCTTCGTCCGCGCCCTCCTGGACGCGCCGAACGAACAGGCCGGCCTGGACGCCGTCCGCGCCCTGGCCGGCGAACTCGCCGAGGGCGTGCGCAAACGCTGACCGCCCCCAAAGGTCACACCCCGTGTAAAAACCCATCAAAATGAGCACCGGCTGACCGACGGCCGCCGCAGCACTCCAGCGGCGGCCGTCGGCATGCCGCGTGCCATCCCGCCCCAACCCCCATCGGAGGAACCCGCGTTGAGCGCCAAGACCAGGACCAACCGAACGCCCGTCATCCTCGCCGTCGTCGGCGTGTTCGTGGTCGCGGTGCTGGCCGCCGTCCTGGGCGTCGTGCTCACCACGGGCAACGAGAGCAAGAGCGAGGACTCCGGCCCCGCGGCACAGCCGACGGGCGCCAAGGCGGCCATCCGCGACGTCGACCTCGCGAGCCTGCCCGCCACCGTACGGGCCGACGGCACCATCCGCGTCGGCGGCGACGCGGCCCCGGTCACCGTCACCGTGTACGAGGACTTCCGCTGCCCGTTCTGCAAGCGGTTCGAGGCGGGCTTCGGACCCCTGCTCGCCGACTACGTCCAAGCCGGGAAGATCAAGGTCGACTACCACATCGCGTCCTTCCTGGACGGCAAACTCGGCGGCACCGGGTCGGTCAAGGCCGCCAACGCCGCGCGCTGCTCGGTCGACACCGGCAAGTTCGCCGCATACCACGCCGTGCTGTTCGAGAACCAGCCGGACGAGTCCGAGGACGGCTACACCGCCGGCCGCCTCCTGGACCTGGCCGGCCAGGTCCAGGGCCTGCGCGGCGAGACCTTCGACGCGTGCGTGAACACCGACGCCAACGCCGCCTGGGTGAGCTCCACCGAGAGCACGTTCGAACGCTCCGGCGTCTCCGCCACGCCCGCGATCGCCGTCGACGGAAAGATTTTGGACTCCGGGAACTCGGCCATGCGTTCGCCCGACAACCTTCGTGAACTGCTCGACCAACGCCTGGGGAACCCCGGGAGTGGTAAGGCGGCGCTCGGACAGGAACCTCAGACGCCTTCGGCCGGTTAGACAGGACATGTGCCGGTCCGGGCGCGGGGGACCAGCGGACCGGCCGTCCCTGAACCTCACCCGTCGTGACGGAGGTCAGACCGTGGGAAGCAAGACGATCGAGCCGGCGGCCGAGCGATGAGCGCGACCGCGGTCGGCCCGACCGGGGCGAGAGCGGCAGGCCCGCTCGCCGGTCTGCGGCCGTACGTGCCGTGGATCGGCCTCGCCGTCCGGCTCGGCCTGGCCTTCGTCTGGGCGTACGCCGGCTGGGAGAAGGCACTCGACCCCGACCAGGCCGCCTACGCGGTCCGCGGCTACGACGTGCTGCCCGACGGGCTGGTCGACCCCGTCGGCTACGCCCTGCCCTACCTGGAACTGGGCCTGGCCCTGCTCCTGGTGCTCGGCCTGGGCACCCGGCTCGTCGCGTCCCTGTCCGCGCTGCTGTTGCTCGTGTTCATCGCGGGCATCGCCCAGGCGTGGGCGCGCGGCCTGGCGATCGACTGCGGCTGCTTCGGCGGCGGCGGTCCGGTCGAGCCGGACAAGACCGCGTATCTCGAGGAGATCCTGCGGGACTGCGGCTTCCTGCTGCTCGCGATCTGGCTGATCGCCTTCCCCCGCACTCGGCTGTCCGCCGACGCCTGGCTGTTCCCGGAGGAACCGCCCTACGCCGAGGACTTCGAGGACGAGGACGAGGACGACGAGGACGCCGACGAGGACGAGGCGCACACGGACGCGGACGAGTACCGCGGGGACGCGAACCGGAACCCCGGAACCCGGGAACTGAAAGGCCCTGAGATCACGTGAGCTCGAAGAATTCGGCAGGCAAGCGCACCGCGCGCGAGCGGATGGCCCAGGAGCGCGCCCGGCAACAGGCGGAAGCCAAGCGCAAGCGGGTGCTGATCATCGCCGGCGCCGTCGTGGCCGTCCTCGCGGTCGTCGCCATCATCGGCGTGATCGTCGGCACGTCCAAGACCAACAAGAAGAAGGGGCCCTGGAAGGAAGCGCTCGGCAAGCCCTACAGCGCCCCGCCCAACCTGTCCGCGGACGGCCTGGGCATCTCGGTGGGCAGCAACCCCAACGCCCCCTCGCTGATCATGTACGAGGACTTCCGCTGCCCGATCTGCCACGAGGTGGAGAAGGCGCTCGGCCCCACCCTGCGCCAGATGGCCGACGCCGGCACGATCAAGATCGACTACCACATCGCCTCGTTCCTGGACGGCAAGCTCGGCGGCAACGGCTCCAAGTACGCGGCCAACGCGGCCGGGTGCGCCCAGACCGCGGGCAAGTTCGCGCAGTACCACGACACGCTCTTCGCGAACCAGCCGGACGAGTTGAACGACAAGTTCGGCAACCGGTCCTATCTGGTCGACCTCGCGGGCAAGGTCGACGGCCTGCGCTCGCCGGCCTTCGACCAGTGCGTGAACGACCTGAGCCACGCCGGGTGGGTGAACAAGGTCGAGGACGCGTTCCAAAACGCCAAGATCGGCGACACCCGCGTCACCGGCACCCCGACCGCGGGCATCAACGGCAAGACCATCGACCTGATCGTCAAGGGCCGCGGCCTGGCCACCCCCGACGAGGTGCGCGCGCAGATCCTGGCGGCGATCAAGTAGTTCCCCTCCGTCGCCGCACGCACGGGCGCGACCCGGAAAATCCCGGGATCGCGCCCGTTCGCACGTGCCCGCCGGCACACGTTCGCCCCCGCACCCGGTAGCGTCGTATCCGCCATGGACCTCGCATTCATTCCCAGCCCCTCGCGCGGACAGATCGACCTCGGTCCGATCCCGCTGCGCGGCTACGCGCTGTGCATCATCCTCGGTGTCGTCCTCGCGATCTGGCTCGGCGAGCGCCGCTGGGTCGCCCGCGGCGGTCGCGCCGGCACGGTCGGCGACATCGCCGTGTGGATGGTGCCCTTCGGCCTCGTCGGAGGCCGCCTCTACCACGTCCTCACCACTCCGGAGCCGTACTTCGGCGACGGCGGCGACCCCATGCAGGCGTTCGCCGTCTGGAAGGGCGGCCTCGGCATCTGGGGGGCGATCGCGCTCGGCGCGGTGGGCGCCTGGATCGGCTGCCGGCGCCGGGGCATCCCGCTGCCCGCGCTGGCCGACGCGCTCGCGCCCGGCATCGTGCTCGCCCAGGCGGTGGGCCGCTGGGGCAACTGGTTCAACCAGGAGCTCTACGGCCGCGCGAGCGACCTCCCCTGGGCGGTGAAGATCGACGGCGACCACAACGTGGTCGAACCCGGCCGCGGCGACACCTTCCACCCGACGTTCCTGTACGAGTCGTTGTGGTGCATCGGCGTCGCCGCGCTGGTGATCTGGGCCGACCGCCGCTTCAGGCTGGGCCACGGTCGGGCGTTCGCGCTCTACGTCGCGGGCTACACGGTGGGCCGGTTCTGGATCGAATACATGCGCGTCGACGACGCCGAACACGTGCTCGGCATGCGGCTGAACAACTGGACGTCGATCCTCGTCTTCGCCGGCGCCCTCGCCTACATCTGGATCTCGGCGCGCAAACACCCCGGCCGCGAGGCCCCGGAGACGCTGCGCGGACACGACCGGCAGGACGGGGACAACGCGGAGGCGGCCGGGAGCGACGCGAAGGTCGCCGACCCGGATCCGGTCGACGCGGACGCGAAGGAGGGCGTCGTCGACCTCGGCAAGTCCGACCGCCCCGCCCCCGTCGACGCGGATGCGGTGGCGACCGACGCCGAGCCCGGCTCGGACGCCGCCGAGGAGCACGCCGGGTCCGGCCCGCGCAAGGCCGCCGACAAGGGCTGATCGACCCACGCCCGCGAAGGCCGTCCGAACCCGCGCCCACCTGCGGGTTCGGACAGCCTTTCCTGGCCGGCGGCACCCGCCGGCGAAACGGTAGCGTCGTGGCCCCAGCGTGACGAGAGGGCCGAACGACCGTGAAGACCAGCCACATAGCCGCCGAGGTGCCCGACCCCGCCCCCGAGCTCGGACACCAGGACGGCATCGACCACACCCACCGCGACATCGGCGGCGGCCGGCTGCGCCCGGCCGTGTTCGGCGCGATGGACGGACTGGTCTCCAACTTCGCGCTCATCTCCGGCATCGTCGGCAGCGACGCCACCCCCAGGACCGTCGTGGTCACCGGACTGGCCGGCCTGGCCGGCGGCGCCTTCTCGATGGCGGCGGGGGAGTACACCTCGGTCGCCTCCCAGGCCGAACTGGCCCGCGCCGAGGTCGAGGTCGAACGCCGCGAACTGTGCCGCAGCCCCGAGGCCGAACAGCGCGAGCTGGCCGAGCTGTACATCGCCCGCGGCCTGGACGAGGACCTGGCCGTCGAGGTGGCCCGGCAACTCTCCCGCGACCCCGAGCTGGCCCTGGAGATCCACGCCCGCGAGGAACTGGGCGTCGACCCGCACGACCTGCCCTCGCCGTGGCTGGCGGCCGGCTTCTCGTTCGCCTTCTTCGCGGTCGGCGCACTGCTCCCGCTGCTGCCCTACCTGCTCGGGGCGGCCACCCTCGCGCCCGCGCTGATCCTGACGGCCCTCGGCCTGTTCGGCGCCGGCGCCGTGGTCTCCCGGGTCACCGCCCGGCCGTGGTGGTTCGGCGGAACCCGCCAGTTGGTGCTCGGTGCGGCGGCCGGCGGACTCACCTATCTGCTCGGCCTGCTCATCGGGCAACAGGTATAGGAAGCACCCGCCGCGGAAACGCGGCGTGAGGCGTGCGTAACCTCCGCGTAGCCCGGCGACCCCACCCGGAAACCAACCGCCGTACCGGTCCGAGACGTGCGGTTTCGCCGCCCGGATGGTCGGGAATGAGCCACCCGATATGCCACGGCGACCGGCGCGGCGCAGCGCTCGAAAGCCGGGCCGAATTCCGCTGGTGACCGCATGGTGAGACGGGTTTGTCCCGGGTTCCGGATAGACGTACCGATCGTGTAACCTGCACGAAATCGCAGAGGGCCAACGTCGTCCCTGTTGCGCACCACACGCCACGACGACGACGGGAGCGCCCATGCCTCCTGCCATGCCCGCATCCTCGGGCCCCCTCTTCTCCGCGATTCCCGCGGCACAGGGGTTGTACGACCCCCGTAACGAGCACGACGCCTGCGGTGTCGGATTCGTGGCCACGCTCACCGGCGAGCCCAGCCACGACATCGTCGACCAGGCGCTGACCGTCCTGCGCAACATGGAACACCGCGGCGCCACCGGCGCCGAGCCCGACACCGGCGACGGCGCGGGCATCCTCATCCAGGTCCCCGACGCCTTCCTGCGCGAGACGGCCGGCTTCGCGCTGCCCGCCCCCGGCGGCTACGCGGTCGGCATCGCCTTCCTGCCCGACGACGACGTGCACGCGGGCCGGGCCAAGTCCTCCATCGAGCGCATCGCCGCCGAGGAGAACCTGCGCGTGCTCGGCTGGCGCGAGGTGCCCACCACGCCCGAACTCGTCGGCAACGGCGCCCGCGCCACGATGCCGCGCTTCGCCCAACTGTTCGTGGCCGGCGTCGACGACACCGTCACCGGGATCGCCCTCGACCGGCTCGCCTTCGCGCTGCGCAAGCGCGCCGAGCGGGAGGTCGAGGTCTACTTCGCCTCGCTGTCCGCACGCACCCTGGTCTACAAGGGCATGCTCACCACGGGGCAACTGGAGCCGTTCTTCCCCGACCTGTCGGACCGGCGCCTGGCGTCCGCGATCGGCCTCGTGCACTCGCGGTTCTCCACCAACACCTTCCCGGCCTGGCCGCTCGCCCACCCGTACCGCTTCATCGCGCACAACGGCGAGATCAACACGGTCAAGGGCAACCGCAACTGGATGGCCGCGCGCGAGTCCATGCTCGCCACCGACCTCATCCCCGGCGACCTGAGCCGGCTGTACCCGATCTGCACGCCCGACGCGTCCGACTCGGCGTCCTTCGACGAGGTCCTGGAACTGCTCCACCTCGGCGGCCGGCCGCTGCCGCACGCCGTGCTGATGATGATCCCCGAGGCGTGGGAGAACCACGCCACGATGGACGACGCCCGGCGCGCCTTCTACAAGTTCCACTCCACCCTCATGGAGCCGTGGGACGGCCCGGCCTGCGTCACCTTCACCGACGGCAGCCTGATCGGCGCCGTCCTGGACCGCAACGGCCTGCGGCCCTCGCGCTACTGGGTCACCGACGACGGCCTGGTCGTGCTCTCCTCCGAGGTCGGCGTCCTGGACATCGACCCCGCGCGGATCGTGCGCAAGGGCCGGCTCCAGCCCGGCCGCATGTTCCTGGTCGACACCGACGCCCGGCGGATCGTCGAGGACGACGAGATCAAGACCGCGCTCGCCGCCGAACACCCCTACCGGGAATGGCTGCACGCCGGCCTGATCAACCTGGAGGACCTGCCCGAGCGCGAGCACGTCGTGCACACGCACGCCTCCGTCTCGCGCCGCCAGCAGACCTTCGGCTACACCGAGGAAGAACTGCGCGTCATCCTCGCGCCGATGGCCCGCGCCGGCGGCGAACCGCTCGGCTCGATGGGCACCGACAGCCCCATCGCCGCGCTCTCCGCCAAGCCCCGGCTGCTGTTCGACTACTTCGTGCAGCTCTTCGCCCAGGTCACCAACCCGCCGCTGGACGCGATCCGGGAGGAACTGGTCACCGCGCTCGGCAGCTTCGTCGGCCCCGAGGGCAACCTCCTCGACGCCCAGCCCGCCGACTGCCGCAACGTCGTCCTGCCCTTCCCGGTGCTGGACAACGACGAACTCGCCAAGCTCATCCACATCAACCTCGACGGCGACCAGCCCGGCCTGAAGGCCGTCACCATCTCCGGGCTCTACCCGGTCGACGGCGGCGGCGCGGCGCTGGCCAAGCGGCTCGAGGAGATTCGCGCCGAAGCCACCCGCGCGATCGCCGACGGCGCCCGCATCGTGGTGCTGTCCGACCGCCACTCCGACGCCGAACACGCGCCGATCCCCTCGCTGTTGCTCACCTCCGCCGTCCACCACCACCTGATCCGGACCAAGACCCGGACCCGGGTCGGACTGATCGTCGAGGCCGGCGACGTCCGCGAGGTGCACCACGTCGCGCTGCTGATCGGCTACGGCGCGGCCGCGGTCAACCCCTACCTGGCCATGGAATCCGTCGAGGACCTGGTCCGCGAGGGCGTCTTCCTCAGCGACATCGCCCCCGAGCAGGCGATCCGCAACCTGATCAAGGCGCTCGGCAAGGGCGTGCTCAAGGTGATGTCCAAGATGGGCATCTCCACCGTCGCCTCCTACCGCGGCGCCCAGGTCTTCGAAGCCATCGGCCTCGCCGAGGACTTCGTCGCCGAATACTTCACCGGCACCACCAGCAAGCTCGGCGGCATCGGCCTCGACATCGTCGCCGAGGAGGTCGCCCGCCGGCACGCCAAGGCCTACCCGCCCACCGGCATCGCGCCCTCGCACCGCCGGCTGGAGATCGGCGGCGAATACCAGTGGCGCCGCGAGGGCGAACCGCACCTGTTCGACCCGGAGACCGTCTTCCGCCTCCAGCACTCCACCCGGACCCGCCGCTACGACATCTTCAAGAAGTACACCGCGCGCGTGGACGAGCAGTCCCGGCGCCTGATGACGCTGCGCGGCCTGTTCGGCTTCCGCGACGGCGTGCGCGAGCCCGTCCCGATCGACGAGGTCGAACCGATCTCCGAGATCGTCAAGCGCTTCTCCACCGGCGCGATGTCCTACGGCTCCATCTCCATGGAGGCGCACCAGACGCTCGCCATCGCGATGAACCGGCTCGGCGGCAAGTCCAACACCGGCGAGGGCGGCGAGGACCCCGAGCGGCTCTACGACCCCGAGCGGCGCTCGGCGATCAAGCAGGTCGCCTCCGGGCGCTTCGGCGTCACCAGCGAATACCTGGTCAACGCCGACGACATCCAGATCAAGATGGCCCAGGGCGCCAAGCCCGGCGAAGGCGGCCAACTGCCCGGGCACAAGGTGTACCCGTGGGTCGCCCGCACCCGGCACTCCACCCCCGGCGTCGGCCTCATCTCGCCGCCGCCGCACCACGACATCTACTCCATCGAAGACCTCGCCCAGCTCATCCACGACCTCAAGAACGCCAACCCCGCGGCCCGAGTGCACGTCAAGCTCGTCGCCGAGGTCGGCGTCGGCACGGTCGCGGCGGGCGTGTCCAAGGCGCACGCCGACGTGGTGCTCATCTCCGGGCACGACGGCGGCACCGGCGCCTCGCCGCTCACCTCGCTCAAGCACGCCGGCGGCCCCTGGGAACTCGGCCTCGCCGAGACCCAGCAGACGCTGCTGCTCAACGGCCTGCGCGACCGCATCGTGGTGCAGACCGACGGCCAGCTCAAGACCGGGCGCGACGTGCTCGTCGCGGCGCTGCTCGGCGCCGAGGAATACGGCTTCGCCACCGCGCCGCTCGTCGTCTCCGGCTGCGTGATGATGCGCGTGTGCCACCTCGACACCTGCCCCGTCGGCGTCGCCACGCAAAACCCCGTGCTGCGCGAGCGGTACAACGGCCAGGCCGACCACGTGGTCAACTTCTTCGAGTTCATCGCCGAGGAGGTCCGCGAACTGCTCGCCGAACTCGGCTTCCGCACCCTGGAAGAGGCCGTCGGCCACGCCGAACTCCTGGACACCGCCGCGGCGATCGAACACTGGAAGGCCGAAGGGCTCGACCTCACGCCGCTGTTCCACGTGCCCGCGCTCCCCGAGGGCGCCGCACTGCACCGCACCGGCCCGCAGGACCACGGGCTGGCCAAGGCGCTGGACAACCAGCTCATCCAGCTCAGCGCCGACGCGCTCGAACACGGTGAGAAGGTCGTCATCAACCTGCCGGTGCAAAACACCAACCGCACCGTCGGCACGATGCTCGGCCACCAGGTCACCAAGCGCTACCGCGGCGCCGGACTGCCCGACGACACCATCGACATCACGCTCACCGGCTCCGCCGGCCAGTCGTTCGGCGCGTTCGTGCCCAAGGGCATCACCCTGCGGCTCGAAGGCGACGGCAACGACTACGTCGGCAAGGGCCTGTCCGGCGGCCGGATCATCGTCCGACCCCACCGCTCCGCCGGCTTCGCCGCCGAGGACAACATCATCGCCGGCAACGTGATCGGCTACGGCGCCACCGGCGGCGAGATCTACCTGCGCGGCATGGTCGGCGAACGCTTCTGCGTGCGCAACTCCGGCGCCACCGCCGTCGTCGAGGGCGTCGGCGACCACGGCTGCGAATACATGACCGGTGGCCGGGCCGTCGTGCTCGGCCGCACCGGCCGCAACTTCGCGGCCGGCATGTCGGGCGGCATCGCGTACCTCCTCGACGCCGACCTCGACAACATCAACACCGAACTCGTGGGCGTCGAGGACCTCGACGCCACCGACCGCGCCGAACTGCACGACGTTGTGCGCCGGCACCACGAGGAGACCGGCTCGGCCGTCGCCGAAGCCCTGCTCTCCGACTGGGACGCCGCCTCCCGGCGCTTCACCAAGATCCTGCCCAGGGACTACAAGGCAGTGCTCGCCGCCAAGGACGCCGCCGAGCGAGCCGGTCTCCCCGAGACCGAGATCGTCCAGAAGATGATGGAGGCGGTTCATGGCTGACCCGAAGGGCTTTTTGACCACGCCCCAACAGCTCGGCACGCGGCGCCCCGTCGACGTGCGCATCCGGGACTGGAAGGAGGTGTACGAGGAGCGCACCCTGCTCCCGATCATCACCGAACAGGCCGGCCGCTGCATGGACTGCGGCATCCCGTTCTGCCACAACGGCTGCCCGCTGGGGAACATCATCCCCGAGTGGAACGACCTGGTCTGGCGCGACGACTGGCAGGCCGCGAGCGAACGCCTGCACGCCACCAACAACTTCCCGGAGTTCACCGGGCGGCTGTGCCCCGCGCCCTGCGAGGCCGCGTGCGTGCTCGGCATCAACCAGGCGCCGGTCACCATCAAGAACGTCGAGGTCTCGATCATCGACCGGGCGTGGGACGACAACAACGTCGCCCCGCAACCGCCGGACCGGCTCTCCGGCAAGACCGTCGCGGTGATCGGCTCCGGACCCGCCGGCCTCGCGGTCGCCCAGCAGCTCACCCGGGCCGGACACACCGTGGCCGTCTACGAGCGGGCCGACCGGATCGGCGGACTGCTGCGCTACGGCATCCCCGAATTCAAGATGGAGAAGCGGCACATCAACCGGCGCATCGAACAGATGCGCGCCGAGGGCACCAAGTTCTACACCGGCATGCAGATCGGCACCGACCTGGACGCGGCCAAGCTGCGCCGGCGCTACGACGCGGTGGTGATCGCGGCCGGCGCCACCGCCGCGCGCGACCTGCCGATCCCCGGGCGCGAGTTCGGCGGCGTGCACCAGGCGATGGAATACCTGCCGTTCGCCAACAAGGTGCAGGAGGGCGACCTCGTCGCCTCGCCGATCGACGTGGCCGGGAAGCACGTGGTGATCATCGGCGGCGGGGACACCGGCGCCGACTGCCTGGGCACCGCACACCGCCAGGGCGCGGCCTCGGTCACCCAACTGGAGATCATGCCCCGGCCCTCGGAGGAGCGGCCCGCCGCACAGCCGTGGCCGACCTACCCGATGACCTATCGGGTGGCCAGCGCGCACGAGGAGGGCGGCGAGCGCGTCTACGCCGTCAACACGCAGGAGTTCGTGGGCGGCGAGGACGGACGGGTCAGGGCGCTCAAGCTGGTCGAGGTGGAATTCGAGGACGGCCGCTTCGTGCCGGTGCCCGGCAGCGAGCGGGAGATCCCGGCCGACTTCGTCTTCCTGGCGATGGGCTTCACCGGGACCGACCGCTCCAACGGGCTGGTCGAGCAGCTGGGCCTGGCCCTGGACGAGCGCGGCAACGTGGCGCGCGACGAGGCGTTCGCGACCAACGTGGACGGCGTGTTCGTGGCCGGCGACGCCGGGCGCGGGCAGTCGCTGATCGTGTGGGCGATCGCCGAGGGCCGCTCGTGCGCGGCGGCGGTGGACGGCTGGCTGACCGGCGGTACCAACCTGCCGGCGCCGATCCGGCCGACCGACCGACCGCTCACGGTGTGACGGAGCGCGACCGCACGGGTCGGAATTGAATATGTGACGAAAGTCGCGTGAACGAGGAAGGGCGCCGCCGTTGCGGCGCCCTTTCCGCATGCCGGAAAAGCGCCATATACCGGACGCGGGTACGGCTTACCCAGCGGTAGGAACTAGGCTTTGGGACCATGCGTCGAGCCAAAATTGTCTGCACCCTGGGTCCTGCCACAAATTCGTATGAACAGATCCGCACGCTGGTCGACGCAGGCATGGATGTAGCCCGCTTCAACCTCAGCCACGGCGCGTACGCCGAGCACGAGGAGCGTTATCACCGCGTCCGTCGGGCATCCGACGAAACCGGTCGCAGCGTCGGCATCCTCGTCGACCTCCAGGGCCCGAAGATCCGCCTGGAGACCTTCGCCGAAGGCCCCGTGCTCCTGGAGCGCGGCGACGAGTTCACGATCACGACCGAGGACGTCCCCGGCGACAAGCACGAGGTCGGCACCACCTACAAGGGGCTGACCGCCGACGTCACCAAGGGCGAGCGGATCCTGATCGACGACGGCCGGGTCACCCTGGAGGTCGTCGACGTCGAGGGCCCGCGCGTGCACACGATCGTCATCGAGGGCGGGATGGTCTCCGACCACAAGGGGCTCAACCTGCCCGGCGTGGCGGTGAGCGTCCCCGCGCTGTCCGAGAAGGACATCGAGGACCTCAAGTGGGGCCTCGCGCTCGGTGCGGACATGATCGCGCTGTCGTTCGTGCGTGCCGCCAGGGACATCGAGGACGTCCACAAGATCATGGACGAGGTCGGTATCCGGCTGCCGGTGATCGCCAAGATCGAGAAGCCGCAGGCGGTGGACAACCTCGAGGAGATCGTCCACGCCTTCGACGCCATCATGGTCGCCCGCGGCGACCTGGGCGTCGAGATGCCGCTGGAGGCCGTGCCGATCGTGCAAAAGCGCGCGATCACGCTGGCCCGGGCCAACGCCAAGCCCGTCATCGTCGCCACCCAGATGCTCGACTCGATGATCAGCGCCTCGCGCCCCACCCGGGCCGAGGCATCCGACGTCGCCAACGCCGTCCTGGACGGCACCGACGCGGTGATGCTCTCGGGCGAGACCTCGGTGGGCAAGTATCCGATCGAGACCGTCAAGACCATGGCGCGGATCGTGGTCGCGGCGGAGGACTCCACCGCGATGCAGGAGGAGATCCGCACCCTGGCCGGTCCGCGCACACAGGGCGGGGTGATCGCGAAGGCCGCGATCGAGATCGCCGAGCGGCTCGACGCCAAATACCTGGTCGCGTTCACCCAGAGCGGCGACACGGGCCGTCGGCTGTCGCGCTACCGCTCGATGATCCCGATGCTGGCCTTCACCCCGGAGCCGGCGGTGCGCAGCCGGCTCGCCCTCACCTGGGGCCTGGAGACCTTCCTCGGCCCGCTGTGCAGCCA
Organism: Embleya scabrispora; assembly: GCF_002024165.1. NCBI lineage: Bacteria > Bacillati > Actinomycetota > Actinomycetes > Kitasatosporales > Streptomycetaceae > Embleya > Embleya scabrispora. The sequence continues at coordinate 5,086,701 of NZ_MWQN01000001.1, forward strand.
CACCGACGAGATGGTCCGCCAAGTCGACGCGGCCCTGCTCGCCATCGGCCGCTGCAAGAAGGGCGACCTGGTCGTCATCACGGCCGGCTCCCCGCCCGGCGTCCCGGGCTCCACCAACCTGATCCGCCTGCACCACATAGGAGATCTCCCCACCGAGTAACCCTCGGCGGCAACCGAAAGCACGCACTGATGGCCCGTCCTCCGCCCCGGCGGAGGACGGGCCATCAGTATTTGGGCCCCACGTACCGGTCCATGAGCGCGACGGAGTCCCGCCGAGCGACGGACAGGTTGTTGCGCCGGGCGAATTTCCACTCGACACCGAGTTCGTCCAGCGTGGTCGTGAGGATGCGCATGATGTCGGCGGACTCGTTGGTGAAGAGATAGCGGGGATACTCGTAGCGTCTGCGCTCGCCCGCGACCGTGCGGGTGGTCCGGTTCGTGACCCGACACCCATCCGAGTGGATCAGCCCCCGCACAAGAGCCCAGGGCTCGCTTCGAACGATGTCCCGCTGCCAGGACTCCAACACGATCGACCGCTCATGCTTGTGTCCGGGGCCGTGCTGGGGGAACAGACAGGGCCAGTGCTTCCAGAGCGACGTGACCATGTGACAACCCTGGCGAGGCGCGCGAAAAACCTTGCTGCCGGGGCGAATCGCCCGCATCGCCGCCTCGCACTCGTCCATCAGACCGGGCCAGGCGTCGCCACAGGCGATACGTAGTCCGTAGACGCCCCTGGCATAGCCGCTGAGACAGCCGTCGCCGAGGTAGAGGCCGAGCAGATACGCGTAATCCCGGGCGGGTTCCGGAGCGGCCGGGCCTCCGGCGCAGCGAACACACCCCACGGGCCGTGCCGGATCGATGCGGGACTGCCACGCACGCATGGCCGCACGAGAGATCCCGGTTTCCTTGCTCACCGAGTTCAGACTGCGCCCGCCATCGAGGAGCCGGAGCGCCGCCAGACGCGTCGTCGTGTCGTACATGTGGGGGGCGGTCAGTATTTGGGGCCGATGTGTCGGTCCATGAGCGCGACCGAACCGCGGCGGGCGACGGACAAAAGATTGCGGCGGGCGAACTTCCACTCGACACCGAGTTCGTCCAGCGTGGTCGTGAGGATGCGCATGACGTCCGTGGACTCGTTGGCGAAGAGGTAGCGCGGGTATTCGTAGCGCTTGCGCTCACCGGCGACCATGCGAGTGGTCCGGTTCACGTTCCGGCAGCCGTCGGAGTGGATCAGCCCGCGCACGAGTGCCCAGGGCTCGGCTCGGACGATGTCCCGTTGCCAGGATTCGAGGATGATCGGCCGCTCGTGTTTGCGGCCGGGGCCGTGTTGCGGGAACAGGCAGGGCCAGTGTCGGGAGTACGACTTCACGTCGGTGCATCCGGACCTCTGTACGTACCCGACGGCCGCGCAGGGCATGACGATTCGCATGGCTCTCGCCGCTTCCTCGATCAGCCCGGGCCAACCGTCGCAACACGAAACGGTGAGCGTGTGCTGTCGAGACTTGCTGATGATGTGCCCGTCACCGAGATACAGACCCAGCAGATATGAATAGGACTCCGAGGCGACGTTGCCATGCGCGTCCCCGCACGTCGGCTGCGGACGGCCCCGCACGGTGTCCGGTGCGCGTCGAGTGCCCCAGCGCCAGTGGCGCACCGTCCGTACGGAAACGCCACAGGCGCGGGCGACCGCTGCGTCCGTCAGTCCCTGTCGGTGCAGGCGTAGCGCCGAGTCCACTGTTTCTTGTGGGTACATACGAGTGACGATGCCGACGCCGACGAGACGGCGTGGCGGAACGCTTGGGGTTCACTCGAATGGCTGTTCCAGGTGCCCTGGGTGGGACTCGAACCCACAACATAACGGGTTTGAGCCGTCATTCTCTGCCAATTGGAATACCAGGGCCTATTTCGGACATTTCGTTGTCCTTGTAGCGGCAGGTCGCCCTGCCTGGCAGATACCTTACCGCCTCTCGGTACCCTCGTGTGCGCACCATTTTTCTCTGATCGAGGAGCCACGTGACCGCCGCCACGCAGCCGCCCGCCGTAGAGCAGGACAGTCGGCGCGCCCGTGTCGTCATTGCCGAGGACGAGGCGCTGATCCGGCTCGATCTGAAAGAGATGTTGGAGGAAGAGGGGTATCACGTCGTCGGCGAGGCGGGGGACGGGCAGCGGGCCGTGGAGCTGGTGGAGGAGTGCCGGCCCGATCTGGTCATCCTCGATGTGAAGATGCCGATATTGGACGGCATCTCGGCGGCCGAGCGGATCGCCCAGGCGCGGCTCGCGCCGGTGCTCATGCTGACCGCCTTCTCGCAGCGCGAACTGGTCGAGCGGGCCCGGGACGCGGGGGCGATGGCCTATCTCGTCAAGCCGTTCACCAAGGGCGACCTCGTTCCGGCGATCGAGATGGCCGTCTCGCGCTACACCGAACTGGCCGCCCTGGAGCGCGAGGTGGGCGATCTCACCGCGCGGCTGGAGACCCGCAAGCTGGTGGACCGGGCGAAGAGCGTGTTGCAGGAGAAGTACGGGATGTCGGAGCCGGAGGCGTTCCGGTGGATCCAGAAGGCGTCGATGGATCGCCGGATGTCGATGCGCACCGTGGCCGAGGTGGTCGTGTCCGGGGGCGACGTCGCCGACTGATCCGGGATTGTCGATTCAGCTACGAACCCGTCCGGTTCCCGACAAACCGGACGGGTTCGTCGTTTTTCCGGCAGCCGATGATCATATTTGATCACTTTGGATCGTAAGAATTCGTTTTCAGTTTCTTTTGGATTACATCTGGTTACGGGCGCATCACATCTCCGTCGGCGGACTGCCGCTGCCGTTCCGGCCGGACTACATTCCGGGCACCGCATGTTCATCGCGGTTTGTGAAGGCGCCCCGATGCGGGCTCCGAACTTTTTCTACAAGGGGTTGGGGTTTGCTGTGCTCAAGCGACGCGTGATCAAAATCGCGCTGCCCATCGCGGCAGCGGCACTCGTGCTTTCCGCGTGCGGCAGCGACGATGACGACGACAAGAAGAAGGACGGGGGCAGCTCCGCTCCCGGCAACACCGGCGGCGGTAACAAGCCGACCTGGACCATCGGTTTCCAAGCGGGCCTCTCGGGGGAGAACGCCCAGCTTGGCATCAACGAAGAGAACGGCGCTCGGCTCGCCGTCGAGCAGGCCAACGCGAAGGGCGATCTTCCCTTCACGCTCAAGTTCAAGACCTCGGACGACGAGGCCTCGGAGACCAAGTCGGTCTCCGCCGCGCAGAAGCTGATCGACGACAGCAATGTTGTTGCCGTTATCGGCCCCGCGTTCTCCGGCCCGACCAAGGCCGCGTCGCCGAACTACGCCAAGGCGAAGCTCGCCACGGTTTCCCCGTCGGCCACCAACCCCTCCCTGACGAACCCGGAGAACAATTTCACCGCGTTCCTGCGGGGTGCGCCGAACGACAACGCCCAGGGCGGCGGGATGGCGAAGTACCTCTCGAAGAAGCTCCAGGTCAAGAAGGTCTTCGTCGTCGACGACAAGACCGAGTACGGCGTGGGTCTGTCGAAGGTCGCCAAGGACGAACTGACCAAGGCCGGCGTCCAGGTCGTCTCGGACAGCGTGCCGAAGGCCACCCCGGACTACGGTCCGATCTCCACGAAGATCAAGAACTCCGGCGCGGACGCCATGATCTACGCGGGCTACTACCAGGACGGCGCGCCGTTCGCCAAGAAGCTGAAGGAAGCGGGCTTCAACGGCCCGAAGTTCTCCGGTGACGGCACCAACGACGCGCAGTTCGTCTCGCTGGCCGGCGACGCCGCCAACGACTGGTTCCTCACCTGCCCGTGCGCCGACGCCAACGTCGAGGCGGCCACGAAGCAGTTCACCGAGGACTACAAGAAGCGCTTCAACACCAACCCGAGCACCTACTCGGCGGAGTCGTTCGACATCGCCAACCTGGTGATCGACCAGATGAAGTCCTTCGGTGCGGAGAAGATCACCCGCGAGGCCATGCTCACCAAGCTCAAGGGTGCCTCGTACAAGGGTCTGACCAAGACCTTCAAGTTCAAGCAGAACGGTGAATTCGACGGCGCCACGACCTTCATCTACCAGGTCAAGGGCGGCAAGATCGGCTACATGGGCGACATCGACCAGCTCGTGGGCGGCTGACCTCCTCGTCGAGGACGTCGCCACCTGACGATCGGGCCCGGGCCTTCCCGGAGTTTCGGGAGGGTCCGGGCCCGTCCGGTTTTCTTGAGGAAGCTTTCCTTATGCAACCTGATGAAATCCTGGATTACCTTATTCCAGGGATCATGCTCGGTGCGCTGTACGCGGTCATCGCCATCGGCTATACCCTCGTCTATGGTGTGCTACAGCTCATCAACTTCGCACACAGCGAAGTCTTCATGGTGGGCGCCTATTCGGCTCTGCTCGCCTTGACCTGGATCGACCCGAGCGCCAACCCGACGGCACTGGTGTCGGTCCTGTTGGTCGCGGCGGGGTTGGCCGTTTCCGGTACCGCCGGAGCGGCCACGGCCTTCGCTTTGGAAAAAGTCGCATATAGACCGCTCAGACGCAGGAACGCGCCACGTTTGGCGTTCCTGATCAGTGCGATCGGGGCCTCCTACTTCCTGCAGAACCTTGCGGGGAAGTTGTTCGGCCGCGACTCGCGCGCACTGCCGACGGTGTTCGAGAACAAGAAGGTCTTCTCGATCTTCGGCACCCAGGTGACCATCCTGCAGCTGCTCATCGTGTGTGCGGCCGTGCTGATGATGGTCGGCCTGGACTACCTGGTGAACCGCACCAAGCTGGGCTCGGGTATCCGGGCGGTGGCGCAGGACGCCGAGACGGCGGGCCTGATGGGTGTGGACATCGACAAGGTGATCTCGCGTACGTTCATCATCGGCGGCTTCATGGGTGGCATCGCCGGCTTCCTGTTCGGCCTGCACCTGCAACTGTCGTTCACGATGGGCTTCCTGCCGGGCATCACCGCGTTCGCCGCGGCGGTCGTCGGCGGGGTCGGCAACATCCGCGGCGCGATGATGGGCGGCATGCTGCTCGGCATCGTGGAGAGCTTCTCCTCGCCGATCTTCGGTGAGTCGTGGCGGTACGTCAGCGCCTTCGCGGTGCTGGTCCTGGTGCTGATGTTCCGGCCGACCGGCATCCTGGGCGAGCGCTTGGGGAGGTCGGCGTGACCACGACCACGACACAGACGGATTTCGCGCCGACCGCGGCCACGCTGGCCAAGCTGCGGCGCAAGCGCTGGTATCAGCACCCGATGTACGGCCGACTCGTGGGCACCGTCGCGGCGGCCGTGCTGCTGGACGTGATGAGCGGTCCGCAGGGCAGCCGCGAGGACGTGTTCTTCTCGCTGGACAAGACCCTCGGCTCGATGCGCGTGGTCTGGTGGATCCTCGGCGCGGTCGCGCTGTGGGCGGTGATGGAGTTCGGCAAGCCGCTCTATCAGCGTTTCCTGGGGCCGAAGGTGGGCCCGCTGGACCGCTTCACCACACCGGTGACCGAGCCGGTCAAGGCGGTGGCGGCGCAGGCCAGGGCGAAGACGGCGGATCTGCGCCGGATCATCTGGGTCCGGCTCGGCTTCTCGGCGGTGGTGATCGGCCTGTTGATCCTGCTGCCGAACCTGCTGTCCACCTTCTGGAACCAGGTCCTGGTCAACGAGGTGGCGATCTACGTCCTGCTCGCGATCGGGCTGAACGTGGTGATCGGCTGGGCGGGTCTGCTCGACCTGGGCTTCATCGCGTTCTTCGCGATCGGCGCGTACAGCACGGCGTACTGGACCGGCGCGATGCCGGTGGATCCGCCGTTCAAGCTGAACGCGTTCCTGGTGATCCCGGTGGCGGTGGCCACGTGTCTGCTGGCCGGGCTGCTGCTCGGTGCGCCGACGCTGCGGCTGCGCGGTGACTATCTGGCGATCGTCACGCTCGGCTTCCACGAGATCATCTACCTGATCGCCAAGAACGCGGACGGGTTCACCAACGGCCCGCGCGGTGTCCAGGGCATTTCGAACTTCGGGATCCACATCGGTCCGATCGACTACGACTGGGAACTGGATCCGGTGCCCTACTGGTACCTGCTGATCGGCATCGCCACGATTTTGATCATCGCGTTCCTGCGGCTGGAGCACTCCCGGGTGGGCCGGGCCTGGACGGCGATCCGCGAGGACGAGGTGGCCGCGTCGGCGACCGGCGTGCCGACGGTGAAGTTCAAGCTGATGGCGTTCGCGATCGGCGCGTCGACGTCCGGGATCGCCGGGGTGGCGTATGCGAGCAAGGCGCGTTTCATCAGCCCGGAGAGCTTCCTGCTGCTGTTCTCGGTCCTGGTGGTCGCGTACGTGATCTTCGGCGGCATGGGTTCGCTGTGGGGCGTGATCATCGGTACCGCGTTCCTGGCCTGGCTGCCGCAGTACATGAAGGACTGGGTCGATCCGAACGACCGCTTCATGTACCTGGGGGCGCTGTTGATCGTCATGATGATCTACCGCCCGCAGGGCTTGATCCCGTCGGTGCGGCGCAAGCGCGAGTTGAGCATGGCCAAGGCGGGTCTCGGCGACGCGGACGCGATGTCGGAGCCGGCCGGCGGGAGGATGACGTGAGCATCACCACGACGAAGGCGGACGACCGGCCGCGGGTGGATCCGGGCGACCAGGTGATGCGGGTGCGCGGCGTGACGCTGCGCTTCGGCGGCCTGGTGGGCCTGTCCGATGTGGCGTTGGACCTGAACCGGGGCGAGATCCTGGCGGTGATCGGGCCGAACGGCGCGGGCAAGACGTCGCTGTTCAACTCGCTCACCGGGATGTACGTCCCGCAGGAGGGCACGATCGTGCTGCGCGACCGGTCGGGCGGCGAGCACTCGCTGCTCGGTCGCAAGCCGCATCTGGTCAACCGGCTCGGGGTCGCCCGCACCTTCCAGAACATTCGCCTGTTCGGCGCGTTGACCGCGCTGGAGAACGTCAAGATCGCGGCGGAGACCCGGCAGAAGTCGGGCCCGGTGTCGATCATGCTGGGGTTGCCGAACGCGCGCCGCGAGGATCGCGAGAGCGACCGGCGGGCGCTGGAGTTGTTGCACTTCGTCGGTCTGGACGGGCTGCTCAACGAGTTGGCCGCGTCGCTGTCCTACGGTCAGCAGCGCAGCCTGGAGATCGCCCGGGCGCTGGCCACCGATCCGCAGGTGTTGCTCCTGGACGAGCCGGCGGCGGGCACCAACCCGACCGAGAAGCTCGACCTGGAGGTGCTGATCCGGCGGATCAACCGCGAACTGGGCGTCAGCGTGCTGCTGATCGAGCACGACATGCGCCTGGTGATGTCGGTGGCGGACCGGGTCACGGTGCTCAACTTCGGCAAGGTGATCGCCTCCGGTTCGCCCGCCGAGGTGCAGCGCGACCCGGAGGTCGTGGCCGCGTATCTGGGCGCGGAGATGGCCGCCGAGATGACCGGTGCGACGCAGGCCGAGATCGGCGGGGTGGCCGAGGACGGTTCGGTCCCCGCGCAGCGGGACGGGGAGGAGCAGCGATGAGCGCCGCCGACGCCGCGGGCGCGGACGCGGTCGGGTTGGCCGAGTCGGCCGCCGGTACCGCCGTACCGCCCCGGAAGAAGATGCTGGAGCTGGACGATCTGCACGTGTTCTACGGCGCCATCCAGGCGTTGAAGGGTGTGCACATCGAGGTGAACGAGGGCGAGATCGTGGCCCTGCTCGGTGCCAACGGGGCGGGCAAGACCACCACGTTGCGCACCATCTCGGGGTTGTTGACGCCGCGTGCGGGCGAGGTGCGCTGGCGCGGCGAGCGCATCGACGGGGTGCCGGCGCATCATGTGGTGGGGCTCGGCATCGGGCACTCTCCGGAGGGTCGTCGGGTGTTCCCGGCGATGACCGTCACGGAGAACCTGAACATGGGCGCCTACCGGTTCAAGTCGGTGCCCAAGGCCGAACTGGACCGGGTGTTCGAGCTGTTCCCGCGGCTGGCGGAGCGCCGTGAGCAGTTGGCGGGCACGTTGTCGGGTGGCGAGCAGCAGATGCTGGCGATCGGGCGCGCGTTGATGGGGCAGCCCAAGCTGCTGCTCCTGGACGAGCCGTCGATGGGTCTGGCGCCGCTGATCGTGGCGCAGATCTTCGAGATCATCCGGGAGATCAACGAGCAGGGCACCACGGTGTTGCTGGTCGAGCAGAACGCCGCGCAGGCGTTGCGGCTGGCGCATCGGGGTTATGCCCTGGAGACCGGGTCGGTGGTGTTGTCCGGGCCGGCCGATCGGCTGTTGTCGGATCCGAAGGTGCGCGAGGCGTATCTGGGCGAGGGCGCGTAGCGCGAAGGTGTCCGCGCGGCGGAGGGGGTCGGCCCCTTCGCCGCGCGGTCCCGGCGCCGGTCGGCGGCGTCAGGGGCGCTTGATCAGGCAGCTCAGCCGCGCGGTGCAGATCCGCCGGTCGTGCTCGTCGGTGATCACGATCTCGTAGGTGGCCAGGGTGCGACCCAGGTGTACGGGGGTGGCCACGCCGGTGACCACGCCGGCGTCGGCGGAGCGGTGGTGGGTGGCGTTGATCTCGATGCCCAGGGCCATGGCGTCGCGGCCGGCGTGCAGCGCGGAGCCCACCGAGCCGAGGGTTTCGGCGAGTACGCACGACGCGCCGCCGTGCAGCAGCCCGTAGGGCTGGGTGTTGCCCTTGACCGGCATGGTGGCCACCACACGCTGGGCGGATGCCTCGACGAATTCGATCCCCATGCGGTCGGCGAGGGTGCCCCGGCTGTCGAGGTTCATGGCGGCCAGGATCTCGTCGAGGCTGGGCGGGGTGGTCTCGTCGGGCATGGTGCGCTCCTGTCGGATACACGGTTGTGTCGGCCTGACAGCCTAGGATCGCGGTCGTGGCAGCTACTCGGACCCCCCAGACCTCCGTTCCCGCCGGTTCCCGGCCGCGACTCCTGCTCCTCGACGGGCACTCGTTGGCGTACCGGGCCTTCTACGCGCTCAAGGAAGCGTCGATGAGTACCGCGACGGGTCAGCCGACCCAGGCGGTCTACGGGTTCACGTCGATGTTGGTGAACGTGTTGCGCGACGAGGCGCCGACCCATCTGGGTGTGGCGTTCGACGTGTCCCGGCAGTCGTTTCGCACCGAGGAGTTCCCCGACTACAAGGCGAACCGCTCGGAGACTCCGGAGGAGTTCAAGGGCCAGGTCGAGCTGATCGTCGAGGAGCTGACGGCGATGGGCGTGCCGACGATGCGCGTCGCCGGCTTCGAGGCCGACGATGTGATCGCCACGCTGGCGACCCGGGCCGCGGCCGAGGGTTTCGAGGTGCTGATCCTCACCGGTGACCGCGACGCGTTGCAGCTGGTCACGCCGGATGTGACGGTGTTGTATCCGATGATGGGCGTGAGCAAGCTGCACCGGTTCACGCCGGACGCGGTGGAGGAGAAGTACGGGCTGACCCCCGCGCAGTATCCGGACTTCGCGGCGCTGCGCGGCGACCCGAGCGACAACCTGCCGGGCATTCCGAAGGTGGGCGAGAAGACCGCGGCGAAGTGGATTCGCGAGTTCGGCTCGTTTGCCGAGCTGGTGGCGCGCGCCGACGAGGTCAAGGGCCAGGCCGGGCAGAATCTGCGCGACAACCTGGACAACGTGAAGCTGAACCGGCGGCTGACCGAGTTGGTGCGCGACGTCGAGTTGGACGTGGCGCCGACGGATCTGGAGCGCAGGCCGTTCGACCGGGAGGCGGTCGAGGTGGTGCTCGACGCGCTGGAGTTTCGCAACGCGAGCTTCCGGGAGCGGCTGTGGGCGGTGGATCCGGGGGCGGTGGTCGCGGTCGCGGAGCCCGAGCCGGGCTTCGAGATGGACACCACGGTGGTCGCGCCGGGCGCGCTGGCCGAGTGGTTGGCCGAGCATGCGGCGGGCGCGGAGCGCACGGGGCTGGCGGTGGACGGGTCGTGGGGGCGCGGCACGGGTGAGGTGCGGGGGCTGGCGTTCGCCGCGGCCGACGGTTCGGCGGCGTTCGTGGATCCGCTGACGATGGACGAGGGCGACGACGCGGCGCTGGCGGCGTGGCTGGCGGATCCGCGGCGGACCAAGGCGGTGCACGACGCGAAGGGGCCGATCCTGGCACTGGCCGCGCGCGGCTGGGCGCTGTGGGGGATCACCAGTGACACCGCGCTGGGCGCCTACCTGGTGCTGCCGGGGCAGCGCTCGTTCGCGCTCGAGGGCCTGGTGGAGCGGTTCCTGGGGCGCGAGTTGCGGGTGGACGCGGGCGGTTCGGGCGAGGGGCAGTTGGCGCTCGACATGTCCGACGAAGCCGACGCGCAGCCGGGCGCGGCGCTGATGCTGGCCGCGCGGGCGGTGGTGGATCTGGCGGCGGCGCTGGATACCGAGCTGGCCGCCAAGGGCGGGTTGGAGCTGCTGCGCGACATGGAGTTGCCGCTGCTGCCGGTGCTCGCGCACATGGAGCAGATGGGCATCGCGGCCGACCTGCCCTATCTGGAGCGGTTGCAGGAGCAGTTCGCGGCGGCGGTCAAGCAGGCCACCGAGGAGGCGCACGCCGCGGTGGGGCACGAGTTCAACCTGGGCTCGCCCAAGCAGTTGCAGGAGATCCTGTTCACCGAGCTGAGCCTGCCCAAGACGAAGAAGATCAAGACCGGGTTCACCACCGACGCCGACGCGCTGACCTGGCTGGCGACGCAGACCGACAACGAGTTGCCGGTGATCCTGCTGCGCCACCGCGACCAGACCCGGCTGCGCACCACGGTCGAGGGCCTGATCAAGACGGTCGCCGACGACGCGCGCATCCACACCACGTTCAACCAGACCGTGGCGGCCACGGGCCGGTTGTCCTCGCAGGACCCGAACCTGCAGAACATCCCGATCCGGACCGAGGAGGGGCGCCTGATCCGGCGCGCGTTCGTGGTCGGCGAGGGCTTCGAGGGGCTGCTCACCGCCGACTACAGCCAGATCGAACTGCGGATCATGGCCCACCTGTCGCAGGACACGGCGCTGATCGAGGCGTTCACCTCGGGCGAGGACCTGCACTCGACGATGGCCGCGCAGGTCTTCTCGGTGGCGCCGGAGGCGGTGGACCACGGGCTGCGCAGCAAGATCAAGGCGATGTCCTACGGATTGGCGTACGGGCTTTCCGCGTTCGGCCTGTCCCAGCAGTTGGACATCGAGCCGGCCGAGGCGCGCGGGCTGATGGAGACCTATTTCGAGCGGTTCGGCGGGGTGCGCGACTACCTGCACAAGGTGGTCGAGGAGGCCCGGCAGACCGGCTACACCGAGACCGTGTTCGGGCGCCGGCGCTATCTGCCGGATCTGACCAGCGACAACCGGCAGCGGCGCGAGATGGCCGAGCGCATGGCGCTGAACGCGCCGATCCAGGGTTCGGCGGCGGACATCGTCAAGGTCGCGATGCTCGCGGTGGATCGGGCCATGCGGGAGGAGAAGCTGGCCTCGCGGATACTGCTCCAGGTCCACGACGAACTGGTCCTGGAGGTGGCGCCCGGCGAGCGGGAGCGGTTGGAGACGCTGGTGCGTCGGGAGATGGCCGGCGCGTATCCGCTGCGGGCGCCGCTGGACGTCTCGGTCGGTTTCGGGGCGAACTGGGAGGACGCCGGTCACTGATCCGGAACGAGTGCGCCGTGGGGGTGGAGAGCCGGCCGAAGCCGGCATAGGTTCGCACGGGCACCGGGAGTCGTCGACGACCGGTGCGCCGTCGAACTCGCGCACAGAGGGGGGAGCTTCGTGGAAGAGGCCGAATCGGGGCCCGATCCGCGGAAGCCGGGCGAATCGCAGGGGGACGCCGGCGGGGTGTCGGCGGAGCGGACATCCGCCGCCGCGCCCGCGGCCGCGTCCGAGAGCACGCCCGGACCCGAGAAGCCGCCGACGTCCGGCGGGTCCGAGGAGCCGGCCAAGCGCAGACGGATCCTGAATCCGTGGCTGGGCGGCGCGGCGGCGATCCTGGTCGTGTTGGCGTGCGGCGCGGCGGTGCAGTCCCCGTTCACCATGGTCACCGCGCACCGGGTGCCCACCTCCGATCTGCCGCGCCTGTCGGACGCGGCGCCGATCGGCGGCACCTCGGTCAACGGCGGCGGGCCGGCGCACTTCGAGTTGCCGCCGCCGGTGGTGCCGGCCGCGCTGCCGGGGGCCGCGACCACCGCGACCACGCCGCCGGCGACCACGGCCGCCCCGGGCGCGACGTCCTCGGCCGGGCCGCGGGGCACCTCCGCGACCGGGACCGGCGGGATACCCCAGACGGTGCTGCTCGCGTATCAGCAGGCGGCGTCGAACCTGGCCCGGATGGATCCCGGCTGCAAACTGCCGTGGACGCTGCTCGCGGGCATCGGCCGGGTGGAGTCGGAGCACGCGTACGGCGGGAACGTGACCGTGGACGGCACGTCGGTGACCCCGATCCTGGGTCCGCGCCTGGACGGCGGACAGTTCGCCCGGATCACCGACACCGACGGCGGACGCTACGACTTCGACACCGAGTTCGACCGCGCCGTGGGGCCGATGCAGTTCATCCCGTCCACCTGGAAGGGCTGGGCGATGGACGGCAACCGGGACGGCGTGGCCAACCCGCAGAACATCTTCGACGCGACCCTCACCGCGGGGCGCTACCTGTGCGCGGGCAACCGGGACCTGTCCACCGGGGCCGGGCTGAACGCGGCCATCCTCAGCTACAACCACTCCAACGAGTACCTGCGCACGGTCACTTCGTGGATGACCTACTACGCGACGGGCGCGCGTTCGGTGCCCGACGCACGGCAGCCGGTCAAGCCGACGACCAAGGCGCCGACCACGAAGCCCGCCGGCACCAAGCCGGCGACGGGCGACCCGTCCAAGAGCGCGACGGCGAGCGCGTCGGGGTCGGTGACGCCGCCGATCTCGTCGAGCGCGTCCGCGGCGCCGGAGCAGTCCTCCTCGGCGGCGGCGTCGTCGGCCGACGCCTCGACGGCGGGCAGTCGGTAGCCGGCCCGAACCCGAGCAGAATCCGATCCGCAAAAAACGGGAACCTGTTCTCGTTTCTTGCTACCGTGCCCCATCGCCGACCGTCGCGGCGTCGGCCGGGGCAGCAGGAAAGGTGGGACCGCCGAATGCGTTCCTTCGCAGCGGTCGTGGCCGGGGCGTTCCTCGCGGTCGGGGCCGCGTTCGTGCTGAACGCGTGCGCCGCCGCGGACCCCGGCCCCGTGCACAAGCCGCTCCAGGTCACGAGCCCGCCCGCGCGCCCCTGAACACGCCGGCGCGAATCCGTACCCGGTTCCATCGTCAAGGGGTCCACCTCGATGCGTCGTAAGTCCGGTCTGATCCTCCTGGTCGCGGCCGTGTTCTGCGTGGCCCTGGCGCCGCTGTTGCGCGAGTTCGTCCTCCCGAGACTGGTGGCCAAGGCGCTCGCGGGCGAGGACGCCTACCGGGTGGTGGTCCTGGACGCGACGAACGCCACGCTCCTGGGCGCGCCCGAGGGCCCGGGCAAAGCCAAGGTCACCGCGATCCAAACGATCCGGCCCAATGCCAAGGACAGCCACGGCTCGACCGTGGTGTGGGACCTGAACCTGGCCGTGGTGGACGGCACCGGCAAGGTGGTCACCCAACTGCCCGAGCGCTACGCGTTCGACGCGGCCGGCCAGATCCCGAAGAACTGCTGCGGCGAATCCGTCGACGGCGCCCCGGCCGCGCACACCGGCCTCGCCTACAAGTGGCCGTTCTTCACCGGCAAGCGCGACTACAACTACTACGACTCGCAGGCGCACAGCGCGAACGTGATCTCGTACAAGGGCACCGCCCGGCGCGACGGCCTGCGGACGTACCGCTTCGAGCAGGTCGTGCCGTGGATGAAGATCCCGATGCCCAGGCAACTCCCGGGCGGCCTGGACCCGGTCGCGGTGGAGAAGGAGGGCATGCAGCTCTGGTACACCGCGACGCGGAAGATGTGGGTCGAGCCGGTCACCGGGATCCCGGTGTACATCGAGGAGACCCGCACCGAGGAGTTGCGCACGTCCCCGCCGGCCGACGACCCCAACGCCAAGCCGGCGGTCACCAAGGTCTTCGACGGCACCTTCAAGCTCCGCCCGGAGTGGTCGGCCGCGCTCGTCGCGGACGCGAAGGACTGGAGCGGGAAGTTGCGCCTGCTGCACGACACGGTGCCGTTGGCGTTGATCGTGGTGGGCGTGCTGTTCTTCCTGACGGCCGTGGCGTTGCAGTTCGTGGCGGACCGCAGGGCGGCTCGGCCGCGACCGCCGGTCGGGGAGGGGGCGGCGCCGTCCTTGGCCGAGGTGCCGTAGCGCGCTTTGCGCGCGAGGTTGGTGTGGGAGGCCGCGCTTCGCGCGGATTGGTGTGCCCGCCCGCTCCGCCTGTTGCGTTCGGTGTGGATCCTGCGGGTTCAAGGCTTCGGGGGCGGCCTGGCACGGCCCCTCGGCCGTCCGTCGGGGTCGGCTTGTTCAGTCCTTGGCGCAGACGAAGATCGCCGTGCCCGGGAGCAGGCGGCCGCGCAGGGGGCTCCAGCCGCCCCAGGTCGACTCCAGGTCGTCGGGCCACTCCGGTTCGACGATGTCCAGGAGGCGGAAGCCGGCGCCGACCACCTCGCGCACCCGCTCACCGAGCGTGCGGTGTTGTTCGACGTAGGTGGCGCGGCCGGTGTGGTCCTGCTCGACGTAGGGGGTCGTGTCGAAGTACGAGGCGACCGCGGTCAGCCCCTCCGGCCCCGGCTCGTCCGGGAACGCCCAGCGGATCGGGTGGGTGATCGAGAAGACCCACCGCCCGCCCGGACGCAGCACCCGGAACACCTCGCGCATGATCCCCGCCCCGTCGGGGCTGAACGGCAGCGCGCCGTACGCGGAGAACGCCAGGTCGAAGCTCGCGTCGGCGAACGGCAGCCGGCCCGCGTCGGCCTGCACCACCGGCACCCGGGTGCCGTGCTCGGCGTCCAGTCGGCGCGAGTGCTGGAGCTGGCGCAGCGACAGGTCGAGCGCGATCGGGAACGCGCCGCGCGCGAGCAGCCGCCGCGAACACTGCGCCGCGCCCGCGCCCACTTCGAGAACGGTGCGCCCCTCGACCGGGCCGAGCAGCTTCACCCGGTCCTCGTCCAGCCCCTCCGGGCACCACGTGAAACGCGCGTCGCCGAGGAAGTCGCCGTGCTCGACCTGGTACTCGTCGGCGTTCGCGTCCCACCACCGGCGGCCCGCGCGCACACTCTCGACGAGGCCGACCCGGCGGCGTACCGCGTCGTCGTCGACGCCGTCCGCGTCCTCGGGGTCGACGTAGCGTGCGACCAGTGACGCGTGGGGGTCGTGGGACGTGGGCCGGTTCACTTGGCTCCCAGGGTGCGGTGAAGCCGCGGTATCGCTGCGGGCGGGCACGGACGCGCGTAGGGTACTCCCTTCGGGACGTCCGGGTTGATCGCATGCATCCCGTGCGCGTTGACCGCACCCGGTCGGCCCCGTATGCTGCAAGTTGCGCCGCGGGCCTGCGTGAACTCAGACGGAGCAGGTCGCGCTCACCTTTGTCGATCCCACGCCATCCTCTTGCATGGACTGCGGTCGTCGGGGGCGAAACCGGGTCCACAAGCGTGTTTGAAAACGACTTCTGTCCGTACCCGGAGCCCTTACCCACATGACGAGCAGCACCGAGGCCACGCCCAGCACCACCCCGCAGGTGGCGGTCAACGACATCGGCTCCGAGGAAGACTTCCTCGCAGCGATCGATGAGACGATCAAGTACTTCAACGACGGCGACATCGTGGATGGCGTGATCGTCAAGGTCGACCGGGACGAGGTCCTGCTCGACATCGGTTACAAGACCGAAGGCGTCATCCCGTCCCGCGAGCTTTCCATCAAGCACGACGTGGACCCCCACGAGGTCGTCACTGTCGGTGACCACATCGAGGCCTTGGTTCTCCAGAAGGAGGACAAGGAAGGCCGCCTGATCCTCTCGAAGAAGCGGGCGCAGTACGAGCGCGCCTGGGGCACGATCGAGAAGATCAAGGAAGAGGACGGCATCGTCACCGGTACCGTCATCGAGGTCGTCAAGGGTGGTCTCATCCTGGACATCGGCCTCCGCGGCTTCCTCCCGGCCTCGCTGGTCGAGATGCGTCGTGTGCGGGACCTCCAGCCGTACGTGGGCAAGGAGCTCGAAGCCAAGATCATCGAGCTGGACAAGAACCGCAACAACGTGGTCCTGTCCCGCCGTGCCTGGCTCGAGCAGACCCAGTCCGAGGTGCGCCAGACGTTCCTCACGACCCTGCAGAAGGGTCAGGTCCGCACGGGCGTCGTCTCCTCGATCGTCAACTTCGGTGCGTTCGTGGACCTCGGCGGCGTCGACGGCCTGGTGCACGTCTCCGAGCTGTCCTGGAAGCACATCGACCACCCGTCCGAGGTTGTCGAGGTCGGCCAGGAAGTCACCGTCGAGGTCCTCGACGTCGACATGGACCGCGAGCGTGTCTCCCTGTCGCTGAAGGCGACCCAGGAAGACCCGTGGCAGCAGTTCGCCCGGACCCACCAGATCGGCCAGGTCGTTCCCGGCAAGGTCACCAAGCTCGTTCCGTTCGGGGCGTTCGTCCGCGTGGACGAGGGCATCGAGGGTCTGGTGCACATCTCCGAGCTGGCCGAGCGCCACGTGGAGATCCCGGAGCAGGTCGTCCAGGTCGGCGACGAGATCTTCGTCAAGGTCATCGACATCGACCTCGAGCGTCGCCGCATCAGCCTCTCGCTGAAGCAGGCCAACGAGGCGTTCGGCGCGGACCCGGCCACGGCCGAGTTCGACCCGACCCTCTACGGCATGGCCGCGACCTACGACGACGCGGGCAACTACATCTACCCGGACGGCTTCGACCCCGAGACCAACGACTGGCTCGAGGGCTTCGACAAGCAGCGCGAGGAGTGGGAGAAGCAGTACGCCGACGCCCAGGCGCGCTTCGAGTCGCACCAGCAGCAGGTCGTCAAGGCCCGCGAGGCCGAGGCGGAGGCCGTGGCCGGCGAGGCCGCGGGCGCGTACTCCTCGGGCGGTGACGACGAGGTCGAGGCCGACACCACCGGCGGCGCCCTCGCGTCGGACGAGGCGCTGGCCGCGCTGCGCGAGAAGCTGGCCGGCGGCCAGAGCTGAGCTCGGGCGGACGACGCCTCGAGGTGAACCTCGGGTAGTCGGATGTATCGCGAGGCCCCATCTCCCTTCGGGGAGGTGGGGCCTTTCGATGTCCCGGGCGCGAGGGCGTTTTCCGGTGCGGCGGCGCGAACGGCACTAGGGTCGGGATCGGTCACACGGCAGCCGGGGGAGGGTGCGGCGTGTACGTCTCGTCCACACGTGCGGATGCGCCGCTCGCGCGGCCCGGATCGGGGCGCGGTGTGGGAGTCACCGGCAATGTGATCGCCCTGGGCATGGTCAGTCTGGTCACCGACATCTCCTCCGAGATGGTCACCGCCGTGATGCCGCTCTACCTGGTCACGGGCCTGGGCCTGACGATGCTTCAGTTCGGCTTCCTGGACGGCCTGTACTCCGGTGTCACGGTCTTCCTGCGGCTGGTCGGCGGCCACCTCGCGGATCGGTTCGCCGCCCGCAAGCCGGTCGCGGTGGTCGGCTACGGGATGTCCGCCGTGGCCAAGCTCGGCCTGCCGCTGGTCGGCGCCTCGGTGCCGGGGATCGGCGCGGTGCTCGCCGCCGACCGGGCGGGCAAGGGGCTGCGTACGGCGCCGCGCGACGCGCTGATCTCGCTGTCCGGCACGCCCGAGGCGCAGGGGCGCGCGTTCGGCGTGCATCGTGCGCTCGACACCGTCGGGGCGTTCACCGGGCCGCTGGTGGCGTTCACCATCCTGGCCGCGGTGGGCACCGCCTACGACGCGGTGTTCGTGGTGAGCTTCTGCGTCGGCATGGTGGCGGTGGCGATGCTCGTGCTGTTCGTGCGCGACCACCGGGATCCCCAGGAGCACCGGCCCGGATGGCGCGATGGGGCAAGGCTGTTGCGGGATCGGCCCTATCGCCGGTTGTGCGTGGTGGCGGCGGTGCTCGGTCTGGTCACGGTCAGCGACGCGTTCGTGTATCTGCTGCTCCAGCACCGGCTGGAGATCCGCCCGCACTGGTTCCCGCTGTTGCCGCTGGGCACCGCCGGGGTCTACCTCGTGCTGGCGCTGCCGCTGGGGCGGCTGGCCGACCGGATCGGGCGGCGCCGGGTGTTCCTGGCCGGGCACGGCGCGCTGCTGGCGGCGTATCTGTTCCTGGGCGGTCCGCTCGGCGGAGTGCCGCTGCTGCTCACGGTGCTCGCCCTGCACGGGGTGTTCTACGCGGCCACCGACGGCGTGTTGTCGGCCGCGGTGGGCGCGCGGTTGCCGGCGGCGGGTCGGGCGGGCGGGATGGCGGTGGTGCAGACCGGGCAGGCGGTGGGCCGGTTCGCCTCCTCGATGGTCTTCGGCGCGTTGTGGACCGCGTGGGGGCCGGCCACGGCGATCCGGGTGCTCGCGGTCGCCCTCGCGGTGGCCCTGTTCGGCTCCACCCTCGCGCTGGCGGGACGCCGGGTGCGGGCGACGCGACCCACGGAGGTCCACGATGTCCGTTGACATCGACGCCGACGCGCCGGTGCGGCCGGTGGTCACCCGGCGGCGCGTCCTGGTGTTCGCGCTGGTCCTGGTGCTGCTCGCGGGCGTCGCGATCGGCTACACGGTGTACGCGGTGCGGCGCGAGGACGACCGGCTCTACGGCGGCGCCGGCACCGCGCCGGGCGGGCCGCCGCTGAGTCTGGTCGGCGCGCCGCGGCTGCTGTTTCGCAGCACCGAGTCGGGCCCGGGGTACGGCCGGCTGGCCACCGTCGCGGCGGCCGACCCTGGCGGGCCGCGCACGGTGGGCGAGCGCTCCTGCGACCGGGTCTACGCGGCCGGCGGCACCGCGGTGTGCCTGGCCACCGAGGGCGGCCTGACCAGGACCCCCGTGGCGCTGGTCCTGGACGCGAACCTGCGCCAGGTGCGCCGGATCGAGTTGGCCGGCACACCCAACCGGGCCCGGGTCTCCGCGTCGGGGCGGATGGCGTCGTGGACCGTGTTCGTCTACGGCGACTCGTACGCGTCCATGACCTTCTCCACCCGGACCTCGATCCTGGACACCCGTACGGGGGAGCTGACCGCGAACCTGGAGGACTTCACCACCACCCGGGACGGCAAGGAACTCAAGTCGCCGGACCGCAACTTCTGGGGCGTCACCTTCACCGCCGACGACAACACCTTCTACGCCACCTTGTCGACCAACACCACCGGCCGCACCTACCTGGTCCGCGGGGACCTCGCGGCGCGCACCATGACCGTGCTGCGGGAGAACGTCGAATGCCCGTCGTTGTCCCCGGACGGGACCCGGCTGGTGTTCAAGAAGAAGGTCTCGCAGAGCACCCGCAACCCATGGCGCCTGCACGTGCTCGACCTCGCCACGATGCGCGAGACGCCGCTCGCGGAGACCCACAGCGTGGACGACCAGGCGATCTGGATCGACGACCACACGGTGGGGTACGCGCTGCCCACCGGCTCCGGCGCGGCCGGCGACGTGTGGTCGGTGCCGGCCGACGGCGGCGGCGCGCCGGCCCGGCTCGTGGTCGGCGGATTCTCCCCGGCGCCGCTGCGCTGACCACGCGCAAGGACGCGCTTGCGCATCGGACAGGCCTCGCGCAGGCTGCGGGTCTGCCACAGTTCCGTCACGAAATGCCCCGCGCGGCCCGGCGATATTCCCCGTTCGGCAGCGTGTGACCTGGAACGAAGCCGCAGGACGGGTGCCCGATCGGTGGCGGAGCCTTCGGGGCGATACCGGGCCGACTCGGCGAAGAGCGCCCGCGAGGTTCGCGTACCCTGACTCATTGGTGCCATGCGCCGGGCTCATATGGAAGTGGCCCGTGTGGCGGTCGGGACGACCGCCGGAGCACGTAGGCCCCCGGACTTCGGGGCAGGGCGCCCACTCGACGTGCAGTAGGAATTGGGGATATCGATGGCCTTTGGTGGAGCGTTCGCCACCGGGCAGGTAGTCAAGACCGTCGGCGCGTCCGACGTCGCCCTGTACCGCGGGGTGCGCGGGCGCACCGGGCACCCGGTCGTCCAGCGCACGAGCAAGGCGCTGTCCTTCGCCGGGGAGCACGCGGGTGTCTGGCTCGCCGCGGGTCTGGTCGGCGCCGCGGTGGACCGCGACCGTCGGCCCGAGTGGCTGCGCGCCACCGCGACCGTCGCCGGGGCGCACGTGGCCAGCATGGTGATCAAGCGCGTCGTGCGCCGCCCCCGACCGGCCATAGCGGGTCTGGAGCCGACCGTGCGCACCGCGGGCCGACACAGCTTCCCCTCCTCGCACTCCGTCTCCTCCGCTGCCGCGGCCGTGGCGTTCCACGGTCTGCTGCCCACGGCCGTCACCGGCACGGCAGCCGCCGCGACGTGTTTCTCGCGGCTCGTCGTGGGCGTCCACTATCCGTCCGACGTGGCCGCCGGCGCGACCATGGGTCTCGCCGCGGGTGGCTTGGGTCGAGCGTGGGTCCGCCGCGCAGAGCGTCCGAAGGGGTTCTGAAGTCTTGAGTACATCCGAAGTCGAAGCGTCGCTCGAGCCGGACGAGGCCCTGGTCGTACCGGGCCAGGCCGTCGGGGCGGCGACCGCCGTGGCCCCGACCCCGGTGGAGGCGCCCGCGCCGCCGCGTGGGGGACTGGCCGGCGGCCTGCTGAAGCTGGCCCGACCCAAGCAGTGGGTCAAGAACGTGCTCGTGTTCGCCGCGCCGCTGGCGGCCGGGCGACTGGACGAGGGCTACGTCCTGGGCCACAGCGCGATCATGTTCGTGTTGTTCTGCCTCGCCGCCTCGGCGATCTACTACATCAACGACGCGTTCGACGTCGAGGCCGACCGCGAGCACCCCACCAAGCGCAACCGCCCGATCGCCTCCGGCGTGGTGCCGGTCAAGCTCGCCTGGACGCTCGGCCCGATCCTGGGCATCGCCGCGGTGGTGCTCGGGGTGCTGCTGTGCAACCCGGGGACCGCGCTGGTCCTGGGCCTGTACGTGGTGCTCAACGTCGCGTACTGCTTCTCCTTCAAGCACGTGGTCGTGCTCGACCTGGCCATGGTCGCCTCCGGGTTCCTCTTCCGGGCGATGGCCGGCGGCACCGCGTCCGAACTGCCGCTGTCGCGCTGGTTCCTGCTCACCGCGGGCTTCGGCTCGTTGTTCATGGTCGCGGGCAAGCGCTACTCGGAGATGGTGCTGATGGGCGAGGAGGCGGCCAAGACGCGCGCCTCGCTGGCCAACTACTCGATCACCTACCTGCGCTTCGTGTGGCAGATGGCGGTGTCGGTGACGCTGCTCACCTACTCGCTGTGGGCGTTCCAGATCCCCGAGGGCGATTCCACCCTGGCCTGGCACCAGTTGTCGCTGGTCCCGTTCGGCTTCGCCTTCCTGCGCTACGCCGTGTACGTGGACGCCGGAACCGCGGGGTCCCCCGAGGACGTTCTCCTCAAGGACAAGGTCCTCGTCGGCCTTGGCTTCGCCTGGCTTCTCACCTTTGTTCTGGGAGTGTTCCATGTCTGACGGCCCGTCGGCCGACGTACGACCCGCCGCTCGACGGGTCCGGCTGAACGGATGGGGACGCACCGCCCCCACCTTCGCCGACGTCGTGCGGCCCACCACCCGCGAGCAGGTCGCGACCGCCCTGGGGCGGCGCACCTCGCGCGGGGTGATCGCCCGCGGCCTGGGCCGCTCCTACGGCGACCCCGCGCAGAACGGCGGCGGCACCGTCCTGGACATGACCGGCCTGGACCGGATCCTCGCGGTGGACCTGGAACGCGGTCTGGTCACCTGCGAGGCCGGGGTCAGCCTGGACCGGTTGATCGAACTGTTCGTCCCGTTCGGCTTCTTCGTCCCGGTCACCCCCGGCACCCGGCAGGTGACCGTCGGCGGCGCGATCGGCGCCGACGTGCACGGCAAGAACCACCACGCCGACGGCAGCTTCTGCAACCACGTGCTGTCCATCGACCTGCTCCTGGCCGACGGCACCGAGCGCACCGTCACCCCCGACAACGACCCGGAGCTGTTCTGGGCCACCGCCGGCGGCATGGGCCTGACCGGCCTGGTGTTGTCCGCGACCATCCGCATGACGCCCATCGAGACCTCGCTCGCGTCGGTGGACACCGACCGCACGCGCAACCTCGACGAGGCCATGGCGCTGATGGCCGAGACGGACGAGAAGTACACGTACACCGTCGCCTGGCTCGACTGCCTGGCCAAGGGCGCCAACCTGGGCCGCTGCGTGCTCACCTGCGGCGAGTTCGCCGCGCTCGACGACCTGCCCGCCAAGCAGCGCCGGGACCCGCTGCGCTTTCGCACCGGCTCGCTGCTGACCGTGCCGGACCTGGTGCCGGGCCGGCTGCCGAACAAGCTCACCATGGGGCTGTTCAACGAGCTGTGGTACCGCAAGGCGCCCAAGCACAAGGTCGGCCAACTCCAGTCGATCACCGCGTTCTTCCACCCGCTCGACCTGGTCCAGGAGTGGAACCGCGTCTACGGGCGCACCGGCTTCCTCCAGTACCAGTTCGTGGTGCCGTTCGGCCGTGAGGACGGGCTGGTCAAGGCGGTCGAGACGATCAGCCGGCACGGCGCGCCCTCCTCGCTCACCGTGCTCAAGCGCTTCGGTCCGGGCAACGCGGGCTTCCTGTCCTTCCCCAAGCCGGGCTGGACGCTGACCCTCGACTTCCCGACCAACACCCCCGGTCTGGCCCGGCTGCTGCGCGAGCTCGACGAGATCGTGCTGGGCAACGAGGGCCGCTTCTACCTCGCCAAGGACTCGCGGATGGACCCGGCCGACCTGGCCCGGATGTACCCGCGGCTGGAGCAGTTCCGCGAGGTGCGCGCCAAGGTCGACCCGGACGGCGTCTTCGTCTCCGACCAGGCGCGCCGGCTCGGACTTTGAGCCGACCCTCCTTCGTCTTCCTCCGTCTGTTGTGAACCACGCTTTTGTGAAGGACGCACCGTGAAAGACGCCTTGGGCGCACCGCAGTCCCTGCTCGTTCTCGGCGGTACCTCCGAGATCGCGCTGACCACGGCCCGCGCGATGGTCGCCGAGCGCGTGCGGCGGGTCGTGCTCGCCGGGCGCCCCTCCGCCGGGCTCGAGGCGGCCGCCGACGACCTGCGCGGTCGCGGCGCCACGGTCGAGGTGGTCGCGTTCGACGCGGCCGAGCCCGACGACCACGAGAAGACCATCGACGAGGTCTTCGCGGCGGGCGACATCGACGTCGTGCTGCTCGCCTTCGGCGTGCTCGGCGACCAGGACGCCGACGCGAAGGACCCGGCCGCCGCCGCGCGCGTCGCGCAGGTCAACTACGTGGGCGGCGTCTCCGCCGGGCTCGCGGCGGCGAACGCGCTGTCCCGGCAGGGGCACGGGGCGCTCGCGGTGATCTCGTCGGTGGCCGGCGAGCGGGCCCGCAAGTCGAACTTCATCTACGGCTCGACCAAGGCCGGCCTGGACGCGTTCGCGCAGGGCCTGGGCGACAAGCTGCACGGCACGGGCGTGCACGTGATGGTGGTCCGGCCCGGATTCGTCCGGACCAAGATGACCGAGGGCCTGCCGGACGTGCCGCTGGCCACCACGCCGGAGGTCGTCGCCGAGGCGATCGTCAAGGGCCTGCGGCGCAAGTCGCCGGTGGTGTGGGTGCCCGGTCAGTTCCGCTTCGTGATGTCGGCGCTGCGCCACGTGCCGCGCCCGATCTTCCGCAAGCTCAACATCTGACGTCCCGTGCCGTGCGAAAGCCCGCCCCGATGGTTCGGGGCGGGCTTTCGCGTGTCCGGGCCGGGGCCTTCCGGGCGGGCGCCGTCCGGCCGCTACGGTGGCCCGGTCGTGGTTGACCCGGGTACGGACGAGGGGCGCGGGCATGGGCAGCAGGGGAAACGTCGGCCTGACCGGTGGGATCGGGGCGGGCAAGAGCGAGGTGGCGCGGCTGCTCGCGGAGCTGGGTGCGGTGGTGATCGACTCGGACCGGATCGCGCGCGAGGTGGTCGCGCCCGGGACGCCCGGCCTGGCGGCGGTGGTCGCCGAATTCGGCGAGTCGGTGCTGCTGCCCGACGGCTCGCTCGATCGACCGGGGCTGGGCCGGATCGTCTTCGGCGCGCCGGAGCGGCTGGCCGCGCTGAACGCGATCGTGCACCCCCTGGTCGGGGCGCGCGCGGCGGAGCTGACGGCCGCCGCCGGGGAGGACGCGGTGCTGGTCAACGACGTGCCGCTGCTCGTGGAGAACGACCTGGCCGGGAGGTACGACCTGGTGGTGGTCGTGGACGCGGCCCCCGAGACGCAGCTGGACCGGCTGGTGCGGCTGCGGGGCATGCCGGAGGCCGACGCGCGGGCCCGGATGGCCGCGCAGGCGTCGCGGGAGCGGCGGCTGGCGGTCGCGGACGTGGTGATCGACAACGACGGGCCGTTGGCGGCGCTGGAGCCGCAGGTGCACTCGTTGTGGGAGCGGTTGACGGGCGCCTGAGCCTTGGTCGCGGGTGCGGCCTGGGTCGGTGGGGTCCACCCGCCCGCTCCACCCGTTGCGTTTGATGGGGATGCTCGGGTTTTTTGATTCCGCGCGGGCCGATCACGCCCCCGGGCATCCGTCGTTTGTCGGACCGGGGACGTAACGTGTATCGGGTGCGACCCATCACCGATCTCGAACGCAAAGTGGCGCCCTTCGAGGTCGTCAGTCCCTTTCAGCCGTCCGGCGACCAGCCGCAGGCGATCGATCTGCTCGAGGAGCGGATCAAGGCCGGCGACCGCAACGTGGTGCTGCTCGGTGCCACCGGCACGGGGAAGTCGGCGACGACCGCGTGGATGATCGAGCGGCTGCAGCGACCGACGCTCGTCATGGCGCCCAACAAGACCCTCGCCGCGCAGCTCGCCAACGAATTCCGCGAGCTGCTGCCCAACAACGCCGTCGAATACTTCGTCTCGTACTACGACTACTACCAGCCCGAGGCGTACGTCCCGACCACCGACACCTACATCGAGAAGGACTCCTCGATCAACGAGGAGGTCGAGCGGCTGCGGCACTCGACCACCAACTCGCTGCTGACCCGCCGTGACGTGGTCGTGGTCGCCTCGGTGTCCTGCATCTACGGCCTGGGCACCCCGCAGGAATACGTGGACCGCATGGTCCGGCTGCGGGTCGGCGAGGAGATCGAGCGGG
The DNA here is from genome assembly GCF_002024165.1 of Embleya scabrispora. Classification (NCBI taxonomy): domain Bacteria; kingdom Bacillati; phylum Actinomycetota; class Actinomycetes; order Kitasatosporales; family Streptomycetaceae; genus Embleya; species Embleya scabrispora. Next base: position 5,111,794 of record NZ_MWQN01000001.1, read on the forward strand.
ACGAGTTGCTGCGCCGTTTCGTGGGCAACCAGTACACCCGCAACGACGTCGCGTTCACGCGCGGCACCTTCCGGGTGCGCGGTGACACGATCGAGATCTTCCCGGTCTACGAAGAGCTGGCCGTGCGGATCGAGATGTTCGGCGACGAGATCGAGTCGCTGATGACGCTGCACCCGCTCACCGGCGAGGTGGTCAGCGAGGACGACGAGCTCTACGTCTTCCCCGCCACGCACTACGTGGCCGGCCCCGAGCGCATGGAGCGCGCGGTCGTGGGGATCGAGCGCGAGCTGGAGGAGTCGCTGGCCCTGCTGGAGAAGCAGGGCAAGGTGCTGGAGGCGCAGCGGCTGCGCATGCGCACCACCTACGACATCGAGATGCTCCGCCAGATCGGCACCTGCTCCGGCGTGGAGAACTACTCGCGGCACATGGACGGCCGCGAGGCCGGCAGCGCGCCGAACACGCTCCTCGACTACTTCCCCGAGGACTTCGTCCTGGTGCTGGACGAGTCGCACGTGACCGTGCCGCAGATCGGCGCGATGTACGAGGGCGACGCGTCGCGCAAGCGCACGCTGGTCGAGCACGGCTTCCGGCTGCCGTCCGCGATGGACAACCGCCCGCTGAAGTGGGAGGAGTTCCTGGAGCGGGTCGGCCAGACGGTGTACCTGTCGGCGACGCCCGGCAAGTACGAGCTGGCCAAGGCCGACAAGGTGGTCGAGCAGATCATCCGGCCGACCGGCCTGGTCGACCCCGAGGTGGTGGTCAAGCCGACCGAGGGCCAGATCGACGACCTGCTGCACGAGATCAGGATCCGGGCCGAGAAGGACGAGCGGGTGCTGGTCACCACGCTCACCAAGAAGATGTCCGAGGACCTGACCGACTACTTCCTGGAGCAGGGTGTGCGGGTGCGCTACCTGCACAGCGACATCGACACGCTGCGCCGGGTGGAGCTGCTGCGCGAGCTGCGGCTGGGCGAGTTCGACGTGCTGGTCGGCATCAACCTGCTCCGCGAGGGCCTGGACCTGCCCGAGGTCTCGCTCGTGTCCATCCTGGACGCGGACAAGGAGGGCTTCCTGCGCTCGGGCACCTCGCTGATCCAGACCATCGGCCGCGCCGCGCGCAACGTGTCCGGCCAGGTGCACATGTACGCGGACCGGATCACCCCGTCGATGGAGAAGGCGATCGACGAGACGAATCGCCGGCGCGAGAAGCAGGTCGCGTACAACGCCGAGCGCGGCATCGACCCGCAACCGCTGCGCAAGAAGATCGTGGACATCCTCGACTCGATCTCGCGCGAGGACGCGGACACCGCCGACCTGCTGTCCGGCGGGGGCCGGGGCCGGCAGAAGGCGCCGGTGCCGGCGCTCGGGCGCAAGGGCGGGGCGGGCGACATGCCCGCGACCGACCTGGCCGACATGATCCGGGTGATGACGGACCAGATGCACGCCGCCGCCTCCGAACTGCAATTCGAGCTGGCCGCGCGGTTGCGCGACGAGGTCGGGGAGCTGAAGAAGGAGCTGCGCGGGATGAAGGCCGCGGGCATCGCGTAGCAGGATGGCGGGACGGCTCGCCGGATCCGAGGGAACGGCCTGCCGAGTCCGTACGTCATGACCGGTAGGTTCGTGACCCTGAATGTGTCCGAGGGGGCTCGCCGGGACACCGGCGACCCCCGAGGACTACTCTGCGGCCAGTACGGGCCCGCCTGCCTCGTTCCGGGGCGGGGCCCACGAGCCGCGTGACCGAAAATCTGTGAGGGGAGACGTCGCCAGTGGCCGTCAACATGTCCAAGGGCCAGAGGATTTCACTCGACAAGCCGGGTGGTGGCGAGCTGACCATGGTCCGGATGGGCCTGGGCTGGGACGCCATCAAGCGCCGCGGCCTGTTCGGCAGCCGGGAGAAGGAGGTCGACCTCGACGCGTCGTGCGTGCTCTTCGCGGAGAACCAGCCGGTCGACGTCTGCTACTTCGGCCAGCTCACCAGCAAGGACGGGTCCGTGCGCCACACCGGCGACAACCTGACCGGGCACGGTGACGGCGACGACGAGTCGATCCTGGTGGACCTGGGTCGCGTGCCGGTGCACGTGGACCAGATCATCTTCACGGTCAGCTCCTTCCAGGGGCAGACCTTCCAGGAGATCGAGAACGCGTTCTGCCGGATCGTGGACGAGACCACGAACACCGAGCTGGCCCGCTACACGCTTTCGGGCGGTGGCAACTACACCGGCCAGATCATGGCCAAGCTGTACCGGCACGGCACCGGCTGGAAGATGGCCGCGATCGGCGAGCCCGCCCACGGGCAGACCCTGCGCGACCTCCTGCCGGCTCTGATGGCGCACCTGTAGGACGCACAACCACACATGGCGAGCGGGCCGGGACGGGCGGACGACGCCTCCCGGCCCGCTCGCGCGGGGTCCGTCCCGGCGGGGCGGGGAGGGGACGAACGCACGTGAGCACCGAACTGGTACGGGGTCAGAATCTGGCACTGCCCGACACCCGGGTGGAGGTCGAGGTCGCGGCGCAGTGTCCGGTCGAGCTGGTGGTGGCCCTGGTGGGGGCCGACGATCGGGTCCGCGGCGACGACGACGTGGTCCAGCGCGGCGGTGGCGACACCGCCGGGGTGACGATCCGTCAGGCCGGTGCGACCTTCGAGTTGGACAAACTGCCCGCCGAGGTCGAGCGGGTGCTGGTCGGCGCGTCGCTGGAGGGCGGCGGTGTGGACCGCTTCGGCGTGGTCGCGGCGCCCGTGGTCACCGTGCGCGCCGCGGGCGAGGACCTGGCCTCCTTCCGGATCACCGACCTCGGCAACGAGCGGGCACTGCACACCGTCGAGCTGTACCGGCGCCAGGGGGCGTGGAAGGTGCGCGCGGTCGGGCAGGGCTACGAGGCGGGCCTGGAGGCGCTGCTCAAGGACGTCGGGGTGCAGAACCGGGCCCGGGTCGTGGACCGCGCGCGGACCGCGCTCGGTGGGCCGGCCGCCGCGCCGTTCAGCGCAGCGAACGCGCCCACGGAGCCGCGCGAGCCGGGCACCGTGCCGCGCGTGGACCCGAACGGCGGGATGGCCTGGGCCGCGCCGCCGCCGGATGTCGAGCAGGAGGCGAACCGGCGGGCCGCGCGGCGCGAGGTGGAGAAGCTGTACGAGCAGGTCTGGGGCGTGTTCGAGGACGCGGCGCGGTCGGCGGCGGCCTATCGCTCGGCGATCGAGTACGCCGACGGCCGGTTGGACAAGGAGCTGGAGGGGGTCCTCAACGACCCCGCCGCGCGCTTTTCGCCCGCCGGGTTGGCCGCCCAGGACACCGCGCGGGATCGGCATCGGGCGCTGGCCGAGCAGGCCAAGGCGGTGCTGGATCGCGACACCGCGCAACTGGTCGGCGAGGTCGAGCAGTTGGAGCCGAACCTGCCGCCGGTGATGGCGCGTTGGGACAGCACTTCGTGGGCCGGGTGGCAGGCGCCGGAGGACGGGGCGCCGGCGATTCGGCTCGGCGACCTGTATCTGCCGGAGCGGCCCGAGTTGCGGGTGCCGATGGTGTTGCGGCTGCCGATGGACCGCGGGTTGTGGGTGGACACCGGCGCCACCGGTCTGGAGGGCGAGCGGGGCGACGGCACGGAGCGTGCCAACGAGTTGGCGGTGTCGTTGACCGCGCGGATGTTCGCGGCCTTCCCGGTGGGCGAGTTCAAGGTGCACGTGATCGACCCGGCGGGCAAGGGCACGGCGGCGGCGCCGTTGCAGCCGCTGGCGGCCTCACGGCTGCTGGTGGGGCCGGTGGCCACCGATGCGGCCGACGTCTCGGCGCTGCTGGGTCGGATCATGGACCGCATCGAGCTGGTGCGGATGGCGGTGGCCAACGACGCGGTGGACTCGTTGCCGGACGGGCTGGATCTGGCGCGGCAGTTGCTGCTCGTGCACGATTTCCCGTTCGGGTTCGACGATCGCAGCGCGGCGCAGTTGCGGCACATCGTCGAGGAGGGGCCTCGGGTCGGGGTGCACGTGATCGTGGTCGGGTCGCGGGCGGACGCGGAGTCGTTCGGGCCGCTGCTGGAGCCGTTGTGGCGGTCGTTGTTGCGGCTGACGGCGATTCCGGAGGACCACATCATGGATCCGTGGATCGGCCTGCCGTGGGTGTACACCCCCGACCTGCCCTCCGGCGGCGCCGAGGCCACGCGCCAACTCCTGTCCTGGGTGGCAGGCGGCCACTAGGCCCGCCGGCCGGGCTCGGGAGCCTCCGGGCGCCGGGACGCGGTGTCCTCAAACGCCGGACGGCTGGGCGGATTTGGTGCCGGTGAGCGCCGGCGGCTGCGGTTTGCCGGTGGCCTCGTCGGGGTTGTCCTCAAACGCCGGACGGGCTGGGCGATTCGGGTGCCGCGAGTGCCGGGGGCTGCGGTTTGCCGGTGGCCTCCGGCCGGGTGTCCTCAAGCGCCGGACGGGCTGATTGTTGCGTGCCCCGAGTGCTGTGGCTGCGGTTTTGGTGGTGGCGAGTGCCGGGGGCCGCGGTTCACCGGTGGCCTCCGGCCGGGTGTCCTCAAGCGCCGGACGGGCTGATTGTTGAGTGCCCCGAGTGCTGTGGCTGCGGTTTTGGTGGTGGCGTTCGCTCGGGTTGTCTTCCGGTGCCGGATGGGCTGGGTGGTGCGTGCGCCCCGAGCGCCGCAACCTGGGGTAGGCCGTTCGGCCTCCGGCCCGGGCGTCCTCAAGCGCCGGACCGGCTGGGTGGTTTCGGTGCCGCGAGTGCCGGGGGCTGCGGTTTGCCGGTGGCCACCGGCCGGGTGTCCTCAAGCGCCGGACGGGCTGATTGTTGAGTGCCCCGAGTGCTGTGGCTGCGGTTTTGGTGGTGGCGTTCGCTCGGGTTGTCTTCCGGCGCCGGATGGGCTGGGTGGTGCGCGCGCCCCGAGCGCCGGGGGCTGTGGTTGGTGGTGGTCTCCGGCCGGGTGTCGTCAAGCGCCGGATGGGCTGGGTGGTTTTGGTGCCGCGAGTGCTGGCGGCTGCGGCTTGATCGTGGCCTCGGCCGGGTGTTCTCAAGCGCTGGACGGGGTGGGCGATTTGGGTTTGACGCGAGTGCCGGGGCTGTGGCTTGGCGGTGGCCTTCGGGCGGGTGTTCTCAAGCGCCGGATCGGCTGGTGGTTCGGGTGTGGGACCGGATCCTGGCAGGTGGCCGGCGGGCTTGAGGCTCGGTGAGCTGCGGTTTCGTGGGGTCGGGGTGGAAAGTCGCGCGTCGGGTGCCGGTTTGTGTTTTCCGGCCTCGTGAAGGCCGGTTGGGAGATGGGCACCGCCCGATCAGAGCCGGCTTCGGGCGCTGCGACCGCACAGACGCCGGTTGAGAGGGCCGAAGGTGCCGGCAGGAGCCGAAACCGGATGCCGAGGCGACCCGAAACCGCCTCCGTGCGCCCGACCTGTGGTTTTGTCTTTAGGCCGAGGTGACAGCACCCCGCGCGGTCCGGGTTGGTGAACCTTCGTCACCCACACAGCCCATCGCACCGCTGCCGGCCGGACTTCGCCGTCGCGGCGCCCCGAACGTCGGCAGCGGTCTGCCAACGACTCGGACCGGCCTCGGCATCAGTCATCCGCAACCAGAAGAGCAACGCACGCCGAAGCTACGCGGCTCAACGGGGAATTCCCCGGCGGACCCGACCCAACCGACTCTCTTCCCGCCGCTGCCGGCCGGTTTTCGCTGACCAACACACCCGTCGCGGCGGGAGCTTCGAGTCGCGGAGTTCCGGACGTCGGCAGTGGTCCACCACCGACTCCGACAAGCCCCGCATCGGCGACCCCCCCGCAACCAAGCGCGGGCTTCGGTGGGCCGGCGGCTGGGTGGTGCCTGGATTGCCCGGCCTGGTCACGGGGTTGGGGGCGGCCCCGGGTGGGTTGGCCGGCTGTGGCTTTCGGTGGTCGAAGGATCTGCGTTGTCCTGGTCATTTGGTGCGTGGGGTGTTCGGTTGGAGGTTGTTGCTCCGGGGCGGGCGGCGGGGGTTCTGGGGTTTTTGGCCTCTGTTCGATTCGTCTGGGGTGGATCGGTCGTCGGTTTGGGGAGTTGGGGGGAAAGGGGCGGGGAAGGGGGTTCCGGGGTCGTAGACTCTCGGGCCGTCGGTCGTGATCGAGGCGGCCTGGGGGAAGGGACGACGCCTTGTTCGCCTACGCCGATCCGGTGCGGATGCTCGGGGTGGCCGCCGAGGTCGCGCGGACCGAGTTCGCGGTTGTCGATCTGGAGACGACGGGCTTCTCGCCCGCGCGCGGGGACCGGATCGTGGAGATCGGCGTGGTGCGGATGCGCGGCACCGGCGAGGTGTTGCGGGAGTGGACCACGCTGCTCGATCCGGGGCGGTCGGTGGGCGCGAGCCACGTGCACCGGATCACCGCCGCCGACGTCGTGGGCGCGCCCCGTTTCGGGCAGATCGCCGGCGAGTTGGCCGGCCTGCTCGCGGGCGCGGTCGTCGTCGCCCACAACGCCTCCTTCGAGCAGCGGTTCCTGGAGGCCGAGTTCGTCGCCGCCGGCCTGGCTCCACCCACGCTGCCCGCGCTGTGCACGATGCGGCTGGCCAAGGCGTCCGGCCTGCCGCTGGCCGACCACAAGCTCGGCACCTGCTGCGCCCACTTCGGGCTGACCTTCCCCGACGCGCACGCGGCCCTGGCCGACGCCCGCGTCACCGCCCGTCTGCTGCCGCTGCTCCTCGCCGGCCTCGGCACCCGCAGCCTGGGCCTGCCGGTGCCGCCGGCCCGTGCCCCCGAGAGCCTGTCCGCGCCCGTGCTCAAGCCGCGCCGGGGGTTCGCGCCCGCCCGGTGACGGGTATCCGGGCAGCCCGACACAAGGGTCGCCAGGCACCTTGTCACCAGGGTTTGGCAAAGGATCGCTTGGTGTTTCCTTTACCTTCTGGCATCCTGGAGGCAATCGGAGGGGTACAGACCCCCCTCCGGCGATGACGCGACCCCCCACGTCTGCCGGAGGCGCAGTGGACGTTTCACCCGTTGCCTGGATCCTGACCATCGTCGTGCTGCTGGCCCTGGTGGCCGTCGATCTGTTCATCAACCGCAAACCCCACGAGGTGACCCTCAAGGAGGCGTCCCTGTGGGGCATCTTCTGGGTCGGCCTCGCCGTCCTGTTCGGCATCGGCCTGACGGTCTTCGCCGGCGCCGAGCCCGGTGGCGAGTTCTTCGCGGGCTTCATCACCGAGAAGTCGCTGAGCGTCGACAACCTGTTCGTGTTCGTGCTGATCATGGGCAAGTTCGCGGTGCCGCCGCAGTACCAGCAGCGGGTGCTGCTCGTGGGTGTGCTGCTCGCGCTCGTGTTGCGCGGCGCCTTCATCGCCGCCGGCGCCGCCGTGGTCGCCGCGTTCTCGTGGGTCTTCTTCATCTTCGGCGCGTTCCTGATCTGGACCGCGTGGAAGCTGATCAAGGAGGCGCAGTCGGACGAGGAGGAGGAGTTCGAGGAGAACGCCCTCCTGCGCAAGGTCGAGAAGGTACTGCCGACCACCGACGGCTACCGCGACATGAAGTTGGTGGTCCGCGAGAACGGCAAGCGGCTGGTCACGCCGATGCTGATCGTGATGATCGCCGTCGGCACCACCGACGTGCTGTTCGCGCTCGACTCGATCCCGGCGATCTTCGGCCTCACCAAGGAGCCGTACATCGTCTTCACGGCGAACGCGTTCGCCCTGATGGGGCTGCGCCAGCTCTACTTCCTGATCGGCGGACTGCTGAAGAAGCTGGTCTACCTGTCGTACGGCCTGTCGGTGATCCTGGGCTTCATCGGGGTCAAGCTGATCTTCGAGGCGCTGCACGGCGAGGGTGTGCACGTGCCGGAGATCGGCATCCCGCTCTCGCTCGGCGTGATCGTGGTGACCCTGGCGGTGACCACGGTGCTGAGCCTGCGCAAGACGAAGAAGGACGAGCGGGCGGCGGCCGAGGCGGGCGCGCGGGCGGACCGGGACGCGAGCGTCTGACCCGGAAGCGGTACGGCCGGCGGCCCCTGCGCGAGGAGGATCTCGTGCGGGGGCCGCCGTGTGTCCGGGTCCGGCCGCAGTCGTACGCCGACGCTGCCGCACAGGCAGCGGGTGTAGACGACTTCGCCCTGGGATGTGGGGTGCCGGGACAGTACGGTCATACGCGGATCCTCGATCCGCCCACAGGCGTCACACCGGGAAGACATCGGGTTGCCCCCATGTTGGCTAGGGTAATGGGTGTACTGGTGTAGCTCCTTACATAGTTCGCAGCCTAGGTAAGGGTTCAATGGAAGTCAACGGTTACCGCAGTGACGGGGTCGGCGCTGCCGTCGCGATGGTCAACGCGTGGACCGGCGAGGAGGGCGCGGCGCCGGGCGTGGAGTCCGCGCGCGATGTGCTGAGGCCGTTCTCGTACCTGGTCGCCGACCTGGACGAGAGCGCGCTCGAACCGTTGCTCGCCTGGGCGGAGGAGCTGCGCGCGTTCTTCGTGACCACCGATCTGGAGGCCGCCGTGGCGCACGTGAACGGCCTGCTGGAGCGGATCGAGTCGCGCCCCCGGCTGGTGGATCACGGGTATGGGCTGCACCTGCACCACGCGCCCTCGGGGGTGCCGTTCGTCCAGCGCATCCGGGTCGGCACCGCACTGGGGCTGGCCAACCTGGTGGCCGACTACGGACTGGGCCGCTCCGGAGTGTGCGCGGCGGCGGCCTGCGACCACGTGTTCGCGGACACCTCGCGCAACGGCCGCAAGCGCTACTGCTCGGACACCTGCGCAAATCGGGCGAACGTGGCGGCGCACCGGGCCAGGCGCCGGGCCGCCGAGGGCGCCGGACGGACCTGAACCGGCCCGGCGCCCCGCGGACGCGCTACCAGCGGCGGGCGCGCCATTCGGCGAGGTTGGGGCGCTCCGCGCCCAGCGTGGTGTCGTTGCCGTGGCCCGGGTAGACCCAGGTCTCGTCGGGGAGCACGTCGAACAACTTGTGCTCGACGTCGTCGATCAGGTGGTCGAAGGCGGCGGGATCGCCGAAGGTGTTGCCCACCCCGCCCGGGAACAGGCAGTCGCCGGTGAACAGGTGCGGGTGCCCCTTGGGGTCGTCGTACAGCAGGGCCACGCTGCCCTCGGTGTGCCCCACCAGGTGGATGGCCCGCAGCTCGATCGCCCCGAACGCGACCGTGTCGCCGTCGTCCAGGAGCACGTCGCTGGGCACCGGGATGGCCTCGGCGTCGGCGCGCCCCGCGAGGGTGGTGGCCCCGGTGTGCGCGGCCACCTCGGCCAGCGCCTGCCAGTGGTCCTGGTGCCGATGGGTGGTGACCACCTTGGCCAGGCCGCCGTCGCCCACGAGGGTGATCAGCGTACTCGCGTCGTTGGCCGCGTCGATCAGCAACTGCTCATCGGTGGCGCGACAGCGCAGCAGGTAGGCGTCGTTGTCGTAGGGCCCGACGGCCACCTTGGTGATCATCAGCTCGGCCAGCTCGCGCACGGCCGGGGCGCCGCCGACCTTCACGGATCCGTGATACGTCATGCGGGCCATCCTCTCCGGCCGCGCGCCCTCTCGGCTACCGGCGACTACATCCAGGCGGGCGGTGTCGGCAGGGGGCCGGCCGGCTCGACGCTCAACCCGTCGCCGTTGGCGCGGCCGATCAGCCAGGCGAGCAGCGACTGGCGGCGGCCCGAGACGACCGCGGCGGGGGCCACGCCCTCCGGACCGATCAGCAGCTCGCGGTGGGTGATGTCGTCGCGCAGCAGCAGCGGCGGGCAGTCCGGCCGGCCGCGGAAGGACGCCGCCACCTCGTTCAGCTCGCGGTCGGCGTACTCGGTCGGCCAGTGCGCCGGCGTCCAGCCCGCGTCCAGGTCGACGTGGTGGATGTACAGCTCGCGCAGCCGCTTGCCGGGCAGCGTCGTCGCGGCGATCTCGCCGGCGTTGCGCGCGGTCACCTTGGCGCCCCACGCGGTCGGCGTCATCGCCGTGAACGCCCGGTCGAACCGGCCCGCGGCGTCGTACAGGTCGGTGAGCTGCTCCTGCGGCGGCCGGCCGGCGCCCTCCTCGATGGCCCGGTCGCGGGCGTCGCCCGGCGGGTACATCGGCGTGGGTATCCCGGTGCGCGCCCAGTTCAGCAGGTTGGTCAGGGCGTCCGCGTTGCGGGCCAGATGGGTCAGCACATGGCCTCGGCTCCACCCGGGCAGCAGCGACGGGCCGGCCAGGTGCTCGGCCGACAGTCGTTCCGCGCTCGCCAGGACCTGAGCGGTCGCCTCGTTGATCTCCGCGAGCAGTGCGGCCGGCTCGAACCCGTCCGTGGTCACGTTTACCTCCCCCGGATCGCCCTCCGCCGCGCGTTCGCGGAACGAGACGGGTCCCGATGCGACGGAGGTCTGTGGTGTTGCAGCTTAGTGCGGCGCACAGGCCCGGGCGCCCGGGCGGGGGCTTCACACGATCGGGTGAAGAACGACCCGAAGAAGTTTTGTTCGAATGAATGTGCGATAGCCTGGCGTCTCAAAGGGGAACAAACACCTGCCCGCGGCTGCTTACGATGGCGCGAGGACGTAACGATCCGGGGCCGCAGAACGTCACCACCGGCGTGACCTCGACTGCGGCCGCCCCGGGTCCGCATCCTCGATCCGCACTGTCGACGCGTACTGATCAGCCTCTGATCAGCTTCCGATCAGCTCGACACCATTCAGCCGCAGCGGCATGTCGTCGAAGGGTTTCGATTCTCAAGTGGCCGACCGTCTCATCGTCCGTGGCGCGCGCGAGCACAACCTCAAGGACGTCTCCCTCGACCTTCCGCGCGACTCACTCATCGTCTTCACCGGCCTGTCCGGGTCCGGCAAGTCCTCCCTCGCGTTCGACACGATCTTCGCGGAGGGACAGCGCCGCTACGTCGAGTCGCTGTCGTCCTACGCGCGCCAGTTCCTCGGGCAGATGGACAAGCCCGACGTCGACTTCATCGAGGGCCTGTCGCCCGCGGTCTCGATCGACCAGAAGTCGACGAACCGCAACCCCCGCTCCACGGTCGGCACCATCACCGAGGTCTACGACTACCTGCGCCTGCTCTACGCCCGGATCGGCCACCCGCACTGTCCCGAGTGCTCCCGGCCGATCGCCCGGCAGAGCCCGCAGCAGGTGGTGGACCGGGTCCTGGAGCTGGAGGAGGGCACCCGCTTCCAGGTGCTCTCGCCGATCGTGCGCGAGCGCAAGGGCGAGTTCGTCGACCTGTTCGCCGAGCTCCAGTCCAAGGGGTACAGCCGGGCCCGGGTGGACGGCACCGTGATCCAGCTCACCGACCCGCCGAAGCTGAAGAAGCAGGAGAAGCACACGATCGAGGTGGTCATCGACCGCCTCACCGTGAAGTCCTCCGCCAAGCGCCGGTTGACCGACTCGGTGGAGACCGCGCTCGGGCTCGGCTCCGGCATGGTCATCCTGGACTTCGTCGACCTGCCCGAGGACGACGCGCACCGCGAGCGCATGTTCTCCGAGCACCTCTATTGCCCCTACGACGACCTGTCGTTCGAGGAGCTGGAACCGCGCTCGTTCTCGTTCAACTCGCCGTTCGGCGCCTGCCCCGACTGCACCGGCATCGGCACCCGCATGGAGGTCGACCCCGAGCTGGTGGTGCCCGACGGGCAGAAGTCGCTCGACGAGGGCGCGCTCGCGCCGTGGAACGTCGGACACGCGTCGGAATACTTCGGCCGGCTGGTCTCCTCGCTCGCCGAGGAGATGGGCTTCCGGACCGACATCCCCTGGGACGGGCTGCCGCAGCGGGCCAAGAAGGCGCTGCTCAACGGCCACAAGACGCAGATCCACGTCAAGTACCGCAACCGCTACGGGCGCGAGCGCTCCTACTACACCTCGTTCGAGGGCGCGCTGCCCTACATCGTGCGCCGGCACTCCGAGGCGGAGACCGACGTCAGTCGCGAGCGCTTCGAGGGCTTCATGCGCGAGGTGCCGTGTGCCACCTGCCACGGGGCCCGGCTCAAGCCGATCGTGCTCGCGGTGACCATCGCCGACAAGTCCATCGCCGACGTGGCGGGCATGTCGATCAGCGACTGCGCCGAGTTCCTGGGCCGGATCAAGCTCGTGGCGCGGGAGAAGAAGATCGCCGAGCGGGTGCTCAAGGAGGTCAACGAGCGGCTGCGCTTCCTGATCGACGTCGGCCTGGAATACCTCTCGCTGAGCCGCCCCGCGGCCACCCTGTCCGGCGGCGAGGCGCAGCGCATCCGGCTCGCCACCCAGATCGGCTCCGGTCTGGTCGGCGTGCTCTACGTGCTCGACGAGCCCTCCATCGGCTTGCACCAGCGCGACAACCACCGGCTGATCGAGACCCTGGTCCGGCTGCGCGACATGGGCAACACGCTGATCGTGGTCGAGCACGACGAGGACACCATCCGGGTCGCCGACTGGGTCGTCGACATCGGCCCCGGCGCCGGCGAGCACGGCGGCGAGGTGGTGCACTCGGGCACCTACAAGGACCTGCTCAAGAACAAGCGTTCGGCCACCGGCGACTACCTCTCCGGCCGCAGGTCGATCCCCACCCCGACCGAGCGCCGGGTGCCGGACAAGAAGCGCCGACTGGTGGTGCACGGCGCCCGGGAGAACAACCTGCGCGACGTCGCCGTGGGCTTCCCCCTCGGCGTGCTCACCGCGGTCACCGGCGTCTCCGGCTCGGGCAAGTCGACCCTGGTCAACGACATCCTGTACACGCACCTGGCGCGCGAGCTCAACGGCGCGCGCAGCGTGCCGGGCCGGCACACCCGGATCACCGGGACCGACCTGGTGGACAAGGTCGTGCACGTCGACCAGGGGCCGATCGGGCGCACCCCGCGCTCCAACCCGGCCACCTACACCGGCGTGTTCGACCACATGCGCAAGCTGTTCGCGGAGACCACCGAGGCCAAGGTGCGCGGCTACCTCCCGGGCCGGTTCTCGTTCAACGTCAAGGGTGGTCGCTGCGAGAACTGCGCGGGCGACGGCACGATCAAGATCGAGATGAACTTCCTCCCCGACGTATACGTGCCGTGCGAGGTCTGCCACGGCGCGCGCTACAACCGGGAGACCCTGGAGGTGCACTTCAAGGGCAAGAACATCTCCGAGGTGCTGGACATGCCGATCGAGGAGGCACTGGCCTTCTTCGAGGCGGTCCCCGCGATCGCCCGGCACCTGCGCACGCTCAACGACGTCGGCCTCGGCTACGTGCGCCTGGGCCAGCCCGCCACCACGCTCTCCGGCGGCGAGGCACAGCGGGTCAAGCTGGCCTCCGAACTGCAGCGCCGCTCCAGCGGCAAGACGGTCTACGTCCTCGACGAGCCGACCACCGGTCTGCACTTCGAGGACATCAGCCGGCTGCTCGGCGTGCTGACCAGCCTGGTCGACAAGGGCAACACGGTGATCGTGATCGAGCACAACCTCGACGTGATCAAGACCGCCGACTGGGTCGTCGACCTCGGCCCCGAGGGCGGCAGCGGCGGCGGGCTGGTCATCGCCGAGGGCACCCCCGAGGAGGTCGCCGAGGTGGCGGGCAGCCACACCGGCAAGTTCCTCCAGGACGTGCTGCACGACCGACGCTGACGCGAGTGCCGCAGCGGCCGGGTGCGAGGATTGACCGGCCTCACGGTGGCGCGGCCCGGGTCGGGCCGCGCCACCGGCGTCACCCGTTCACAAGGAGATCCCGCATGACCGCGCAGCACCAAGCCCGGCCCGAGCACCCGTCCGACACCGCGGGCGAGGCCGGACCGGATCGGCGCACGCTGCTGCGCGGCGCCGCGGTGGTGGGCGCTGTCGGCGTCGCCGGGGTGGCCGTGACCGCCTGCACGACGGAGAACCAGCCCGCGACGCCGCACGAGAAGAAACTGCTCGACGGGCCGGTCACGGTGGGCCGGTCCGACGACGTGGCGGTCGGCAAGGGCAAGGTCTACACCGACACCTCGATCGTGGTGACCCAGCCGGCCAAGGACGATTACAAGGCGTTCGACGCCCGTTGTCCGCACCAGGGGTGTCTGGTCACCAAGGTCGACCAGGGTGTCATCCAGTGCCAGTGCCACGGCAGCCAGTTCTCGATGAACGACGGTTCGGTCGTGCGCCGACCCGCCAAACGCGGTCTCACACCGCTGCCGGTCACCGTCGCGAACGGCGAGATCGTGGTGGGTTGACCGCGAAAATCTGTTGGAGCCAGCACATAGGGTGGAGAAATGGACCCGTCGTCGTACCGGCCCGCGCCCGGCCAGATCCCGACGTCGCCCGGTGTGTACCGGTTCAGCGACGAGCACGGGCGCGTGGTCTACGTCGGCAAGGCGAAGAACCTGCGCGCCCGGCTCTCGTCCTACTTCCAGGACCTGGCCAACCTGCACCCGCGCACCCAGACCATGGTCACCACCGCCGCCTCGGTGGACTGGACCGTGGTCGGCACCGAGGTCGAGGCACTCCAGCTCGAATACTCCTGGATCAAGGAGTTCGACCCCCGCTTCAACGTCAAGTACCGCGACGACAAGAGCTATCCCTCGCTCGCGGTGACGTTGAACGAGGAGTTCCCGCGCGCCCAAGTGATGCGCGGTCCGCACCGCAAGGGGGTGCGCTACTTCGGGCCGTACGGGCACGCGTGGGCCATCCGCGAGACGCTCGACCTGCTGCTTCGGGTCTTCCCGGTACGCACCTGCTCGGCCGGGGTGTTCAAGAACGCCCGCCAGGTGGGCCGGCCGTGCCTGCTCGGCTACATCGGCAAGTGCGCGGCGCCGTGCACCGGCAAGATCTCCGCCGAGGACCACCGCGCGCTGGCCGAGGACTTCTGCGAGTTCATGGCCGGCCGCACCGGGCCCTACGTCAAGCGCGTCGAGCGCGAGATGAAGCAGGCCGCGCAGGCGATGGAATACGAGAAGGCGGCCCGGCTGCGCGACGACCTGGCCGCGCTCACCCGCGCCCTGGAGAAGAACGCGATCGTCTTCGGCGACGGCACCGACGCCGACGTGATCGCCCTCGCCGAGGACGAACTCGAGGTCGCCGTCCAGATCTTCCACGTGCGCGGCGGTCGGGTGCGCGGCCAGCGCGGCTGGGTCACCGAGCGGGTCGAGGACGTGGACACCGCCGACCTGGTCGAGCACTTCCTCCAGCAGCTCTACGGCGAACAGCGCGGCGAGGCGGTGCCGCGCGAGGTGTTGGTGCCCGCGCTGCCCGCCGACACCGCCGCGCTGAGCGAGTGGCTGTGCGAACTGCGCGGCGCCAAGGTCGAGGTGCGGGTGCCGCAGCGCGGCGACAAGAAGTCGCTCCAGGAGACCGTGCGGCGCAACGCCGCCCAGGCGCTGAACCTGCACAAGCTGCGCCGCGCGGGCGATCTGACCGCCCGCTCGCTGGCGCTGCAACAACTCGCCGAGGCGCTGGACATGGACACCGCGCCGCTGCGCATCGAGTGCTACGACATCTCGCACCTGCAGGGCACCGAGGTGGTCGCCTCGATGGTGGTCTTCGAGGACGGCCTGCCGCGCAAGAGCGAATACCGGCGCTTCGCGATCAAGACCTTCGAGGGCCAGGACGACCCGCGCGCGATGCACGAGGTGCTGACCCGGCGTTTTCGGCGGTACAAGTCCGACCTCGCGCGTGACGCGGCCGGCGATGCCGCGGCGGACGCGGAGGGCGCCGACGGCGCGGAGCACACCGGGCCGATCGACCCCGAGACCGGCAAGCCGAAGCGGTTCGCGTATCCGCCCCAGCTGGTCGTGGTCGACGGCGGGCAGCCCCAGGTCGCCGCCGCGATGCGGGCCTTGGAGGAGGCCGGCGTGGTGGACGTCACCGTGTGCGGCCTGGCCAAGCGGCTCGAAGAGGTCTGGGTTCCGGGGGAGGACGACCCGATCGTGCTCCCGCGCAGCAGCGGCGAGGCGCTGCTGATGCTCCAGCGCATCCGCGACGAGGCGCACCGCTTCGCGATCACCTACCACCGCGCCAAACGCTCCAAGGCGATGACGGCGAGCGCGCTGGACGACATCCCCGGCCTGGGCGAGACCCGGCGCAAGGCGGTGCTGGCGCACTTCGGCTCGCTCAAGCGCCTGCGCGCGGCCCGGATCGAACAGATCACCGAGGTGCCCGGCATCGGTCGGGCCACCGCGGCGGCGATCGTGGCGGCGCTCGCCACGCGGGCGCCCGCGGCTCCCGCCGTGAACACCGCCACGGGCGAGATCATGGAGGACGACGACGTCGCCGGCGCCGACGACGGTGTCGGCGCGGCGGACGAGGCGGTCCCGGTTGTCCCCCCGAGGCAGGAACCAGCAGGAGGAAGCGTTGAACTCGCCCAGCCGTAGGTGCGGCACGCACCGGGGGGACGCATGAGTACCGAGAACACGAACGACGAGGTCGAGGGCACCCCGGAGCTGGTGATCATCTCCGGCATGTCCGGCGCCGGTCGCAGCACCGCCGCCAAGGGCATGGAGGACCTCGGCTGGTTCGTGGTGGACAACCTGCCGCCGTCGCTGATCCCCGCCATGGTCGACCTCGGGGCCCGCACGCAAGGGGCGGTCGCGCGGATAGCGGTCGTCGTCGACGTGCGCGGACGCACCTTCTTCGACGACCTGCGCTCCGCGCTCGGCGAGCTGGACGCGTCCGGCGTGCTGCGTCGGATCGTCTTCCTGGAGGCCTCCGACGACGTACTGGTGCGCCGCTTCGAGGGGGTCCGCCGGCCGCACCCGCTCCAGGACGACGGCCGCATCCCCGACGGCATCGCCCGCGAGCGCGAACTACTGCGCGAGCTGCGCGGCGAGGCCGACCTGGTGATCGACACCTCCGACCTGAACGTGCACCAGCTGCGGGCCCGGATGGACGACCGGTTCGCCGGCTCCGGCGAGCCGCAGTTGCGCGCCACGGTGATGTCCTTCGGCTTCAAGTACGGCCTGCCCGTGGACGCCGACCTGGTGGTCGACTGCCGCTTCCTGCCCAACCCGCACTGGATCCCGGAACTGCGCCCGCACACCGGCATGGACGAGGCGGTCAGCCGGTACGTGTTCGACCAGCCCGGCGCGAAGGAGTTCCTGGACCGCTACGCCGAACTGCTGCACATCGTCACCGAGGGCTACCGGCGCGAGGGCAAGCGCTACGTCACGCTCGCGGTGGGGTGCACCGGCGGCAAGCACCGCAGCGTCGCGATGGCCGAGCGCCTCGCCCGCCGGCTCACCGAGGACGGCCTGGACACCGTGCTCGTACACCGCGACATGGGCAGGGAATGAGCGGCCCCAAGGTGGTCGCCCTGGGCGGCGGACACGGCCTCTCCGCCTCGCTGGCGGCGCTGCGCCGGCTCACCGACGACCTGACGGCGATCGTCACGGTCGCCGACGACGGCGGCTCCAGCGGGCGGCTGCGCAAGGACCTGGGCGTATTGCCGCCGGGCGATCTGCGGATGGCGCTGGCCGCGCTGTGCGGCGACGACGAGTGGGGGGTGACCTGGAGCCGGGTCATCCAGCACCGGTTCCGCCGCGAGGGCGAGCTGAACGGGCACGCGGTCGGCAACCTGCTCCTGGTCGGCCTGTGGGAACTGATGGACGACCCGATCGCGGCGCTGGACTGGATGGGCCGCCTCCTCGGCGCGCACGGGCGGGTGTTGCCGATGTCGGCGGTCCCGCTCGACATCGAGGCGGACGTCGCCGGGCACGACCCGGCCCACCCGGAGCGGGTGTCCACGGTGCGCGGGCAGGCCCAGGTCGCGGTCACCCCGGGCGACGTGCGCGGGATCCGACTGCTCCCGGCCGATCCGCCGGCCGTACCCGAGGCGGTCGCGGCGGTGCGTGACGCCGATTGGGTGGTTGTCGGGCCCGGTTCGTGGTTCACCTCGGTACTGCCCCACCTGCTCGTTCCCGAGTTGGCGGCGGCGCTGGTGGAGACCAAGGCCAGGCGGCTGTTGGCGCTGAATCTGGCCCCGCAACCGGGCGAGACGGCGGGTTTCTCGCCGCAGCAGCACCTGGAGGTGCTGGCCGCGCACGCCCCGGCGCTGACCTTTGACATCGTCCTCGGCGACCGCGACCGTGTGGAGGACGTACCGGGCCTGGAACGGGCCACGGCGGCGCTCGGTGGACACGTCCATCTGGCCCCCGTTTCGGCGGTCGACGGCTCGCCGCGACACGACCCCGAACGGTTGGCCTCGGCCTACGGCCGGATCTTCGTCGATCGTGAAAGGATCGCTTCATGGCGATGACGGCAGCAGTGAAGGACGAGCTCAGCCGCCTCCCGGTCACCCGGTCGTGCTGTCGCAAGGCGGAGGTCTCCGCGCTCTTGCGCTTCGCGGGCGGACTGCACATCGTGGGCGGGCGAATCGTCATCGAGGCGGAGTTGGACACCGCGATGGCCGCGCGCCGGCTGCGCAAGGACATCCTCGAGGTCTACGGGCACAGCTCGGACCTGGTCGTGGTGGCTCCCGGCGGGCTGCGCCGCGGCAGCCGCTACGTGGTCCGGGTCGCGGTCGGCGGCGATCAACTGGCCCGCCAGACCGGGCTGCTGGACGCGCGCGGGCGACCGGTACGCGGACTGCCGCCCCAGGTCGTCTCGGGTGCCACGTGCGACGCGGAGGCTGCCTGGCGCGGCGCGTTCCTGGCCCACGGCTCGCTCACCGAACCCGGCCGCTCCTCGGCCCTGGAGGTGACCTGCCCCGGCTCGGAGGCGGCGCTCGCCCTGGTCGGCGCGGCGCGTCGGCTGGGCCTGGCGGCCAAGTCGCGCGAGGTGCGCGGGGTGGACCGGGTGGTGGTCCGCGACGGCGACGCGATCGGCGCGCTGCTCACCCGGCTCGGCGCGCACGAGAGCGTGCTGGCCTGGGAGGAGCGGCGGATGCGCCGCGAGGTGCGGGCCACGGCGAACCGGTTGGCCAACTTCGACGACGCGAACCTGCGCCGCTCGGCCCGGGCGGCGGTCGCCGCGGGGGCACGGGTGCAGCGGGCGTTGGAGATCCTGGGCGAGGAGGTCCCGGAGCACCTGGCGGCGGCCGGCAAGCTGCGGCTCGACCACAAGCAGGCGTCGCTGGAGGAGCTGGGCGGGCTGGCCGAGCCGCCGCTGACCAAGGACGCGGTCGCGGGTCGGATCCGCCGCCTGCTGGCGATGGCCGACAAGCGCGCGGGCGAGCTGGGCATGCCCGGCACCGACGCCGGACTGTCCGTGGACATACTCGTGTCCTGAGCGCTCCGGGGGTCATCGGCTCCCGGCGCGGGCGGCTCGAACCCGCGGGGTTCGGCCCACGCGCCCGCCGCGCACGCCAAAACCATTCGAAGGCGTCGATCCGCGAGACATAGAGTCTCCGGATCGGCGCCTTCGTCCGTAGTCGCGGAGGCAAGGCCGCGCACGCGAGGGAAGGAACCACCACCGTGGACGTCCGCACGATCGACGAAGACGAGCTCATCCCGTGGACCGCCGCCGTCGGCGTCGGCTTTCTCCGAGTCCCCGACGACTCCAAGGAGAACCGTGAGAAGCGGTTGGCCCACTGGCGCGAGCGGGCCGACCTGGCCAGGACGCGCGGGGCCTTCGACGGCGATCGATGTGTGGGCACCTTCCGCAGCTTCGCCACCGGGCTGACCGTGCCCGGCGGTGCGATCGTGCCGGTGTCGGCGATCACCAACGTGACCGTCTCGCCCACTCATCGTCGGCGCGGGCTGCTCACCGAGATGATGCGGCTCGACCTGGCCGACGCCGCCGCGCGCGGCGAGATGCTGGCCATCCTGATCGCCGCCGAATACCGCATATACGGCCGGTTCGGCTTCGGCGTGGCCACCGAATACCAAAAGTTCACGCTCGACATGCTGCGCACCGACTTCGCCCCCGACGCACCGGTCGAGGAGGGCGGGCGGATCGAGCTGGTCACCCCCGAGGAGGTGGCCGAGCTGGGCCCGCCGCTGCACGAGGAGTTCCGCGGGCTGCGCGCGGGCGCGATCGGCCGCACGGCGCTATGGTGGGGCAACTACACGGGCCTGAACCCGTCCCCGGCGAATCCGGCCCCGCCCCGCTTCCACGCGATCTACCGCGACCCGTCCGGGAAGGTCGCCGGTCTGGTCTCCTACCGCACCGACGACCGCTGGGACGAGTTCGTACCCAAGGTGACGCTGACCGTGGACTCGCTGATGGCGCTGACCCCGGCGGCCGAGTTCGCGCTGTGGCGGTTCTGCGCGAGCGTGGACTACGTGGAG
Source organism: Embleya scabrispora (assembly GCF_002024165.1). NCBI lineage: Bacteria > Bacillati > Actinomycetota > Actinomycetes > Kitasatosporales > Streptomycetaceae > Embleya > Embleya scabrispora. Next base: position 5,131,849 of record NZ_MWQN01000001.1, read on the forward strand.
AAGATCGAGGCCGCCGACCGCAGTCCCGACGAACTGTTGCCGATGCTGCTCACCGACGCCCGGGCGATCACCACGCAGACCCGCCGGGACTTCGTCTGGACCCGGATCCTGGACGCGCCCGCCGCGTTCTCCGCGCGCACCTACGGCGCCCGGGACCGGCTCGTGGTCGAGGTCTCCGACGATCTCGGGTACGCGGCCGGCCGGTTCGCGATCGACGGCGCACTCGACGGCGGCACGTGCGTGCCGACCGGGGAGCCGGCCGAACTGGCCCTGGACGTGGCCACGCTCGGCGCGTTGTACCTGGGTTCGGGGTCGCCGGTGCGGCTGGCCGTGGCCGGGCGGATATCCGAGTTGTCACCCGGTGCCGCCGAGCGGGCCGAGGCATTGTTGCGGACGCCGCGCGAACCGTGGTGCCCCGACTGGTTCTGACCACATCGTGGAATCTTTGCGCGTAGCCTCGACCGAATATGACCGTCAGTCAGGTCTCGTGTACCACGCGGTAGGTGCCGTAGCATGCGCAACACCCGGGCGCAGGAGTCACGTTCCATCCCTCGGGTGGTGATTTCGCGCCTACCCGTATGCACGCCTAACCCACGACTGGGGGGTCGATGAGGCGTCATCGTTCCACGGGCACCACCAAACGAGTTCGGCTGGCCACGACGGGGATCGCGGCGCTTTCGCTGGCACTGGGTCTGTTGACCGCAGCGCCGGCGAGCACCGCGGCACCCGCCGCCGGTCCCTCCTATCCCGAAGTGACCAGCGCACCACCGGAAGCGAAGCTTCCTCCGGCGGGCGACAACGGACCGCAGTCCTACACGATCAAGGCCGACTCCGCCCAGGTGAAGCAGATCTTCGCCCTGGGCGTGGACCGCCACGAGACGAAGGCCACCAGGACCGCCGACGGCAAGGCCGAGCTGGAGGTGATCCTGAGCGATGCCCAGGCCGCCAAGCTGCGTGCCGCCGGCCTCGCGGTGGAGGCGAAGTCCCAGGCGCAGAACCGCTCGGCGGCTCCGGCCGCGGCGGGCGTCTTCCGCAAGTACAGCGGTCCGGGCGGCCTGGGCGCCGAGCTGGTGCAACTCGCCAAGGACCACCCGGACATCGCCAAGACCGTCAGCATCGGCAAGACCGTGCTCGGACAGGACATCCTCGCGGTCAAGGTGACCAAGAACGTCCGCACCAGCCCCGACGGGTCCAAGCCCGCCGTGTTGTACATGTCCAACCAGCACGCGCGCGAGTGGATCACGCCGGAGATGACCCGCCGGCTGCTGCACCACTACGTGGACGGCTACGGCACCGACGCCGAGGCGACGCGGCTGGTCGCGGACAACGAGCTGTGGTTCGTGATCTCGGCCAACCCCGACGGCTACGACTGGACCTTCCAGACCGGCCAGCGGTTGTGGCGCAAGAACCTGCGCGACAACAACGGCGACGGCGTGATCACCGCCGGCGACGGTGTCGACCTCAACCGCAACTTCGACTACAAGTGGGGCTACGACAACGAGGGCTCCTCGCCCGACCCGTTGAACGAGACCTACCGCGGCCCCGCCCCGTCCTCCGAGCCGGAGACCCGGGCGATCGAGGGCTTCGCCCGGCACATCAAGGCGAAGTTCGTGGTCAACTACCACTCCGCCGCGCAACTGATCCTCTACGGCGTCGGCTCGCAGGTGGCGACCCCCAGCCCCGACGACGAGATCATGGTCGCGCTCGCGGGCGACGACGCGCACCCGGCGGTCGCGGACTACGACCCGGACCTGTCGGCCGAGCTGTACGTGACCAACGGCGACACCGACGGACAGATGAACGAGGCGTACAAGACGCTCTCGTTCACCCCGGAGATGTCCACGTGTGCCACGGCCGCCGGTTACCTGCCGGACGATCCGTACACGGTGGAGAACTGCGGCAGCATCTTCAGCTTCCCGAACGACGAGACGCTGGTCGGGATGGAGTACGCCAAGAACCAGGCGTTCGCCCTGTCGGTGGCCAAGTCGGCCAAGGACCCGGACGACCCGGTCTCCTCGGTCGGGCGCAAGGCTCCCGACCTGATCGCCGACCGGTTCGAGCACTCCTATGCCGAGGACCACGACGACCAGACCGTCGCGGTGATCGCCAAGCGCGCGCTGACCAACCGCAAGCTCAACTACCGCGTCAACGGCGGCCCGGCCAAGACCGCGGGCGTCAAGGAGTGGAAGGGCGGCAAGCGGTACGGCGAGCAGGGTTCGGTCTACTACGCCGAATACCGGGGCGACATCAAGAACGTGCGCACCGGTGACCGGGTCGAGGTGTGGTTCACCGGCGACAAGGCCGGCACCGGCAAGGTGGAGAGCGATCGCTTCACCTTCACGGTGGAGAGCGGCATCGCCGAGAAGACCGAGACGCTGGTCCTGGCCAACGAGGACTACAAGGGCGTCAACCCGACCTACCCGCCGAACACCGTCGGTCCCAAGTACGCGCAGCAGTACGTGGACGCGCTGGCGGCCAACGGCATCAAGGCGGCCGTCTACGACGTCGACAGGCTCGGCGCGCCGCACCACCTCGGCGTGCTCTCGCACTTCAAGGGCGTGTTCTGGTACCTCGGCGACAACCGACTGACCACGGACGCGGCCCGGGAGAACACCGACGTCCAGGGCGACATCTACCAGGACGCCCAGGTCACGCCGCTGGTCCAGGACTTGACCGTCAACGTGCGCGACTTCCTCAACGAGGGCGGCAAGCTGGCCTACCTCGGCGAGACCGCGGGCTACTACGGTCCCCTGCGCAGCGCCGCGGGCGGCGGCATCTACTACGGCCTGAACGGGCACCCGGACCAGCCCTGCAAGGTCACCGTCGACCCGACGAGCGACTGTCTGATCGTCTCCGACGACTTCACCCAGTACTGGCTCGGCGCCTTCGATCGCTCGGCGACCAACGGCGCCTCCGGTGTGGTCGGTTCGGCCGCGCCCTTCGAGGGCATCGACAAGCCGCTGCCGGGCACCGCGTCCAACCCGCTGAACGAGGCGGGCGGATTCCTGCCCACCAGTTCGATCCTGACGCCGGACAAGTTCCCGCTGTTCGACAGCCGCTCGGTGGCGACGTACTCGGGCAACACGTCCGGGCCGTACACCCCGGCCGAGGGCAAGTGGTACATCAACGGCCTGCACACGGACAACGCGTACAAGCGACTGACCCGCACGATCGACCTCACCGGGGTCACCGCGGCGGACGCGGCGAAGCTCACCGCGCAGTTCTCGTACGACACCGAGCGGGCCTGGGACCACGCGATCGTGGAAGCGCACACCGTCGGCGCCGAGGACTGGACGACGCTCCCGGACCTGAACGGGAACAGCACCACCAAGCCGCCCACCTCCTGTGAGGGCGGCGACCTGGTGGCCACCCACCCGCAGTTGAAGCACTACCTCACGGTGACCACTCCCAAGTGCCTGAGCACCGGTACCACCGGGTCGTGGAACGCGTTCACCGGCAACTCGGGCGGCTGGAAGCCCGTCGCGTTCGACCTGTCCGCGTACGCCGGCAAGAAGATCGAGGTGTCGATCGCGTACGTGAGCGACGCGAACACCGGCGGCACCGGCCTGTTCGTGGACGACACCAAGGTCGTCACCGCGGCGGGTGTCCGGGACGCCGAGGCGTTCGAGACCGGTCTGGGCCCGTGGGTTCTGGCCGGCCCGCCGCCCGGTGACCAGGCGCTGGTCGGCTTCACCCGCAGCCAGGCCGCGTTCGGCTCGTCGGTGATCGCCACCGACGACACGATGCTCGTCGGCTTCGGCCTGGAGCAGTTGGCCACGGCACAGGACCGCAAGGTCTTCGTGGACCGGATCCTGCGGGAGTTGTACAAGTAGGCGCGAGCGCGTGTGATCGACCCACCGGGAAAAACCGGTGGCCGTGATACCGGCCCCCGGCGGAGACTTCTCCGCCGGGGGCCATTAACGTCTCTGCGCACATGCGAGTTCCCGCATGTCACTTCTTTCGGGGGGATTTCTTCGTGAGCAACAACGCGCCGGGGTCGTGGGGGCCGCAGCAGGGTCCCGGCCAGTGGCCGCAACAGCCCGGTCCGCCCGGACCGTTCGGCTCGGGCCCGTACGGCGGCCCGCCGCCGCAGCCGCAGCCGCCTCGCACCGGCAACGCTGGTCTGGCCGTGCTGGCCGGAGTGGGAGCGATGCTGGTCGCCGCCGGGCTGTACGGCGTGATCGTCAAGTCGATGGAGATCCAGAGCACCTGGTTCGGCGTGGGCGTCGCGGCGCTGATCGCGTTCGCGGTGGGCCGGGTCGGCGGGGCCGATCCGGTGTTGCCGGTGGTCGCGACGGTGCTGGCGCTGCTCGGGGTCGTCCTGGGACAACTCACCGCACTCACCCTGTCCGGCGCCGACGAACTGGACATCTCGGTGCTCGATGTGCTCACCGATTACGGCAGCGATCTGATGCGGGGCTGGAAGGACGGACTGGAGTTCTTCGACTTCCTCGTCTTCGGGTTCGCCGGGGTCGCGGCCTTCGGCATCACGAAATCGGTCGGGGAGAAGTAACCCGCCCGAGATCGCCCGCCGCACTGCTTTTCCGATCATCCGTCCCGCCCTGGGCCCCTTGCGCAGCAAGCCTGCGTGGAGGTGCCCGGGGCGTCACGGTAGGGTCGGACATGGCCGGGGATATCGCAGATTCCACTGACCATCTCCTCGGCCATTCACCATCAGGGCATTCGGCGTTCGACAGAGGAGATCGGTTCGTGACGATCCGGGTAGGCATCAACGGATTCGGCCGTATCGGCCGCAACTTCTTCCGCGCGGCGCTGGCCTCGGGCGCGGACTTCGAGATCGTCGGGGTCAACGACCTCACGAACATCGCGACCCTGGCCCACCTGCTGAAGTACGACAGCATCCTCGGCCGCATCGGCCAGGAGGTCACCCACACCGACGACGCGATCACCGTCGGCGACAAGACCTTCAAGGTCATCGCCGAGCGCGACCCGGCCGCACTGCCCTGGGGCGAGCTGGGCGCCGACATCGTGATCGAGTCCACCGGCATCTTCACGGACGCCGAGAAGGCCAGGAAGCACATCGAGGCCGGCGCGAAGAAGGTCATCATCTCGGCTCCGGCCAAGAATGAGGACGTCACGATCGTGATGGGCGTCAACCACGAGAAGTACGACGCCGCCGCGCACACGATCATCTCCAACGCCTCCTGCACGACCAACTGCGTCGCACCGATGGCCAAGGTGCTCCTGGAGAACTTCGGCGTGGTCAAGGGCATGATGACCACGGTCCACGCGTACACGAACGACCAGGTCATCCTGGACTTCCCGCACTCGGACCTGCGTCGCGCCCGCGCCGCCGCCACCAACATCATCCCGACCTCGACCGGTGCCGCCAAGGCCACCGCGCTGGTCATCCCCGAGCTCAAGGGCAAGCTGGACGGCATCGCCATGCGCGTCCCGGTCCCCACCGGCTCGGTCACCGACCTGGTCGTCGAGCTCGAGCGCGAGGTCACCCGCGACGAGGTCAACGCCGCCTTCCACAAGGCCGCCGAGGGCCCGCTCAAGGGCTACCTCACCTACACCGAGGACCCGATCGTCTCCTCCGACATCGTGACCGACCCGTCCTCGTGCACCTTCGACTCGGGCCTGACCATGGCCCAGGGCAAGCAGGTCAAGGTCGTCGGCTGGTACGACAACGAGTGGGGCTACAGCAACCGCCTGGTCGACCTGGTCGGCTACATCGGCGGTCAGCTCTGACGGACCGGCACACGTGCCGATAGTCGACGCTCGACGATGCGGGCCCGGGTGACACGTCGTCGCCCGGGCCCACCGTTTCTGCGACATCCGAGCACGACCATCCCCACCGTTTCTTCGACATCCGAGGACGAGTCGAACTTGAAGACCATCGACGACATCGACGTATCCGGTAAGCGCGTCCTGGTGCGCGCCGACCTCAACGTCCCGCTCGACGGCGGACGCATCACCGACGACGGCCGGATCCGGGCGAGCGTGCCGACCATCGAGGCGCTGCGCGGCCGCGGCGCCAAGGTGATCGTGTGCTCTCACCTGGGTCGGCCCAAGGGCGCCCCCGAGCCCGACTTCTCGCTCGCCCCGGTGGCCGCGCGGCTCGGCGAACTCCTGGGAGCCGACGTGGCGTTCGCGACCGACACGGTCGGCGACAGCGCCCGGGCGACGGTCGGCAAGCTCGCCGACGGCGAGGTGGCGCTCCTGGAGAACCTGCGCTTCAACCCGGGCGAGACGGCCAAGGACGACGCCGAGCGCGGGGCGTTCGCGGACCGGCTCGCCGACCTCGCCGAGGTGTACGTGGGCGACGGTTTCGGCGCGGTGCACCGCAAGCACGCGTCGGTCTACGACGTGCCGGCCCGGCTGCCGCACGCGGTCGGCGGCCTGATCGCCACCGAACTGGACGTGCTCAAGCGGCTCACCGACGACGTGCAGCGCCCGTATGCGGTGATCCTGGGCGGTTCGAAGGTCTCCGACAAGCTCGGTGTGATCGACAGCCTGCTGGAGCGGGCCGACCGCATCCTGGTGGGCGGCGGCATGGTGTTCACCTTCCTGGCCGCGCAGGGCCACGAGGTGGGCAAGTCGCTTCTGGAGCGGGACCAGATCGAGCGGGTCCGCGAGTATCTGGCCCGGGCCGAGGCGAAGGGCGTGGAGTTCGTCCTGCCGGTCGACGTGATCGCGGCCACCGCGTTCGCCGCCGACGCGGACCACGCGGTGGTCTCCGTCGAGGCGATCCCGGCGGACCGGCTCGGCCTGGACATCGGCCCGGCGTCCGGCGAGTTGTTCGCCGACAAGCTGGCCGACGCGCAGACGGTCTTCTGGAACGGCCCGATGGGCGTGTTCGAGATGGAGCCGTACAGCCACGGCACCCGCGCGGTGGCCCAGGGGCTGATCGACTCCGACGCGTTCACCGTGGTCGGCGGCGGCGACTCGGCCGCGGCCGTGCGTACCCTCGGCTTCGACGAGAACGCCTTCGGCCACATCTCCACCGGTGGCGGCGCGAGTCTGGAATACCTCGAAGGCAAGTCCCTGCCCGGCCTCGAAGCTTTGGAGGGCTGAATCCGATGTCCGCCGTGAAGAACACCTCCGGTCGCATCCCGCTGATGGCGGGCAACTGGAAGATGAACCTCAACCACATCGAGGCCATCTCCCTGGTGCAAAAGCTCGCGTTCACCCTGAACGACAAGGACTTCGACCGGGTCGAGGTCGCGGTACTGCCCCCGTTCACCGATCTGCGCTCGGTGCAGACCATGGTCGAGGCGGACAAGCTCCGCTTCACCTTCGGTGCCCAGGACATCTCGCAACACGCGGGCGGCGCGTACACCGGTGAGATCGCCGGGTCGATGCTGGCCAAGCTCAACTGCACGTACGCGCTGGTCGGCCACTCCGAGCGGCGCCAGTACCACCACGAGGACGACGCGCTGGTCAACGCCAAGGCGCACGCCGCCTACGCGAGCGGCCTGGTGCCGATCGTGTGCGTCGGCGAGGGCCTGGACGTGCGCAAGGCCGGCGAACACGTCGCGTACACGCTCGCCCAGGTCGAGGGCGCGCTGAAGGGCATCACCCCCGAGCAGGCCGAGTCCGTGGTGATCGCCTACGAGCCGGTCTGGGCGATCGGCACGGGCGAGGTGGCCACCCCGGAGAACGCGCAGGAGGTGTGCGCGGCGATTCGGGGCAGGCTCGCCGAGTTGTACTCCGCCGACCTGGCGGACCGGGTGCGGGTGCTGTACGGCGGTTCGATGAAGCCGAACAACGTGGCCGGCCTGATGGCGCAGGCCGACGTGGACGGCGGCCTGGTCGGCGGCGCCTGCCTCCTCGCGGAGGACTTCGCGCGGATCGTGCGCTACCAGGAGCAGTAGGACGAACGTTGGTCGATCGGGCCCGGGGCGCACGTCGCCCCGGGCCCGACGCGTGTCCGAGATCGTGCGCCGATCGGTCATCGGGGCCGGAACCACTCGTTCCCCATAAACCCGATGCGAGTATTTCCAACCCGCTTGCCCCACCCATAACCGGTACCTGACGATAAGTCATCGCCAAGTGGCCGGTAGTCGCCCCTCTGCGGCGACTGTGGCCGGCTGCCCCCAGGGGGTGCGGGTGTCCTTTCCAGACATGTCCAGAACCGGGGATACCGGAGCCACACGGTATCTGTGCACGGGTGCGGAGATCGACGAGCGGTTCGCCGCGCGGGTGATCGAGGAATTGTGGGAGAACGCGCACCGGGACCGCGCGCCTTCCTACGGATACAACGAACAGGCGGTCCTGGAGCACGCGTTGGCCGCCCGCAGGCGGCGGATCCTGCGCGATGTGATCGCGTTTTTGGTGCCGGTGATGATGGCCCTGATCGGCTTCGGCGTCGCGGCCGGGCTGACCTGGCTGGCGCTGGTGCTCTTCTTCGGCCTGATGACGGTGCGCAGCGGCGTCGTGGGCGGGGGCGGTGTGCGCGACCTGCGGAGCCGGGCGGCGGCGCAGGTGTCGTGGGTGGCGGCGCTGCTGTTCGGGCTGATGTTGTACCTGGTGGCGGGGGGTACCGGGAAGCCGCCGGACTTCACGATGATCGCGCTGACCGTGCTGCCCGCCTACGCCGTGGTGGTGTTCGTGGTGTGGATCGAGCGTATGCAGCAGCGCGCCACGGTGGTCTCGGACCTGGGCCCCGGGCGTACCTGGGTGCCGACGGCGCCGCCGGGACCGGCGCCGGTGGGCGGGGTCGGGACGTTACAGGGGGCGCTGACCGAGGTGTTGCCGCCGCGCCCGACACACGCCCCGGTCGACGTCGCCGAGCCGCCGGCGTCGGTGGTGCCGCCGCCGATCCCGTCCACCGTGCGCTACAGCGGCTACGTGCCGTTCGTCGGCGCGGGCGAGTTGGTGGAGAGCTGGACCTTCCCGGTCGAACTGCGCGGGGCCGGGCCCTCCGTGCTGGACGCGCCGCGGCCGAGTATCACCGACAAGAACGGATACACCCCGTTCACCGTCGACGAGTTGACGGGTGCGATCTGCACCGCGTTCGAGGGGTTGTCCCGCTCCGAGGAGGGCCGGCACCGGTTGACCGGGCTGAGTGTGCAGATGCACGAGTTCAGCAGCGGGATCACCGGCGGCGCGGTGCCGCCGCCGGCCGAGGCGACCCGACGCTACCTGTGTGTGCGGGTGGGCACGTGGTCGCAGGAGGTGGTCGTCTCGGTACTGATCCGCTTCACCCTGGACGGCCGCATGTTGTACACCGAGTTGCACGAACTGGTGCTGCCGCCGATCCGGCCCGACTTCCACGTCGCCGACGAGTGGTTGCACGCCGCCGACGCGGCCACCCTGTGGGGGGCGTTCGGCCACGCCCTCGTGGAGGCGCCGGGACTGATGGCCTCGGCGGCGGGCCGGTTGATGCGGGTGTGGTCCTCGTGGTGGCGCCGGGCCGGCAACCTGCGCGCGGCGCACGAGCGCACCGCCCGCAACCTGCCGGTGGACCGGGGCGCGCGGGCCTCGGTGCGCGAGTTGGGCGCGTCGGCGAACTACGCCACGTTCTTCCAGAACTCGGACGCGGAGAAATACCTCAAGCTGATCGAGCGCAAGTTCACCGTATTCGTGCTGGACTTCCTCCAGCGCAGGAACGTGGATGTCACCGAGTATCGCCAACGCAACGAGCTGGTCCTCAACAACGGGATCATCCAGCACGTCTCGGGCGACCTCAACAACAGCGGCGCGATCGTCGCGGGCCGCGGCAACCAGGCGTCCGTGCGCGGTTCCGGCGGGGTCGGCACCGGCGCACGATCGACAGCGGGAGGTACCTCGTGAACACCGCCGAATCGAACGTCACCGGACCGGAACCGGAGCCCGAGGACCCGGGCGCGGACGAACCGCGCAACGACGGGATCAGCCTGTCGGGCGGCCCGGTGACCAACACCGGCGCGATCGTGGCGGGCGGTGACAACCGGGTCACGGTGCGACGCACGGGCGCGGTGCGCGGCACCCGGGACGCCGGGCGGGGACACCCGCTGACCAGCACCGGCGCGCTGGTCAGCGGCAGTGGTCACGAGCTGGAGGTGGAGGACACCGGAGACGTCGAGCCGGCCGACGCCGCGGCGGACCCCGGGGAGGGCCGGTCGCCGGGGGAGCGGAGCACGCCCGACCAGCCGTAATACTATGATCCGCCGGATTAGCCGAAGGGCCGCACGGCTCCCACTTGCGGGGCGCGGCAGCGTACTCTGTCCGGTGGCCGGGAATCTCCGGCCTCCGCGTTCCGCCAGAAGGAGTTGGGCCCGGCCGTGATCACCGGTTTCTCGATCGCCCTGATCGTCTTCAGCCTGCTCATGGTGCTGTTGGTGCTGCTGCACAAGGGCAAGGGCGGCGGCCTGTCGGACCTGTTCGGCGGCGGCATGTCCTCCTCGCTCGGCGGTTCCTCCGTCGTGGAGAAGAACCTCGACCGCATGACCATCATCGTCGGCGTGTGCTGGATCACGACGATCGTCGTACTCAGTCTGCTTCTCAAGAACTCGTACTGACGACTCGTAGCGACAAACGCGTACCGACAGGCCGGTTCGGCCGCTGTTTCCACCCGCGCGGTGGCCTTTCTGACGGACTGTCGGAAACGGTCGGAAAAGGGCCACCGCTCGGTTCAACCTTGCGCGAGGCGCACGTACACTGGACGCCAAGCCGCGCAACGGGGGCGCGACCTCAAGGACCAAGGGGAGTTTTTACCGTGGCAAGTGGCAACGCCATCCGTGGGAGTCGGGTCGGCGCCGGCCCGATGGGGGAGGCTGAGCGCGGCGAAGCAGCCCCACGTCTCCGTATCTCTTTCTGGTGCGCGAACAAGCACGAGACCCAGCCGAGCTTCGCGACCGACGCTCAGGTCCCCGAGACGTGGGACTGCCCCCGCTGCGGACTGCCCGCCGGGCAGGACCAGCACAACCCGCCGGACGCCCCGCGTACCGAGCCCTACAAGACGCACCTCGCCTACGTGCGCGAGCGGCGCAGCGACGCGGACGGCGAGGCGATCCTCGCCGAGGCGCTGGCCAAGCTGCGCGGCGAACTCTGAGTCCGGTCCCGGGCTCGACGAGCGTGTACCCGTACGGTCGGCCGTAGGCCGCCGTCGGGGGAGCCGCCGGGAGTGACGACCCACCTTCGGGTGCCGTCGTGACTCCCGGCGGTTTTTTGTGCCGCGTCGTTCGGCGCGCGCCGCCCGGGCGGGGCGTCAGTCGCGCACGGGCAGAGCCTCCTGGGGGACCGGGCGGTGTACGCGGCGGCGGTCGGCCTGGTGGGGCAGCGGACGCCCGCCGCGTTCGATCCAGCCCGGCAACTCCTCGCCGGTGGCCGCGAGCCAGCGGTTGCGCACCGCGTCGGGGTCGGCGTGGTGGGCCCGCACCAGGGTGTCGCCGGCCAGGTCGGAGACGCGGTCCAGGTTGAGCGCGGTGCCCACGCCCAGGGCCGCGGCGAGCGGCGGCACCGCGTCGGCGGGCCGGCCGGCGGCGACCAGGACGATGCCGTACAGCGCGTAGGTGACCGGGACTTCGGGGCGGCGGGCCAGCACGGGGTCGGCCCGCACCCGTCTCGCCCGCAGTCGGACCGCCTCCTCCAGCGCGTCCACCGCCTCGTCGTGCGCGCCGGCGGCGCTGTGCAGCAGGCCCAGGCTCTGTAGCGAGGCGGCGAGTTCGTCCTCGCGGCGCCCGGCGGGGGCGTGCTCCGCGCCGGCGTAGCCGCGGCGCACCTCGACCGCCTCGGCGGCCAGCGCGATCGCCTCCGGGCCGCGGCCGAGGCGGGCGAGCAGGGTGGCGTGCCGGAGCAGCACGGCGGCCTGCCGGGCCTCGGGCGGACCGACCCCGAGCAGCCGTTCGGCCTCGGTGAACGCGGCCAGCGCGGGTTCGCTCGCGCCGCCGGCGGCGAGTCGGCCGGCGAGTTCGTCCAGGGACAGGGCGAGTTCGACCCGATAGCGCTCGGGCGTGCGGGCGGCGAGGGTGCGAAAGAGCTGTACCGACTCGTGCAGCGCGCCCAGCGCGGCCGACTCGTCGCCGTGGTCGCCGAGTCGGGCCCCCAGTTCGCGCAGGGTCAGCGCGAGCAGCGGGCGGTGCGCGCGGTGGTCGAACGCGGCCAGTCGGCGGGCGTGTTCGGCGGCGCTCGCGGCCACCTTCACCGCGTCCTCGGTGCGGCCGTCGGCGGCCGCCACGGCGGCGAACGCGCGCAGTCCGCCGACCAGGGCGGGGCCGTGCCGGCGGTGGTCCCTGGCGGCGAGCGCGCCCAGCATCCGCACCGCGGCGCGGGCGGGCGCGGCGGCGTCGGCGTGCCGACCGGCGCGGGTCAACTGCCGTGCCTTCTCGGTCAACATCTCGGCCCGGGTCGCCTCGGCGTCGTCGACCTCGGCCGGAGCGCCGACGACGCCCGGCGGATTCGGTTCCGGTTCGGCCGGATCCGGCCCCTCGGTCCGTCCGCGTTCGGCGAAGGACGGCGCGGCGGGCGCGGTTTCGGGCGTGGCGAGGCCCGGACACGGCGACTGCGACTCGCGCCGGTGCCGGTATTCCTCCAGGTGACGCTCATGGCGTCGCAGCCATCCGAACCGCACGGGTCCCCACCTCGCCTCTGGTCCCGAAGACCTCCGCGTGACGCTATCGCGAGCGGGCCGCCGACGGGGCCGAACGGGTACGGATCCGGCCACGCACGCCTGACCGAGACGACAGCGGGATGTCCGCGGCATGCCGTTTTGCCCGGCCCGGTTCACTCCTTGGGCTCGGCTTTGCCGACTGGGCGGGGGATCCCGCGCGCTCGTGTTCCAAGATCGCTAATGTGTGCGAGTTCCATCGAAGTACGGGCGCGGCGCGCCCGACGCACAGGGGGTTCGATGCATCCGATCACACGCAGGACCTGGGGCGGGATCACCGCCGTGACGATCGGCGCGCTCGCGCTGGTCGCCTGCGACGCGGACGACAAGAAGGACACATCCAAGGCGGTCGACAGCCCGACCGCGACGGCGACGGCGACCGCGCCGCCGCCCACCGGCACCCCCGGTGGCTCCGGTACGCCGGCCACGCAGGCGCCCAAGTCGGCCAAGCCGTCGGCGAGTCTGTCCTCGGCGGGCGACCAGGGCGAGGACTGCGGCCCGGCGCCGACCACCAAGCCCGGACACCGGATCGTCTACCCGAACAAGGCGCCCAGCAAGGACTCGCTGTACTACCGCGACACCAAGTTCGTGTGCGACCCCAACGACGGCCACTACGAGCCGGTCGGCGCCGAGCAGACGCCGCTGCGCTTCGCGGCGCAGGCCACGGGCACCCTGTCCGGACCGACCCCGTGGAAGGCGCAGTACCTCGGCCAGGTGTGGGACCACATCGACAAGTGCCTGGCCGGTCGGACCGACCCCGGACACCCGTGCTCGTCGTCCGGGGCCTATGAGATCACCCTGAACGCCGCCGGCGAGATCAGCGACATCAGGGAGATCTACCACTCCTGACCCGCCGGCCCGGTCGGGCTCTCCCACCCACGGGAGGGCCCCGCCGGGCGCCCGTCAGCCCTGCGCGCCGCCCAGTTGCAGGCCCGCCATCCGGGACCACTCGTACTCGGTCGTGCGCACCTTCGCCGCGAGTTCGTTCGGGAACTCCTCGTGCAGCGTCACGCCCGCCTTGACGATCGCGGCGCGGGCGATGTCCCGGTTGCGCACGACCTGGTCGCCCCAGGCCCCGTCGGCGCCGACGAGCACGATCCGGGTCGCGTCGCGGCCGACGTACTCGACGACCGCGTCGCCCCCGCCGCCGTGCGCGGCGGTGAAGCGCTCGATGTGTTTGGCGATCCTGCGCACCTGTCGCTCGACCCGCGCATCCGGGGAACCCGGTTCCGGCGTGGCCGTCGTGGTCTCGGTGTCCGTCATGGCGCCCACATTACCGACGGGGCGTCACCGGATCCGGCGCAATCGCGCGTGGTCCGGATCACGTCGCGACGCATGATCGCGGCACATCGCGGGCGCCGCGCCCGAACCGGCTCAGAACAGCAGCGGGTCGACCGCGACCGCGACGAACAGCAGCGTCAGGTAGGTGATCGACCAGTGGAACAGCCGCATCTCCTTGAGCTTGGCGCCGGTCACCTCGGCCTTGGCCCGACGCTGCAGCCCGTGCGCCTCCCACAACCAGGCCGCCCCGAGCAGGGCCGCGGCGATCGGGTACAGCGGCCCGGTGTCCGCGGCCGGCCACAGCAGCATCGACACCCCGACCATGACCCAGCTGTAGAGCACGATCTGGTTCGCGACGACCTTGTTGCCCGCGACCACCGGCAACATCGGCACACCGGCATTGGTGTAGTCGTCGGTGAACTTCATCGACAGCGGCCAATAATGCGGCGGGGTCCAGAAGAAGACCACCGCGAACAACACCACCGGCGCCCAGTCCAGCGAATTCGTGACCGCGGTCCAGCCGATCAGCACCTGCATGCAACCCGCGATACCGCCCCACACGATGTTCTGCGGCGTGCGCCGCTTCAGCAACATCGTGTAGACGACGACGTAATAGAAGATCGCGAAGACGGAAAGCGCCGCCGACAGCGGATTGACCAGGAACCAGAACCACGCGGTGGAAATCACCCCGAGCGCGCTCGCGAACACGATCGACTCGCGCGGCGACACCATTCCGGTGACCAGCGGCCGCCGTTCGGTGCGGTGCATCAGCCGGTCGATGTCCCGGTCGATGTACATGTTGAAGGCGTTGGCGCTGCCCGCCGAGAGGTATCCGCCGAAGACGACCAGCAACACCAGTCCCAGATCCGGCAGCCCGTGCGCCGCCAGGAACATCACCGGAATGGTGCTGATCAGCAGCAGTTCGATGATGCGCGGCTTGGTGAGGGCCACGAATGCGAGAACCCGGGCCATCGGCGGGCGGGCGCCGGCGGGCGCATTTCCCACCAGCCCGGCCGGTCGGGATTCGACGGCTGTCACGAACACCCCATCAGCAGCGTTTTCGGCCGGGCCCGGGTGCCGCCCGGAAGCCGGTTTGCTCGTCAATACATAAGCGGAGGCAAGGGGTGTCGAGACGTCGAGGCCCGGACCCACTAGCAGGAAACTGTAGTCCCTCACCAGGGGCACGAAGCCTCCGGGGCATGCCCGCCGCACCGCCGGGTAGCCGACCGGAAGGTCGCCGCGTGCGCCGCCCCGTGCCCACCACGCGTCGTGCCTCGTCCCGCGTGTCCCCGCGGTCCGCCCGACCACGTGGACATCGGGGTGAACCACACGGTGAACGTCACCACCCGGGTGGCCGTCCTCCGAGCGAGGGAACATGCCGCCCCCGGTAGGCTCGGCCACGTGCCGGAGGCGCCGGGGCGAAGGTCCCGAGCCGGCCGCAATCATTCGGCGTATCCCGGAAGACCCCGGAAGGAGCCCTGACAAGGGTGAGCACCAAGCCGACCCCCGACAACAGCTCTCTCGACTGGAGCGACCTCGACAAGCGAGCCGTCGACACCGCTCGCGTGCTCGCGATGGACGCCGTTCAGAAGGTCGGTAACGGCCACCCCGGAACGGCCATGAGCCTGGCCCCGGCGGCCTACCTCATCTGGCAGAAGTTCCTGCGCCACGATCCGACCGACCCGGACTGGACCGGTCGCGACCGCTTCGTGTTGTCCCCGGGCCACACCAGCCTGACCCTCTACACCCAGCTCTACCTGTCCGGCTACGGCCTGACCCTGGACGACCTGAAGTCGTTCCGCACCTGGGGCAGCCGCACCCCCGGCCACCCCGAGCACGGCCACACCGCCGGTGTCGAGACCACCACCGGGCCGCTCGGCCAGGGCGTGGGCAACGCGGTCGGCATGGCGATGGCGGCCCGCTACGAGCGCGGCCTGTTCGACCCGGACGCGGCCCCCGGCGCCTCCCCGTTCGACCACACCATCTGGGTGATCGCCTCCGACGGCGACCTCGAAGAGGGCATCTCCGCCGAGGCCAGCTCACTCGCCGGGCACCAGAAGCTGGGCAACCTCGTCGTGCTCTACGACGACAACCACATCTCGATCGAGGGCGACACCGAGACCGCGTTCAGCGAGGACGTCCTCGCCCGCTACGCGGCCTACGGCTGGCACACCATCCGGGTCGAGCCGCAGGCCGACGGCGACATCGACATCGCGGCGCTGAGCGCGGCCCTGGAGGCGGGCAAGGCGGAGACCGGCCGGCCGACCATGATCGCCATGCGGACGATCATCGCCTGGCCCGCGCCCAACGCGCAGAACACCGGCAAGGCGCACGGCTCGGCGCTGGGCGCCGACGAGGTCGCGGCCACCAAGCGGGTACTCGGCTTCGACCCCGAGCAGTCCTTCGAGGTCGCCGACGAGGTGCTCGCGCACACGCACCAGGTGGTCGACCGGGGCCGTGCGGCGCACGACGCGTGGAAGAGCGCGTTCGCCAAGTGGGCCGAGACCAACCCCGAGCGCGCCGCCGAGCACGCCCGCATCGCCGCCCGTCGGCTGCCCGACGGCTGGGAGAAGGCGCTGCCGGAGTTCGAGGCCGGCAAGCCCGTCGCCACCCGCAAGGCCTCCGGCAAGGTGCTCGCCGCGCTCGGCCCGGTCGTCCCCGAGCTGTGGGGCGGCTCCGCCGACCTGGCCGAGTCCAACAACACCACCATCGACGAGGGCAGTTCGTTCCTGCCCGAGGGCAACCCCCTCAAGGGCGCGAGCCCGTACGGGCGCACCGTGCACTGGGGCATCCGCGAGCACGCCATGGGCTCGACCATGAACGGCATCGCGCTGCACGGCGGGACCCGGATCTACGGCGGCACCTTCCTGGTGTTCAGCGACTACATGCGCCCGGCCGTCCGGCTCGCCGCGCTGATGAAGCTGCCCACCACCTACGTGTGGACGCACGACTCGATCGGTCTCGGCGAGGACGGCCCCACCCACCAGCCGATCGAGCACATCGCCGCGCTGCGCGCGATCCCCGGCCTGGACGTGGTCCGCCCGGCGGACGCCAACGAGGTCGTGGTGGCCTGGCGCAAGATCCTGGAGACCACCGACCGTCCGGCCGGCATCCTGCTCACCCGCCAGGACGTACCGACGTGGGACCGGACCGAGTTCAACTCGGCCGAAGGCGTCGCGCACGGCGGTTACGTGCTGGCGGAAGCCTCCAGCGGAGTGCCCGAGGTGATCCTCATCGGCACCGGCTCCGAGGTGCAGACGGCGGTCGCCGCCCGCGAGGTGCTCGAAGCCGAGGGTGTGCCCACCCGGGTGGTCTCGATGCCGTGTGTCGAGTGGTTCAACGCGCAGGAGCAGGCGTACCGCGAGAAGGTGCTGCCGCCTTCGGTCAAGGCGCGCGTGTCGGTCGAGGCCGGCATCGCCCAGGGCTGGCGCGAGTTCGTCGGCGACACGGGTCGGATCGTCTCGCTGGAGCACTTCGGCGCGTCGGCGGACTACAAGAAGCTGTTCGCCGAGTTCGGGATGACCCACGAGGCCGTCGTTTCGGCCGCTCGGGAATCCCTGGCGCACGCCGGTAGCTGAAGATCATGTGACCCGGTGGGCGGTGTCGGGTGGGAACACCCACCCGACACCGCCCACACCGGGCGTCGATCCGCCGCCCATGACGCGGCCGGATCCGGCCGCCCACTCGATAAGGAGCAAAGTGTCATGACGGAACCCCTGCGTCGCCTGTCCGCCGAGGGCGTGGCCGTGTGGCTCGACGACCTGAGCCGGACGCGGCTGGAGTCCGGCAACCTGCAGGAACTCGTCCGCGACCGCGAGGTCGTGGGCGTGACCACCAACCCGGCGATCTTCCAGAAGGCGATCTCCGGCAACGACGTCTACGACGCGCAACTGCGCGAGCTCGCGGTGCGCGGCGTGACGGTCGAAGAGGCCGTGCGCATGATCACCACGGCCGACGTGCGCCGGGCCTGCGACGTGCTGCGCCCGGTCTACGACGCCACGAACGGCCGCGACGGCCGGGTGTCGATCGAGGTGGACCCGCGCCTGGCGCACGACACCGAGACGACCAGCGCCGAGGCGCGCCAGCTGTGGTGGCTCGTGGACCGGCCGAACCTGTTCATCAAGATCCCGGCCACCAGGCCCGGTCTGCCCGCCATCTCGCAGGCGCTCGCCGAGGGCATCAGCGTCAACGTCACGCTGATCTTCTCGCTGGCCCGCTACCGCGAGGTGATGGAGGCCTACGTCGAGGGCATCGAGCGCGCCCGCGCCGCCGGTCTGGACATCTCCAAGATCGAGTCGGTCGCGTCGTTCTTCGTCTCCCGCGTGGACACCGAGATCGACAAGCGGCTGGCCGCGCTGGGCACCGACGAGGCCAAGGCCGCGGCGGGCAAGGCCGCGGTGGCCAACGCGCGACTGGCCTACCAGGCGTACGAAGAGGTCTTCGGCACCGAGCGCTGGCAGGCCCTCGCCGCCGCCGGGGCCCGGCCGCAGCGCCCGCTGTGGGCCTCCACCGGCGTCAAGGACCCGGCGTACCGCGACACGATGTATGTGGACGACCTGGTCGTCAAGGGCGTGGTGAACACCATGCCCGAGGCCACCTTGAACGCGGTCGCCGACCACGGCTCCATCACCGGCGACACCGTGCACGGCACCTACGAGTCGGCGCAGGCCGACCTCGACGCGGTCGCCAAGCTCGGCATCTCCTACGACGAGGTCGTCGACCTGCTCGAAGAGGAGGGCGTCGAGAAGTTCGAGACCTCCTGGAACGAGCTGCTCGCGTCCGTACAGGGCGAGCTGGACCGGCTCGCCAAGAGCTGACGCCCCCTCGTCGAACGGCCGTTGCACCCGGTGGGCCTCCCTCGCCGACCGGCGCAGTACCCGCTCGTCCCGCCGCCGCCGCATGTGACCCGTTCGGCGGCGGCGGGAGGGGTAATCCACGCAATCAGGGCATGATTTCAGCACACTCCCACCCCATTCATAGGAGGGCTGACCGCCCGTGGTACACGCAAACGACGAACGCGTGACCGCAGGCGGCGTGGACGTCACCGTTTCCGGTGACCTCGTTCACTCCGCCGCAGTCGCCGAAGTCATCACCGCCTGCGTCGTGGACAAGGTGCCCGCGCGCCTGACCGCCTCCGACGCCACCCTGTGGGGTCCGGACGCCGAGTCGCTGGCCGCGATCCGCCTGGGATGGGTGGACCTGCCCGCCTCCTCGCGCGCGCTGCTGCCGCAACTCGCCGAACTGCGCGAGCGGTTGGCCGCCGAGGGCCTGGACCACGTGGTCCTGGCCGGCATGGGCGGCTCCTCGCTGGCCCCCGAGGTGATCACCGCCACCTACGGCAAGTCGCTCACCGTGCTCGACACCACCGACCCCGCCCAGGTCCGCCGCGCGCTGGGCGAGGACCTGGAGCGCACCGTCGTGGTCGTCTCCAGCAAGAGCGGCGGCACCGTGGAGACCGACAGCCACCGCCGCGCGTTCGAACAGGCCTTCCTCGACGAGGGGTTGACCAACGACCAGCTCGCCGGCCGGATCGTGGTGGTGACCGACCCGGGCTCGCCGCTGGAGAACACCGCGCGCAACGCCGGCTACACCATCGTGCTCGCCGACCCCAACGTCGGCGGCCGCTACTCCGCGCTGACCGCGTTCGGCCTGGTGCCCAGCGCGCTGGCCGGGGTGGACGTGGAACGCCTCCTCGACGAGGCCGCCGCGCTCGCCCCGACGCTGGCCGGCGATCGGGACAACCCCGGCCTGCTGCTCGGCGCGGTGCTCGGGGCCGCCGCCAACCACGGCCGGGACAAGCTGGTCCTGGCCAACAGCGGCGACATCGTCGGATTCGGCGACTGGGCGGAGCAGTTGATCGCCGAATCCACCGGCAAGCAGGGCCGGGGCATCCTGCCCGTCGTGGTCGAGAGCCCGACCGCGCCGGGCTTCGACCACGCGTCCGGCCCGGACGCGGTGCGCGCGGTCATCGGCGCGGAGGACATCGAGCGCCTCGCCGCCGACCTGCGCGTGTCCGGCCCGCTGGGCGCGCAGCTGCTGCTGTGGGAGTACGCGACCGCGGTCGCCGGCCGAGTGCTCGGCATCGACCCGTTCGACCAGCCCAACGTGCAGGAGTCCAAGGACAACACCGGCGCGCTGCTCGAACGCGCGGGCGACGACGGACCGCTGCCGGTGGGCACACCCGCCTTCGTCGACGGCGCGGTCGAAGTACACGGCGACGCCGGGCTGTTGGCCGGCGCGAGCGACCTGACCGGGGCGCTGCGCGCGCTGCTCGCCGCGGTGCCCGACAACGGCTACCTCGCGGTCATGGCCTACCTGGACCGGCTCGGCGACACCGACGCGCCCGAACTGCGCCCGCTGCTCGCCGAGGCGCTGGACGGGGAGCAGGTCACCTTCGGCTGGGCCCCCCGATTCCTGCACTCCACCGGCCAGTTCCACAAGGGCGGACCCGCCGTCGGCGCCTTCCTCCAGATCACCGGCGCCAACACCGAGGACCTGGACGTACCGGCCAAGCCGTACAGCTTCGGCCGCCTGCAACTGGCCCAGGCCCTCGGCGACCTCGGCGCGATCACCTCGCGCGAGCGCCCGGTCCTGCGCCTGCACCTGACCGACCGCGCGGCCGGACTCGGGCAACTGCTCGACGCCGCCCGCGCCCTCGCGGACGGAGCGGCTCGATGAGCCCCAAAGCCGGCAAGAGCAAGCCGGCCGTCTGGCCGGAGAACCCGCTGCGCGACCCCCAGGACCGCCGGCTCCCGCGCATCGCGGGTCCGTCGGGCCTGGTCATCTTCGGCGTCACCGGCGACCTGTCCCGCAAGAAGCTGATGCCGGCGATCTACGACCTGGCCAACCGCGGCCTGCTGCCGCCGGGCTTCGCGCTGACCGGGTTCGCCCGGCGCGACTGGGAGAACCAGGACTTCGCCCAGGTGGTCTACGAGGCGGTCAAGGAACACGCCCGGACCCCCTTCCGGGAAGAGGTCTGGCAGCAGCTGTCCGAGGGATTCCGCTTCGTCCAGGGCGAGTTCGACGACGGCAAGGCGTTCGACCAGCTGCGCCAGACGATCGACGAGCTGGACGAGCAGCAGGGCACCCAGGGCAACCACGCGTTCTACCTGTCCGTGCCGCCGAAGGCCTTCCCCGAGGTGGTCCGCCAGCTCAAGGAGCACGGACTCGCCGACCCCAAGGCCGACTCGTGGCGCCGCGTGGTGATCGAGAAGCCGTTCGGGCACGACCTCAAGAGCGCGCGCGAGCTGAACAAGGTCGTCGACGACGTCTTCCCGCCCGAGTCGGTCTTTCGCATCGACCACTACCTGGGCAAGGAGACCGTCCAGAACATCATGGCGTTGCGCTTCGCCAACACCATGTTCGAGCCGCTGTGGAACCGCTCCTACGTGGACCACGTGCAGATCACCATGGCCGAGGACATCGGCATCGGCGGCCGGGCCGGGTACTACGACGGCATCGGCGCCGCGCGCGACGTGATCCAGAACCACCTGCTGCAACTGCTCGCGCTGACCGCGATGGAGGAGCCGGTGTCCTTCGACGCCGACGCCCTGGTGGCCGAGAAGCTGAAGGTGCTCGGCTCGGTCAAGCTGCCCGACGACCTCTCGCGCGGCACGGTGCGGGCCCAGTACACCCGCGGCTGGCAGGGCGGCGAGCTGGCCAAGGGCTACCTCGAGGAGGACGGCATCCCACCGGACTCGCGTACCGACACCTACGCCGCGATCAAACTGGAGATCGCCAACCGCCGCTGGGCGGGCGTGCCGTTCTACCTGCGCGCGGGCAAGCGCCTCGGCCGCCGGGTCACCGAGATCGCGGTGGTCTTCCAGCGCGCCCCGCACCTGCCGTTCGACGCCACCGCGACCGAGGAGCTGGGGCAGAACGCCCTGGTCATCCGGGTGCAGCCGGACGAGGGCATGACGGTGCGCTTCGGCTCCAAGGTGCCGGGCACCGCGATGGAGGTGCGCGACGTCAACATGGACTTCGCGTACGGCGAGTCGTTCACCGAGTCGAGCCCGGAGGCGTACGAGCGCCTGCTGCTCGACGTGCTGCTCGGCGACGCGCCGCTGTTCCCCCGGCACGAGGAGGTCGAGCTGTCCTGGAAGATCCTCGACCCGATCGAGGAGCACTGGGCGCAGCACGGCAAGCCCGAGCCCTACGTGTCCGGGACCTGGGGTCCGGACGCGGCCGACGAGATGCTCGCACGTGACGGACGGAGCTGGCGCCGCCCATGATGATCGATCTGACGGACACCAAGTCGAGCAAGATCAATGCCGCGCTGGTCGAGGCCCGTCGAGGAATGGGCAGCCCCACCCTCGGCATGGTGCTCACCCTGGTCATCGTCACCGACGAGGCCAACCAGTACGACGCGATGAAGGCCGCGAGCACCGCCGCCCGCGAGCACCCCTCGCGGATCCTGGTGGTGATCGGCCGCCCGGGAGCGGAGATCGCGCCGCGCCTGGACGCCGAGGTCCGGGTCGGCGACTCGGGCGTGGGCGAGACCGTACTGCTGCGCATGCACGGGGAGTTGGCCAACCACGCCGAGTCGGTCGTGCTGCCGCTGCTGCTGCCCGACGCGCCGGTCGTGGTGTGGTGGCCGGGGCGTGCGCCGGAGGTGCCGAGCAAGGACCTGCTCGGCGCGCTGGCCACCCGCCGGGTCACCGACGCCGCCGCGCCGCCGCGCCGGGCCGATGTGCTGCGGCTGCGGGCGAGCGCGTACACGCCGGGGGACACCGACCTGGCCTGGACCCGCACCACGCCGTGGCGCAGCCTGCTGGCCGCGGCGCTCGACCAGAAGTACAGCCGGATCCTGAGCGCGAAGGTCGGCGCCAAGGCAGGCAACCCGAGCGCGGAACTGCTCGCGCTGTGGTTGACCGACCGCTTGGAGGTCGACGTGGAGCGGGTGGAGACCGGCGGCCCCGGGATCACCGCGGTGACGCTGGTGACCGAGGACGGCGAGATCGTGATCGACCGCCCCGACGGGATGATGGCGTCGCTGTCCTCGCCCGGCCAGCCGGACCGGGTGGTCGCGCTCAAGCGGCGCGAGGCCTCCGACCTGGTCGCCGAGGAACTGCGCCGGCTGGACCCGGACGACGTGTACGCGGCGACGCTGGCGCGGGCCGCGCTGGAGGCGGCGCGGGTGCCGTCGGCGGCGTCGTTCACCGAGTCGCCCGAGTCGCAGACGCCGGTGAGCGACGTGGAGAAGGCCGAGGAGGGCGAGGCGCCGCTGCGGAAGCCGAAGAAGGAGGTCGGTACGGCTCCGCCGCTCAAGCGCACGTCGAGCGCGGCGGGGGCGAAGCGGGCCTCCGCCCGGGGGCGGGTGGCGGACGAGGGCGCGCCCGCCGCGCCGAAGAACGCGGCCGGCCGGGCGCCTCGGAAGAAGAAGGGCGACGGCGCGTGAGCCCGCACGGCCCGGTCCGGGTGCACGCCGACACGGCACTCCTCGCCAAGGCGGCGGCCACCGGGCTGATCCAGCGGGTCGCCGACGCGCAGGCCGAGTTCGACGTGGCGCACATCGTGCTGACCGGTGGCCGCAACGGGAACGCGCTGTTGCACGAGTTGTCGCTCACGCCCACGCTGGGCGCGATCGACTTCGACCGGCTGCACGTGTGGTGGGGCGACGAGCGGTTCCTGCCGGCGGGCCACGCCGACCGGAACGAGACGCAGGCGCGCGAGGCGTTGTTGGACACCGTCCCGGTGCTGCCGGAGCTGGTGCACCCGATGCCGGCCAGTGATGGTCCGGACGGGGACGACGTGGAGGCGGCGGCGGCACGGTATGCCGCCGAACTGGCCGCCGCCGCACCCGCGGGCGCGCTGGTCCCGACGTTCACCCTGGCCATGTTCGGGGTGGGCCCCGACACGCACGTCGCGTCGCTCTTCCCGGGCTTCGCGGCGACGGAGGAGACGGAGCGCACGGTGGTCGCGGTCCGCGAGGCCCCCAAGCCTCCGCCGACCCGGATCACGCTGACCTTCCCGGCGATCCGAGCCGCCCACGAGGTGTGGCTGCTCGCGGCGGGCGAGGACAAGGCCGACGCGGTGGCGGCGGCCCGGGCCTCCACCGACCCCACCAAGACCCCGGCGGCCGGCGCCTACGGCACGGGCGCCACCCTGTGGCTCCTGGACCGGGCCGCGGCGGCGGGGCTACAGGAGCATTAGCCGTACCCGAAGGGCGGGGCGGAGGCTGGATTCGGCCTCCGCCCCGCCCTTCGGTTGTTTCCGTCGCCGGAGGGTCATACGTGCCGTATGATCGATGGTATGACGGCAAAGGAGCGGGTGACGGTCACACTTCCCGCCGACTTGCTGGCGGCGGCGAAGATCGCGTCCGCCGGAAATCTGTCCGCCTATGTCGAGCGTGCGCTGCGCTCCGAAGCCCTCCGCGAGGCGGGGGACGC
Organism: Embleya scabrispora; assembly: GCF_002024165.1. NCBI lineage: Bacteria > Bacillati > Actinomycetota > Actinomycetes > Kitasatosporales > Streptomycetaceae > Embleya > Embleya scabrispora. Next base: position 5,156,074 of record NZ_MWQN01000001.1, read on the forward strand.
GATAGCTTCCTGGCGAGGCCGGGATGTCGACGACATCGAGGAGTTCGCCGACATGTTCGGCGAGGAGATCGCGTGAACCTCGCACGCGGGCAGGTCTGGGAAGTTCCCCTGGCCACCAAGGTCCGAGCCGTCGTGATCATCGAATCCGACGCGGCCATTCGCGCCCTGCCGGGAACCCTCGTGTGCATGATGATCGATCAGACCGGGGGCGCCCCGGACACGGTGGTCACCGTGCCGATCACCGAACCGATCGAGGGCGCGGCTGTCGCCGTCGATCTCGTCTCACTCACCGACAAGCGCATCCGTTCCGGCGCATTCCTGGGCACCGTCGACGCGGCCGTCATGACCCGCCTGTCCGCAGCCCTGCGCGTGGTGCTGGAACTCACCGACTGAAACGGTCGACTTCCCTGCCCCGCCCGGCGACCCGGAGCGGGGCCACACCACGACGAACCGCCTTCGACTTCGTCGGCCGGACGAGATCGCCGGCCTGTGGACCTCCCGAGCGGTCGGCGTGATCCGACTCGCCGGCCTTGTGGTCTCGCTGCCTCGTGCCGGCACCCGGCCACCGCTTCCCGACCGCCGATCCGTATACCCGCCAACCGGAAGGTCCGTTCCGAGGGGTGCCGGAGCTTCATTCGGGCGTGGTCCCGGGTTCACGGGGGTACGGGTGTTCCGGTCGTGATTGCCGGGTACAGCAGACCGGGAAGTCACGGGAGGGCCACACTGGGGGCCACGAGTGGGACCGGAAGCGGGACCACGCGAGGGATCGAAGGAGTGCGTGCGATGGCTACCACTCTGCAGGAGGACGACGCACAGGCCCATGTACACGGGGTGTGCTTCAAGACCGGCCCGCCCGCGCGGGTCGGGATCGAACTGGAATGGATCGTGCACGACGGCGCCGACGCCCGCCGGGAGGTGGCGCCGGAGCGGCTGGACGAGGCCCTGGCCCTACTGGAGGCGAAGGGGCTGCCGTTCGGCAGCAGATTGACCCGCGAGCCGGGTGGGCAGGTCGAACTGAGTTCACCGCCCGCCGACACGCTCGCCGGATGCGCCCGAGACCTCCGGGCCGACATGACGGCCCTGGAGCAGGCGCTGGCCGCGAGCGGACTCGTGCTCGCGGGCCACGGCCTGGAGCCGTATCGAAACCCGCCACGCGTCCTGGACCACCCGCGCTATCGGGCGATGGAGGCGTACTTCGACCGGGATGGCTCCTGGGGCCGGATGATGATGCGCGGCACCGCGTCCGTGCAGGTCAACCTGGACGCGGGCGACGAGAGCGCGGGCCTTCGGGACTATCGGTCGCGCTGGGAATTGACCCACCGGCTGGGCCCGGTACTGGTCGCCGCGTTCGCCAACTCGCCGCTGTGGCAGGGCAAGCCGACCGGTTGGCGGTCCACCCGGCAACTGGTCTGGGCCCGCATGGACCCCGGCCGCACCCGGCCGCCGGGCCCGCCGCCGGGCATCGACGGCGACCCGCGCGCCGCGTGGGCTCGCTACGCCCTGGACGCGCCGCTGTTGTGCCTGCGCGGCGCCACGGCGGACGGGTGGAACGCCCCGGAGGGCCTGACCTTCCGCTCCTGGCTGCGCGGAGTGCCCGGGATGCGGCCGCCCACCCTCGACGACCTCGACTACCACCTCACCACCCTCTTCCCGCCGGTGCGCCCGCGCGGCTGGCTGGAGTTGCGGATGATCGACGCGCAGCGCGGCGAGGACTGGATCGTGCCCGCCGCGATGGCCGCCACCCTGCTGGACGACCCGGTCGCGGCCGAGGCGGCATGGGGGGCGACCGAACCCCTGTGCGCCGACGGCGCGACCGTACCGACCGAGGCGGTCTGGCACCGCGCCGCCCGGCTCGGCCCCGCCGACCCGGTGCTCGGCAAGGCGATCATCGCCTGCTTCGCCGCCACGGAGAACGCGCTCGCCGTCGCCGGCGCGCCCGGCCCGGTCCGTGCGGCCGTCGCCGAATTCACCCGGCGCTACGCGGAACGGGGCCGATGTCCCGCCGACGATCTGTTGGAAAGGACCTGTCGATGACGTCGCTGAAGCCATCGGAAACCTCGACAACCGCGAAATCGATAGCCGAGGCCGCGTTGGCGCGGGCCCGGCGCCGGACGCTGGCCCTGACCGAGTGTCTGACCGACGAGGAACTGACCGCCCAGCACTCCCCGTTGATGTCGCCGCTGGTCTGGGACCTGGCGCACATCGGGAACCAGGAGGAACTGTGGCTGGTCCGCCGCGCCGGCGGCCGGCCGGCGCTGCGTCCGGATCTGGACGCGCTGTACGACGCGTTTCGGCATCCTCGCGCGAACCGTCCGGCCCTGCCCCTGCTGGCGCCCGAACCGGCCCGGGACTATGTCGGCGAGGTACGGGCCAGGGCGCTGGAGGTGCTGGAGGGCGCCGATTTCGACCCCGACGGTGATCCGCTCCTGGCGCGGGGATTCGTGTTCGCCATGCTCGCCCAGCACGAGCAGCAGCACGACGAGACCATGCTCGCCACGCACCAGTTGCGCGCCGGACCGGCCGTCCTGGACGCCCCCGAACCGCCCGCCGCGCCGCCGGACGCGGCCGGGTTGCCGCGCGAAGTCCTGGTCGCGGCGGGGCCGTTCGAGATGGGCACCGACACCGACGGGTGGGCCTTGGACAACGAGCGGCCCGCGCACGTCGTCGAGGTGGCGGCGTACTGGCTGGACACCGTGCCGGTGACGAACGCGGCCTACCTGGAGTTCATCGCCGACGGCGGATACGACCGGGACGACTGCTGGACCCCGGAGGGGCGCCGGCATCGGGACGAAGCCGGGCTGCGCGCACCGCTGTTCTGGTGGCGCGACGGGAGGACGTGGCTGCGCCGGCGGTTCGGCCGGACCGAGCCGGTGCCGCCGGACGAGCCGGTCGTGCACGTGTGCTGGTACGAGGCGGACGCCTACGCGCGCTGGGCCGGGCGGCGGTTGCCGAGCGAGGCCGAGTGGGAGAAGGCGGCCCGGCACGATCCGGTCGAGGGCCGGTCGCGGCGGTATCCGTGGGGCGACGCCGAGCCCACGCCCGAGCACGCCAACCTCGGCCAGCGGCATCTGCGTCCGGCGCCGGCCGGAGCGTATCCGGCGGGCGCCGCCCCGTGCGGGGCACGGCAGTTGCTCGGCGACGTCTGGGAGTGGACCGCCTCCGACTTCACCGCCTACCCCGGGTTCGCGGCGTTTCCCTACCGGGAGTATTCCGAGGTGTTCTTCGGGCCCGGGCACAAGGTGCTGCGCGGCGGCGCGTTCGGGGTCGACGAGGTGGTCGCCCGGGGCACCTTCCGCAACTGGGACCTGCCTATCCGGCGGCAGATCTTCGCCGGATTCCGCACCGCGCGCGACGCGGCGCCCGGGGAGGCGGGCTGATGTGCCGTCACCTGGCCTATCTGGGGCCGGAGATCGCGCTGGCGTCGGTGCTGGTGGAGCCGACGCGCGGGTTGTACGAGCAGTCCTGGGCGCCGCGCCGGCAGCGGTACGGGACGGTCAACGTCGACGGGTTCGGCTTCGGCTGGTATCCCGACGCGGATCCGGCGGACGTCGAACCCGCCCGCTATCGGCGCGCGTTGCCGATCTGGGCCGACCCGAACCTGCCCGACCTGGCCCGGACCGTGCGCAGCGGCGCGTTCCTGGCCGCCGTGCGCAGCGCCACCGCCGGCACCAGCCAGGAGGAGGCGGCGGCCGCGCCGTACCGGGACGGCGCGTGGCTGTTCAGCCACAACGGCGCCGTGCCGGACTGGACCCGGCTGCCGGTCGGGCCCGCGCTCGACCAGGCCGCCCTGCTCGGGATGGAGGCGCGCTGCGACTCGGCGCTGATCTGGGCCCTGCTCGCGCGCCGGCTCCGGCAGCGCGAGCCGGTCGGCGGCGCGCTGGTCGACGTGGTCCGGCGGATCGCCGAGGTGCGCCCGACGGCCCGGCTCAACCTCCTGCTCACCGACGGCCGGACCGTGTTCGCCACCCGATACGGGGACACCCTCTGGTACCGCACCGGCCCCGGACGGGTCCTGGTCGCCTCCGAACCCGACGAGCACCAGGACCCGATCTGGGACGCGTGGCGGGAGGTACCCGACCACTCCCTCCTCGTCGCCACCCGCGACGGCGTCCGCATCGCCCCGATCCGTCCCGTGCGACCCGTCGCCGCACGTCCGTCATCCGCACCACAGGAACGGCGTCCCATGAACAGCCGATTCACCCTCGACCACCGGCTGCCGGCCGACTACTTCGACACCACGCTGCGCGCCGACGTGCGCCGAGGACTGACCGCGCCGGGCAAGTCGTTGCCGCCCAAGTGGTTCTACGACGCGCGCGGCAGCGAGTTGTTCGAGGAGATCACCCGGCTGCCCGAGTACTACCCGACCCGCGCCGAGCAGGAGATCCTGACCCGGCGCGCCCCCGAGATCGCCGCGGCGACGCGGGCCCACTCGCTGATCGAATTGGGCTCGGGCTCGTCGCGAAAGACCCGGCTGCTCCTGGACGCGCTCACCGCGGCCGGCACGCTGGAGCGCTATGTGCCGCTGGACGTGAGCGATTCGGCGCTGGTCCAGGCCGGTGAGGCGCTGTGCCGCGACTATCCGACGCTGCGGGTCGCGGCCACGGTCACCGACTTCGAACAGGAACTCCCCCTGGCGGACGAGCCGGGCCCGCGCCTGCTCAGCTTCCTGGGCAGCACGCTCGGCAACCTCGACCCCGCCCAGCGCACGGACTTCTACCGCATCCTGCGCCGCGCGCTGAGCGCCGACGACACCCTGCTGCTGGGGGTCGACCTGGTCAAGGACCCGGCCGTGCTGGTCGCCGCCTACGACGACGCCCAAGGCGTCACGGCCGAGTTCAACAAGAACGTCCTGCACGTGCTCAACCGCGAACTCGACGCCGACTTCGACCCCGACGCCTACGACCACGTGGCGCTGTGGAACGCGCAGGAGGAGCGCATCGAGATGCACCTGCGCTCCAGGATCGACCAGACGGTCAAGATCCCGCCCCTCGACCTGTCCATCGACTTCACCCGAGGCGAACACCTCCGCACCGAGATCTCCACCAAATTCCGCCGCGAGCCCCTGGAAGCCGAACTCGCCGAGGCCGGCTTCACCATCCGCCAGTGGTGGACCGACCCGCAAAACCGCTTCGCCCTCCTCTTGGCCGTCCCGAGCCGCTGACCCACCGGGCTCCCGACGAACGCCCCCACCCACCGGGGCCGTTCGTCGGGAGCCCTGCCTCGCCCGCCCCGCACGCTCGTCGAACCTCTGAGCTAATCTGCCATGACGATGTGTCACCAATGGTGGATCGAGCCCGGGGGCGCCCGTGAGCAACATCGAGCGAATACTCGATCCGCGTCGCATCCACAGGAAGATGCCGGCCCCACACCGCCGCCGCCGGAAACCGGCCGACCAGCGGTACGTGCCCAACCCCCGACCGAACAACGCCCCCGTCCCACCGGGCGGCTTCAAGGTCTCGCCCGCCGGTCTGCGCGGGCGGCCGGTGCCGGCCTCGGTCCGTGCCTCCTTCGAGGGCGGTTGCTGATGGTGACCGTGTCGCAACTGCGCGACGCCCGGTTCAGGCCGGATTCGAGGAGAAGGTTCTGCTGACCGGCCAGAATCATCCTGGAGCACATCGATGAATCGGCCGCCGAGGGGAAGGTTCGCAAGGTCCGATGATCGGGCGATGGGCCGACCGGGTTCGGCGAAGGTGGATCCGGGGGCTCGCGGCCGTCGGCGTTGTCGTCGCGACACTGGTCGGATGTTCGGTGCTCTCGGTGCCGGACACCACGTTCGGGCCGCCGGATCGGCGGGCGGATGTGTTGATTCCGGCGGTGTTGCCGGATGTGTTGGCCGGTGGGCGGGTCACGGAGTTGGACGCCGTGTTCGGGCTCGGTGAGGCGTATCGCGCGCGGGGCAGCGCGGGGCGGATGTGGCACGGTTCGATGTTCGTGAGGCTGATCGCCTATCGCTACGGGGACGTGGGCGCGGCCAAGAAGAGCTTCGGGGGAATGCGCCGCATCAGGTGCACGCCGACGACTGGGGGTCGGGTGTCAAGCCGACCGTGATCTCGCATTATCAGGTCGGTGGTGCGGATCAGGCGCAACTGGAGAGTCGGAGCGGGCCGAACGCGGCCACCGCGGGTGAATGGCTCTACTGGGCGCGCTACGACGAATACGTGGTTTTCGTCGAGTTGCGATTCGGCAGCGAGTGGTATCGCGATGGTGTCGACCCCGAGCGGGTCAAGGTCGCCCTTCGGCCGATCGATGCCCACATCCGGAGCCGACTCGCGGTGGGTGCGGACCGGAAGCCGGAATTGCAGCCCCCCGCGCCGACTCCGCCGACTCCGTCGCCCGGACGTCTCAACGTGGAGCGAGGATTGTGGCGGCCCACGCCCACCTGTGACGGGCTGGGTGTTCCGGCGACCGTGGATCTTTCGCCGCGGGGTCAGTAGCTGGTGGCGACCGGTTCGCGGGTTTCGGGTTCCGCCTCGTCGGCGGCTTCGCGGGGCTGGTCGCCTCGGATGCGGAGGGCGAAGACGGTTCTTGTCGCGGTGACCACCGTGAGGGCGGCGCCGAGCATGTGGGTGAGGACCATCCACTCGGGCAGGCCGTTGAAGTATTGGATGTAGCCGATCAGGCCCTGGGGGATCAGGACGGCGAGCAGCCACCACACGCGTGATTGGGCGGCCTGGGGGGCGTCGGTGACGCGCAGGGCCAGGGCCAGGGCGACGGCCGCGCCCAGGAGCAGGAAGGCCAGGTCGGCGTGCAGCCAGGCGATCTGGTCGATGTCCACGTCGAAACGCTTGGCCTTGAGGTCGCCCGCGTGCGGGCCGGAGCCGGTGACCACGGTGCCGATCACGATCAGCGCGCCCGCCACGCCGAGGGTGCCGTAGCCGAACCAGCGGATCTCGGGACGGACCAGGAAGCGGGCCGGCGCGTCGCCCTCGCCGGAGCGTTCGTACAGCGCCACCGCCGACGCGATCAGCGCCATCGACAGGAGCAGGTGGCTCGCCACCGCCATCGGGTGCAGGTCGGTGAGCACCGTGATGCCGCCGAGCACGGCCTGGCCGACCACCGTGCCGATCTGGATCCAGGACAGCGTGGTGATGTCCCTGCGGCGCACGGTCATTCGGTACGCGGCCACCACGCAGAGCACCGCGATCGCGCCGACCACGTAGGTCAGCATGCGGTTGCCGAACTCGATGTACGCGTGGTGGCTGACCGCCTCGTGCGGCGTCCAGTCGCGGGTGTCGCTGTCGCAGCGGGGCCAGGTGTCGCACCCCAGGCCCGAGTCGGTGAGTCGGACGAGACCGCCCGTGACGACGATGCCGACCTGCGCCACCAGGTTCGCGAGGAACACGCGGCGCGCGACGAGGGGGGAGACGGCCTGCAGACTCATGCGCGACATGCTACGTCGTGAACGGATTCACAAGCGCACCAGGGGTGTCGGTCGACGCCCGCCCCGACTCCACCCCGACCTCACTCCCAGCGGAAGAAGCGCGCCGCCGCGCCGAGGCCCAAAACCGCCCAGACCGCCAGGATGGCCAGATCGCCCAGCGGCAGCCCCGACCCGTCCCGGAGCACGTCGCGCAGCCCGTCCGACAGCGCCGAGATGGGGAGCAGCGCGAGCGTGTGCTCGACCCCGGAGGGGAACTTGTCCAGCGGCACGATCACCCCGCCGCCGAGCAGCAGCAGGATGAACACCAGATTCGCGCCCGCCAGGGTGGCCTCGGCCCGCAGCGTGCCGGCCATCAGCAGCCCGAGCCCGGAGAACGCCGCCGTGCCCAGGAGCAGCAGCAGGATCACCCACACGGGGTTCCCGTGCGGCGACCACCCCAGCCCGAACGCGATCGCCGTGAGCAGCGCCACCTGCAGGATCTCCACCACCAGGACACACGTGGTCTTGGCCACCATCAGCCCCCACCGGGGCAGCGGGGTCGAGCCCAGCAGCTTGAGCACGCCGTAGCGCCGCTCGAACCCGGTCGCGATCGCCTGCCCGGTGAACGCTGTCGACAACACCGCCAGCGCGAGCAGCCCCGGCGCCAGGAAGTCCACCCGGTCGCCGTCCCCGGTGTCCACGAGGTCGGCCGAGCTGAACACCACGAGCAGCAGCGTCGGAATGATCACCGTCAGCAACAGCTGCTCGCCGTTGCGCAGCAACATCCTGGTCTCCAGGGCGCTCTGCGCCAGGATCATCCGACCCAGCGGCGCCGCCCCCGGCGCGGGCGCGAACGTACCGCGCGTCCCGTCCCGCGTCGCCGCGGCCTTCGCGTCCGCGCTCAACTCCGCAGCTCCCGTCCGGTCAGCTCCATGAACACGTCCTCCAGGCTGCGTCGTTCCACCGTCAGCCGCTCCGGCATCACCCCGTGCTGTGCGCACCAGGAGGTCACCGTGGCGAGCAGTTGCGGGTCTATCTCGCCCTCGATCCGGTACGCGCCGCGCGAGACCTCGAACGCCTTGGCGCCCTCGGGCAGCGCGTTGAGCAGCGAGCCCATGTCCAGACCGGGCGGGCCGGAGAAGCGCAGCGAGTTCTCCGCTCCGTCGTGGCACAGCGCCTCGGGCGAGCCGGACGCGATCACCCGGCCGCGGTCCACGATCACCACCTCGTCGGCCAGCTTCTCCGCCTCGTCCATCAGGTGTGTGGTGAGCACCACGCTCACCCCGTCGGCGCGCAGCTCGCGCACCAGGTCCCAGGTGGCGTGCCGGGCGTGCGGGTCGAGGCCGGCGGTCGGCTCGTCCAGGAACACCAGTTCGGGGCGGCCGACCACGGCGAGCGCGAGCGCCAGGCGCTGCTGCTGGCCGCCGGACAGCCGGCGGTAGGTGGTCCGCCCGCACGAGCCCAGGCCCAGGCGTTCGATCAGCATCGCCACGTCCAGGGGGTGTGCGTGCAGTTTGGCGACGTGGCGCAACATCTCCTCGGCGCGCGCCCCCGAGTACACGCCCCCGGACTGCAACATCACCCCGATCCGGGGCCGCAGCGCGGCGGCGTCGCGCACCGGGTCCAGGTCGAGCACCCGGACCTCGCCCGCGTCGGCGCGCCGGTAGCCCTCGCAGATCTCGATCGTGCTGGTCTTGCCGGCGCCGTTGGGGCCGAGCACCGCGGTGACCCGGCCGCGTTCGACGGTGAGCGAGAGCCCGTCCACGGCGGTCTTGTCGCCGTAGCGCTTGACCAGGCCCGTGAGCGCGACTGCCGGCGACGAGGAGTCCATGACGAGTCAGTCTAGAAAGCTCCGGGCCCCCGTCGTGCCGGGGTCGGCGAGAACGGCCGGAACACCGTTCGACTGACGGGACGTCAGATGAACCCGCAGGTCGAAGCGGGTCGAACGGCTCGCCGAGAGACCGTGTGATGTTAGGTACACCTAAGTGATGGACTCCACGCGGATGCCGTTTGGCCTGGCGCACTATTAACGCAACAATGGTGTTGTGGAAAACGCGCGGACGAGCGAGGAGGCACCGAGGCGGGCGACCGTCCCGGGTGCCGGCACGCCCGAACACGACGGCCACGAGGGCACCCGCCACCGGGTCACCCGGTCGATCGTCGAACACGGTCCGTCCACCGCGGCGGACCTCGCCGAGCGGCTGGAGCTGACCCCGGCGGGCGTACGCCGCCACCTCGACGCACTGCTCGCCGAAGGTGTGCTGGTGGCCGGTGAACAGCGCGTCTACGGGCGCCGAGGCCGGGGCCGTCCGGCCAAGCTGTTCGCGCTGACCGACGCCGGCCGCTCCGGTTTCCACCAGGAATACGACGAGCTGGCGGCCGAGGCGCTGAGCTTCGTGGCCGAACGGCTCGGCAGCGAGGCGGTGGCAACTTTTGCCCGCGAGCGGCTTGCCGCGCGCGAGGAGAGGTATCGTCCCTCGGTCGAGTCCGCGCCCACCGGGGAGCGGGCCCGAGCGCTGGCCGAGGCGCTGTCCGCCGACGGGTATGCCGCGAGTGCGCGGCCCGCACCCGGCGGAGAGCAGCTTTGCCAGCACCACTGTCCGGTGGCGCACGTCGCCGAGCGGTTCCCACAGCTCTGCGAGGCCGAGGCCGAGGTGTTCGCACGCCTTCTCGGCACGCACGTGCAACGGCTGGCGACCATCGCCCACGGCGACGGCGTCTGCACCACGCACGTTCCCGCTGTACAGGCTGAAACGGCCGGTCCGACCGGTCGCAGGACCGGCTCGTCCGGTCCGCCGGCCGCACCCTCCGTTTCGAAAACCAGCGAAGACCGAAATCCGCCGCGCCGGGGCACCTCCCGTTCGCGGGAATCGACCGCCGCCGACCCGGCTTCCGGGAGGACTACTTCATGACCACCGACGCTCGCCCCGAGCTCGAGGGCCTGGGCACCTACGAGTACGGCTGGGCCGACTCGGACACCGCCGGCGCCTCCGCGCGCCGTGGCATCTCCGAGGAGGTCGTCGCCGACATCTCGGCGAAGAAGTCCGAGCCCGAGTGGATGTTGAAGCAGCGCATGAAGGGCCTGCGGCTCTTCGGCAAGAAGCCCATGCCGACGTGGGGCTCCGACCTCTCCGGCATCGACTTCGACAACATCAAGTACTTCGTCCGCTCCACGGAGAAGCAGGCCGCCTCGTGGGAGGACCTGCCCGAGGACATCAAGAACACCTACGACCGGCTCGGCATCCCGGAGGCGGAGAAGCAGCGCCTGGTCGCGGGCGTCGCCGCCCAGTACGAGTCCGAGGTCGTCTACCACCAGATCCGCGAGGACCTGGAGGAGCAGGGCGTCATCTTCCTGGACACCGACACCGGGCTGCGCGAGCACCCGGAGCTGTTCAAGGAATACTTCGGCTCGGTCATCCCGACCGGCGACAACAAGTTCTCCGCGCTGAACACCGCGGTGTGGTCGGGCGGCTCGTTCATCTACGTCCCGCCGGGCGTGCACGTGGAGATCCCGCTCCAGGCCTACTTCCGGATCAACACCGAGAACATGGGCCAGTTCGAGCGCACGCTGATCATCGCCGACGAGGGCTCGTACGTGCACTACGTCGAGGGCTGCACGGCGCCGATCTACAAGTCGGACTCGCTGCACTCGGCCGTGGTCGAGATCGTGGTCAAGAAGAACGCCCGGGTGCGCTACACGACCATCCAGAACTGGTCGAACAACGTGTACAACCTGGTGACCAAGCGCGCGGTGGCCCACGAGGGCGCCACGATGGAGTGGATCGACGGCAACATCGGTTCCAAGGTCACCATGAAGTACCCGGCCGTGTGGCTGCTCGGCGAGCACGCCAAGGGCGAGACGCTGTCGATCGCCTTCGCGGGCGAGGGCCAGCACCAGGACGCGGGTTCGAAGATGGTGCACTGCGCCCCGAACACCTCGTCCAACATCGTGTCCAAGTCGGTGGCGCGCGGCGGTGGCCGCACCTCCTACCGCGGCCTCGTGCAGATCGAGGAGGGCGCGCACGGCTCGACCTCGTCGGTCAAGTGCGACGCGCTGCTCGTGGACACGATCAGCCGCTCGGACACCTACCCGTACGTCGACGTCCGCGAGGACGACGTGTCGATGGGTCACGAGGCGACCGTCTCGAAGATCTCCGACGACCAGCTGTTCTACCTCATGAGCCGCGGCATGACCGAGGACGAGGCCATGGCGATGATCGTGCGCGGGTTCGTCGAGCCCATCGCGCGCGAGCTGCCCATGGAGTACGCCCTCGAGTTGAACCGCCTGATCGAGCTTCAGATGGAAGGGGCTGTGGGCTAGTCCATGGCTGCGAACACCAACACTCCCGGTAGCACCACCGCCGGATCGATCGCCGTGCGCGAGGCCGGGGCCGAGAACGTGCTCGCCGGCCCCGGCACCGGCCGCTCGGTCGCCCAGCCCGCCGACGCCCGCCAGGTCGCCGCCGCGTCCTACGACGTCGCCGACTTCGCCGTGCCGACCGGCCGCGAGGAGGACTGGCGGTTCACCCCGCTGGCCCGCCTGCGCGGTCTGCACGACGGCACCGCGGCCGCGGCCGGGCGCGGCGAGGTCACCGTCTCGGTGACCGCCCCCGAGGGCGTCACCGTCGAGACGGTCGACCGCTCCGACGCGCGCATCGGTCGGGCCGGCAAGCCCGTCGACCGCGTCGCGGCCCAGGCGTACAGCTCGTTCGAGAAGGCCACCCTCGTCGTGGTCGGCAAGGACACCCAGCTCGCCGAGCCCATCGTGATCGACCTGCGCGGCGCCGGCGGCACCGCGTTCGGGCACGTCGCGATCGAGGTCCAGCGGTTCGCCGAGGCGACCGTGGTGCTCGACCACGCCGGCTCCGCCACCTACGCGCAAAACGTCGAGTTCATCGTCGGCGACGGCGCGAAGCTCAAGGTCGTCTCGATCCAGGACTGGGACGCCGACTCGGTGCACGTGGGCGCGCACCTGGCCCGGGTGGGCCGCGACGCGTCCTTCACCTCCGTGGTGGTCACCCTCGGCGGCGACGTGGTCCGGCTCTTCCCGCGCGTGGTCTACGACGCCCCGGGCGGCGACGCCGAGCTGTACGGCGTGTACTTCGCCGACGCCGGCCAGCACCTCGAACACCGCCTGTTCGTCGACCACGACGTGCCGCAGTGCCGCAGCCTGGTCACCTACAAGGGGGCCCTGCAGGGCGCCGACGCGCACACCGTGTGGATCGGCGACGTGCTCATCCGCGCCGCGGCCGAGGGCACCGACACCTACGAGCTCAACCGCAACCTGGTGCTCACCGACGGCGCCCGCGCCGACTCGGTGCCCAACCTGGAGATCGAGACCGGCGAGATCGCCGGCGCCGGACACGCCAGCGCGACCGGCCGCTTCGACGACGAGCAGCTGTTCTACCTCCAGTCGCGCGGCATCCCGGCCGACGAGGCCCGCCGCCTGGTGGTGCGCGGCTTCTTCGCCGAGGTGATCGCCCGGGTCGGCATCGCCGACCTCCAGGAGCGGCTGATGAAGCAGATCGAGGCCCGGCTCGAAGGCGGCGCCCGATGAGCTACCTCAAGGCGTGCGCCGAGGGCGACCTGCACGAGGACACACCGCTGCGCGTCGTGCTCGACGACGTCCCGGTGACCCTCGTGCGCACCGAGGGCGACGTGTACGCGATCAACGACGTGTGCTCGCACGCCAACGTCTCGCTGTCCGAGGGCGAGGTCGAGGACTGCGCGATCGAGTGCTGGCTGCACGGCTCGCGCTTCGACCTGCGCACCGGTCGCCCCTCGGGCCCCCCGGCGAACCTGCCGGTCCCCGTATACCCCGTGAAGATCGACGGCGGCGCCGTCTACGTCGAAGTGAACCAGGAGTCCTGAGTCCGTTATGGCAACGCTTGAGATCCGCGACCTGCACGTCAGTGTGGACGCCGAGAACGGTCCGCGCGAGATCCTGCGCGGCGTCGACCTGACCGTGAAGCAGGGCGAGACCCACGCCATCATGGGCCCCAACGGCTCCGGCAAGTCCACGCTCGCCTACTCGGTCGCGGGGCACCCGAAGTACCAGGTCACCGGCGGCACCGTGCTGCTCGACGGCGAGGACGTGCTGTCCATGACCGTCGACGAGCGGGCCCGCGCCGGGCTGTTCCTGGCCATGCAGTACCCCGTAGAGGTCGCCGGCGTCTCGGTGTCCAACTTCCTGCGCACCGCCGCCACCGCCACCCGCGGCGAGGCCCCCAAGCTGCGGCTGTGGATCAAGGAGGTCAAGGAGGCCATGGAGCGCCTCCAGATGGACCCCTCCTTCGCCGAGCGCAACGTCAACGAGGGCTTCTCCGGCGGCGAGAAGAAGCGCCACGAGATCCTGCAGCTGGAGCTGCTGCGCCCGAAGATCGCGATCCTCGACGAGACCGACTCCGGTCTGGACGTCGACGCGCTGCGCGTGGTCTCCGAGGGCGTCAACCGGGTGCAGGCCACCGGGGAGATCGGCACCCTGCTGATCACCCACTACACCCGCATCCTGAAGTACATCAAGCCCGACCACGTGCACGTCTTCGCGGGCGGCCGGATCGTCGAGTCCGGCGGTGCCGAACTCGCCGACAAGCTGGAGGACGAGGGCTACGAGGCGTACACCGGCAAGGGGGAGTCTGCATGACACTGCACCTGCCGGGGCTGCTCGACACGGACACGATCCGCAAGGATTTCCCGATCCTCGAACGGCTCCTGCACGACGACCGACCGCTCGTCTACCTCGACAACGCGGCCACGTCGCAGACCCCGCGTCAGGTGATCGACGCGATGACGCACTACTACGCGAACAGCAACGCGAACGTGCACCGCGGCGTGCACGTGCTGGCCGAGGAGGCCACCGCGCTGTACGAGGGCGCCCGGGACAAGGTCGCGGCGTTCATCAACGCGCCCAGCCGGGACGAGATCGTCTTCACCAAGAACTCCTCCGAGGCGATCAACCTCGTCGCGAACATGCTGACCTGGGCGGACGAGCCGTTCAAGGTCGGCGTGGGCGCCGACGTGGTGATCACCGAGATGGAGCACCACTCGAACATCGTGCCGTGGCAGCTGCTCGCGCAGCGCACCGGCGCCCAGCTCAAGTGGTTCGGGCTCACCGACGACGGCCGGCTCGACCTGTCGAACATCGAGCAGGTGATCACCGAGGAGACCAAGGTCGTCTCGGTGGTGCACACCTCGAACATCCTCGGCACGGTCAACGACCTGGACCCGATCGTGCGCCGCGCGCACGACGTCGGCGCCCTGGTCGTGGTCGACGCGTCGCAGGCCGCGCCGCACATGGTGCTCGACGTGCAGGCGCTCGGCGCCGACTTCGTCGCGTTCACCGGCCACAAGATGTGCGGCCCGACCGGGATCGGCGTGCTGTGGGGCCGGCTCGGTCTGCTGGAGGAGCTGCCGCCGTTCCTGGGCGGTGGCGAGATGATCGAGACCGTGACGATGAGCGCGTCCACGTACGCGCCCGCGCCGCACAAGTTCGAGGCCGGCACGCCGCCGATCGCGGAGGCGGTCGGGCTCGGTGCGGCCATCGACTACCTGTCGGCGATCGGCATGGACCGGATCGCCGCGCACGAGCACGCGCTCACGGGATACGCGGTCGACGCGCTGAACAGCGTCGAGGGGCTGAAGATCATCGGCCCGGCCGACAACGTGGCGCGCGCGGCGGCGATCTCCTTCACCTTCGGCGACATCCACCCGCACGACGTGGGCCAGGTGCTCGACGAACAGGGCATCGCGGTCCGGGTGGGACACCACTGCGCCCGGCCGGTCTGCCTGCGCTACGGCGTGCCGGCGACCACCCGCGCCTCGTTCTACCTGTACTCCACGCCGGCCGAGGTCGACGCGCTCGTGGCCGGGCTGGAACATGTCCGACAGTTTTTCGGTTAGTACGGGTTCGGCGGAGCAGGGGCGGGAGGCGAAGAGATGAAGCTCGACGGGATGTATCAGGAAATCATCCTGGATCACTACCGGCACCCCCACAACAAGGGGTTGCGGGATCCGTTCGACACCCAGGTCCACCACGTCAACCCGACCTGCGGGGACGAGGTCACGCTGCGTGTGAAGCTGGACGGCGGGAAGGTGCTCGACGTCAGCTACGAGGGCCAGGGCTGTTCGATCAGCCAGGCCAGCGCGTCGGTGATGACCGACCTGGTGATCGGGCACACGATCGAGGACGCGATGCACGCCGGGGACGAGTTCCTGGCGTTGATGCAGTCCAAGGGTCAGGGTGAGCCGGACGAGGACGTGCTCGAGGACGCGGTGGCGTTCGTCGGTGTGAGCAAGTATCCGGCGCGGGTGAAGTGCGCGCTCCTGGGGTGGATGGCCTTCAAGGACGCCACCGCGCAGGCGCTGGACGGTGCGCGGGCGCCGCAGACGATGGAAGGGCAGAAATGACCGAGACTCAGGCGGCCGGCGTGGCCACGCCGGAGGACGTCACCGAGGCGATGTACGACGTCGTCGACCCCGAGCTCGGGATCAACGTGGTCGACCTGGGCCTGGTGTACGGCGTGCATGTCGACGACGCGAACATCGCCACGATCGACATGACGTTGACCAGCGCGGCCTGTCCGCTCACGGATGTGATCGAGGACCAGACGCGGACCGCCACGGAGGGGATTGTGGCGGACATGCGGATCAACTGGGTCTGGATGCCGCCGTGGGGGCCGGACAAGATCACCGACGACGGGCGTGAGCAGCTGCGCGCTTTGGGGTTCAACCTGTAGCTCCTGGGCCGCTGGGCCCTTTTGGCCTCAGTCGCCGGCCGGGCTGGTTGGGCCGGCCTGCGGCCGAGGCGGGCTCGAACGCCTGGCCTCAAGCGCCTGGCCTCAAGCGCCGGCCGGGCTGGGGTTGCGGGTTTGTGTTTTTGGCGAGCCTTGAGTGTTGGTCGGCTGGGGTGGCCTCAAACGCCGGCCGGGCTGCTTGGCCTCAAACGCCGGCCGGGCTGGGGTTGCGGGTTTGTGTTTTTGGCGAGCCTTGAGTGTTGGTCGGCTGGGGTGGCCTCAAACGCCGGCCGGGCTGGGGTTGCGGGCTTTGAGTTTTGGCGGCCTTGAGTGTTGGTTGGCTGGGGTGGCCTCAAGCGCCGGCCGGGCTGGGGTTGCGGGTTTTGGGTTTTTGGCGGCCTTGAGTGTTGGTCGGCTGGGGTGGCCTCAAGCGCCGGCCGGGCTGAGTTGCGGGTTTTGGGTTTTTGGCCGGCGTTGCGGGTTGGTTTGCTGGGGTGGGCTCAAACGCCGGTCGGGGTGGGAGTTGTGGGTTCGGTGGGCGGATCTGTTCGGCTGGGGGCCTCGGTTGTCGGCTTCAGGGATGGTCGGGCTTTGGTTGCGTGATGGGGTTTGCTTGGCGGTGGGGCGGAGCGGGGCGCTGCTGGGTTTGGCCGCCGCCGGCGTTCGGGGGTCTGAGACTGGGGGTTCCCGACGAGACGGGTGTGTCGAGTGTCGGGTTTGTGTGCTCCAGCCGGCTCGAGGCCGGAGGGGAGACCGGAACCGCCCGATCCGAGCCGGCTTCGGGCACGGTTCCGCGGAGGCTGTAGGTCCCGGGGGGCCTCAACAGCTGCCCGCCCGTGCTGTACGCCCACCGCACCCCGAAGCCGCCCGACCCGCTCGGGAAGGCTCCTCGTTGGATTCGGACCGGCCGCCCCGCAACCGGTTATGGGCGGGGTTGGGAGACGCCCAGGAGTTCGAGGATGTCTGTGTCGCCTCGTTGTTGCAGGTGGTGTAGGACGGCCTTGAGGTCGATGCCGGGGTCGAGGCCGATTCTGGCGCCGAGGAGTTCGGGGAGGTTGACCTGTTCGGGGACCGGGTCGACGCCGGTGTGGCGTAGGGCCCTTGCCCAGCGGGGGAGGCGGACCGTGGCGTCGCCGCGGACCAGGCGGGCCTCCAGGCGGCCCTGGTGGATCGACGAGATGAAGACCATGTCGCCCTCGTGCGCGGACAGGCCGGCCAGGATCGCGCGCAGGGACACCAGGTAGGGCGTGTCGGACCAGCGCAGCGCGGCGGGGCCGTGGCCGTGGTGCAGCCGGACCTGGCCGCCCGGGGTGACGCCGAGGGATTGGGCGAACGCCGCCGGTACCTTGACCGGCTCGCCTTCGAGCATCGCGGTGGACACGTCCACCCGGAACGCCCATGCGCCGGTGTCCTCGCGGAAGCAGCCCGCGGTCCGGGACGGATCGCCGATCGGCGCCGGCCGCCCCTTCTGCGCCGGGCGCTCCAGGGTGTCCGCCGAGCGGGACAACACCTGGCCGTTCTCCACCTGGAAGCCCTCCAGGCGGGCGATCCAGGCGGCCTGAAGCGGCGGGCGGATGCCCATCGCGGTCAGGTCCCGCTCCAGCGCCGCCAGCGGCACCGGGCCGCGGGCGCAGGCGGCGTCCAGGGTGGCCTGGGTGCGGTCGGACAACTCGCCCAGCGGCGCGCTCGACAACCAGCCGTCGACCGAGGTGTGCAGGCCGAGCAGGCCGCGCAGCACCTGCCAGACCTGGATCTCCAGACCCGGCACGGTCTCGGTGTGCTTGGGATGCAGCGTGCGCAGTTCGGAGACCGTGGTCAGGACGCCCAGCCGGTCCCGGACGAAGCTCAGGTGCACCCGGACCGGCGCGCCGTCGGAGCGGCCGATGCGCTCGTCCAGGTTGCGTCGCAGGTCCCGCTCCAGGATCTTGACCTCGGCCGGTGAGGTGCCGAACTCGGCGGCCAGCGAATCCAGTTCGCGGGGTTCGTCGGTGAACAGCCGGTCCCGGGCGAGTACCCGGCGGCGCGGCTCGCTCGCCGGAAACCAGGTCGCCAGGACGATGACGAGATCGCCGCCGCCGGGCTCGCCGGCGCGCGACTGCGGCCGGTCGACGAGCATCGTGACATCGTCGGGGGGCGCGGCCGGCAGCGTGCCGGGCACCATCTCGACGGTGGCCTCGGGGTCGGCCGCCTTCGCCTTCGTGCCCCGGTTGGTGTGCGGCACGGCGGACGGGTCCGGCGGCGCGGGTACGGACGGCACCTCCGCCGCGGACGCGCCGGCCGGCGCGGGGGTCGGCCCGGAACGCGGCGGGTGGCTCGGTCGGGGCGGGATGCGCAGGCCCTCGGGGGTGCGCGGTACGGCGGCCTCACCCATCGCCGCGACCGCGCCGGCGGTGGGCGGCGGGACCTCGCCGAATGCGTCCCGGCCGCCCTCCTCGTTCGTGTCCGCCGCCTCGGTGCTCTTGGCGGGCGGCTCGGATCGGGTCGGCGGGGCGGTGCGCTTGCCCTTGCGGGTGAGTGCGGGGATCGGGACGTCGGCGACGGTCATCGGCGGCGTCTCGCCGAACGCGTCCACGCCGGGCGCCTCGTCGATCGTGGGCTCCTCCGCCGGCGGGGCCGGGTGCGGCCGGCGGTCCTCGGAGGTGTCCGTGGTGCGGATCCGCGGCACCGGCTTGGCGGCGGGCTCGGCCGCGGGCGCGTCGATGTGGTGGGCGGCGATCTCGGGCAGCGGTTCCGTGCGGGCCTCGGCGGACGACGCGCGCTCGGGGCCGGGCGCCGTGACCGTGGGCAGGCTCGCGCGGGTGGTCGGCGGCACCTCCCCGTAGGCGTCCCGGCCCGACTCGGACGCGTCGTCGTCGGAGTCGGCGACCTCGGAATCGTCATCGGGTGCCTCGGCGGCGGCCGGCTCCGGTTCGGTCGCGACGGGTGCCGGCGGCAGCGCCAGCGACGCGCGCAGCCCGGACGGCACCTGGGTGAGCAGCGCGGTCAACGCGGTCCGCACCTCGTCCGTGGCGTCCTCCAGGCCGACCACGGCCGCGGTCTCCAGGGTGACCTGTGCGAGCTGCGCCATCAGGGGTACGTCCGGCGCCTGTTCGGCCAGCCAGCGCACCACGGTGCCCAGTTCGGCGGTCAACGGCTCGGGCAGCTTGACCGGACGCAGTTCCTCGTCGTCCAGGTCGCCCCACTCGTCCGGGTTGTCCCAGTCGCCGTCCTCCGGGGCGGGCGGGATCACGGTCGCCGCGGCGGACGCCGGCTCCGTCTCGGGGGCCGTCTCCGGCTCGGCGGCCGGTTCGGGCATCGCCGCCGCGTTCGCCGCCGTGCCGGACGCGTCGAACAGGGCGTCCACGTCCACCGATTCGTCGTCCTGCGGCAGCAGTCCCAGGACTTCCTCGAACAGCCGGGCCACCAGCGGCCGCACGGTCGAGGTGCCGATCTGGGTCCAGTCGCCGACCTCGCGCACCGTCGTGGTGAGCAGGTCCGCCCAGTCGGGTGTACGCACCATCACGTTGGTCCGCGCGCCGTCGGGCCACTGGGAGAGCCGGAAGCCGTTGCGCGCCAGCCAGGCCCCGGGCAGCAGATCGCCCAGGCGCAGGTGTCGCAGCTCGGTGTAGGCGAGATCGGCGAGCCGTCCAGGCAGTTCGTCCCGGCCGAAGGTGTCGGCGGCGCGCACCACCGGCACGCTCATCCACCACGCCGCGGGCAGGTCCTCGTGCTCGAGGTAGTCGGCGACGAGTTCGGGCGCGACGAAGCGCAGGGCGGGCACGAAATCGGCCAGAGTGGCCTGGAGCCGGGGCTGCATGCAGGTCCTCCGTGACGCGGTCGGTAACCCCGACGTTAGTACCCCGGCCGGAAAGGTTCACCGGCTCCGTGTGCGGTGTGGTGCGTGAGGCGGCGCCTCGCCGCACTTCGCACCGGGAGCCGGTGGAACTCTCCGGTCGCGATCCCGACGTCGGGTGGCGAGCCGGCACCGGGGGGTCCCGGGTCGTTGCCGTCTGTTTGCGGGACGAAACGGCGGTTCGGTTGGTTCCCCGAGCCGGGGTTCGAGCCGTGCGACGAGGGTCACGCGACGACTTCGAGCCGGCGGTCCGGGGCGGTTGTCGTCGGGGATCGCTACCCCGTCGGCCCGGCCGGGAACCGCCCTCGTGCGTTGCGCGACGCTTTCCACCACCATGCGCGCCGATCGAGCGCCGCCCGTGCGTCCATCGCCGGCCCGCGCCACGTTTCACCAGGGGGAAAGAAGTCGATCTCACCAACAGCGGAGACAAGGACGGCTAGTTTGGACAAAGGTTGCCGATGCCTCCGGCCGCCTCATCCGCGCCACCAGGGGAGACAGGGGGAGACGTG
This sequence comes from Embleya scabrispora, assembly GCF_002024165.1. Classification (NCBI taxonomy): domain Bacteria; kingdom Bacillati; phylum Actinomycetota; class Actinomycetes; order Kitasatosporales; family Streptomycetaceae; genus Embleya; species Embleya scabrispora. Next base: position 5,176,507 of record NZ_MWQN01000001.1, read on the forward strand.
GGCGAAATCGCATCATCGCCGCGATTCGGGGAGTCTCCGGCCGGCCCGCTGTTGCTGTCGCTGCGTCTGTCGGCCACCGTCGAGGCCGTACCTCGCGCCCGCCACGCGCTACGCGCGGTGCTTGCGGAGCGGGTTCCGCGCGCGCCTGTCGACACCCTCGAACTGCTGCTCTCCGAACTGGTGACCAACGCGGTCCGGCACTCGACGCGGGGGCGTACGGTCGCGGTCGCCGTGCTGCGTCGGGAGAACTCGATCCGGATCGCGGTGGTGGACGACGACGGCGCGGCGCTTCCCGAAGCGGGGGACGCGGTGGATCTGCTGGACGAGCACGGTCGCGGGTTGTTGCTCGTGGAGGCGATGGCCGAGGAGTGGGGGAGCTATCCGGTGCCGGATGGCAAGGTTGTGTGGTGTGACGTGAAGACGGTGGAGTGAGGCGGCTTCGGGTCGGGCGGTTGGGTTGTTCGGGCGAAGGTGGGCGAGGGCGTACCCGGGTGTGGGTGGGTCGAACCAATAACCGCAAAAAATGGCGCAATTCGCGTCCGCCATGCACCCTGGCAGGAACGATTTCGATCGCCTGTACACGTGTGCAAGGAGGATCCGTTGCGCGAACAGACCATCGGGGAACACCTCGACCGACTGGCCAGTCCCGACGTCCGGGTGCGGGGGGCGGCCGCCGCGCTCCAGGCCGCGCAGGCCGCCGCGCTCGTCGAGCGGGCCGCCGCACTCGCCCTGCACACCACCGACGCCGAGGAGACGATGCGGGCGGCGCGGGCCGAGGCGGGGCGGATGCGGGAGCGGGCAATGCGGGCGGGCCATGCGGCGCGGGAGGCTTCGGAGCGGTCCGGCTCGGGGGTGGATTCCGCCGAAGTGCCTTTGCGTATCGCGGCGTTGGCGGCGGATCTGATCGGGCTCGCGGGTACGGTGCGGGATGGTGCGGATGACGATGTGCTTCCGTATCTGGTTGCGGCTGCGGCCAGTGCGCGGGCTGCGCTCGAGGCTTCCGCCGCTTGGGTTTCGTTGCTTGTCGCCGATGGCGGGGGGCGGGATGTGCGGGTTCGGATGACGCGGCATCTTTCGGCTGTCGCCGATGCGGAGGAGATTGTGGATCGGGCTCGGGCTGCGGCCTGAGTTGGCCTCAAGCGCGGGGCCTCAAGCGCCGGCTGGGCTGGGGTGTGTTCGGCCGGCGGTGGGCTTTCGGTGGGTTGGGGTGGCCTCAAGCGCCGGCCGGGCTGAGAGGGGTGTGTTCGGCCGGCGGTGGGCTTTCGGTGGGTTGGGGTGGCCTCAAGCGCCGGCCGGGCTGAGAGGGGTGTGTTCGGTCGGCGGTGGGTTTTGGGTGGGTTGGGGTGGCCTCAAGCGCCGGCCGGGCTGAGAGGGGTGTGTTCGGTCGGCGTTGGGTTTTGGGTGGGTTGGGGTGGCCTCAAGCGCCGGCCGGGCTGAGAGGGGTGTGTTCGGTCGGCGGTGGGTTTTGGGTGGGTTGGGGTGGCCTCAAGCGCCGGCCGGGCTGAGAGGGGTGTGTTCGGCTGGCGTTGGGTTTTGGGTGGGTTGGGGTGGTCTCGGGCGCCGGCCGGGCTGAGGAGGGGTGTGGTTGGGCGGCGTTGGGTTTTGGGTGGGTTGGGGTGGTTTCGAGTGTCGGTCGGGCTGAGGGGGGGTGTGGTTGGGCGGTGGTGGGGCTTGGGGGTGGGGTTTGTCAGATGTGGGCTGTGAAGGTGTCGCATTTGGTGGGGTCGCCTGTGGTGTAGCCCCTTTGGAACCACTGTTGGCGTTGGGCGGCTGAGCCGTGGGTCCAGGTTTCCGGGGTTACTCGGCCCTGGAATTCCTGCTGGATGCGGTCGTCGCCCACCGCTGCCGCGGCGTCGAGGCCGTCGGCGATGTCCTGGGGGGTGAGGTTGGTGATCAGGGCTCCCGGGGGCGTGGTCGCGTGTTGGGCCCAGACGCCGGCGTAGCAGTCGGCCTGGAGTTCGAGGCGGACCGAGCCGCTCTGCGGGCCCTGGCGGTCGTTGCCGACCCTGGCCATCTGGCCGGTGAGGTCCTGGATGTGGTGGCCGTACTCGTGGGCCAGTACGTACGCCTCGGCGAACGGCCCGCCCTTGGCGCCGAACTTGGTGCGTAGCTCGCCGAAGAAGCCCAGATCGATGTAGACCCTGCGGTCGCCGGGACAGTAGAAGGGGCCCACCGCCGAGGTCGCCCCGCCGCACGCGGTCGAGGTGCTGCCGGTGAAGAACCGGGTCGGCGCCGGCTTGTACGTCGCGCCCCGGCGCCGGTACTCGTCCGTCCAGTACGCCTGCACGCTGTTCACCACGCCGACGATCCGGCAGTCGTCGCGCGCGTTGGCGTCGGTGCCCTTGCGGCACGAGTCCTGGAGCGCGCGATTGTCCGCCGGGACGGCGCCGCCCCCGCCCCCGCCGTCGCTCAGGCCGAGCTGGTTCGGGCTCAGGCCGAAGATCAGGCCGAGGACCACGGCGATCAGGCCCGCCGCGCCGCCGCCCACCGCGAGGCCGGGACGACGCAGCCCGCCGCCCCCCGAGCCGCGTTCGTCCTCGATCTGGGACGTGTCCAGATCCGCATCGTCGTCGAACTGCATCTCGCGACCGCCAAGGCAACAGGGAATAGACGTCGGGTGACGGATATCCCTTTTCGCGGGTTTTACCGCGCCCGTCGCCTTGGTGCCGGGAGGACGCCCGGAAATTCGTTCCGACGGCTCCCGTAGACTCGTGGGCATGGTCGGTTTCCCTGGATATCCCCGCGAGCGGCCTTAGCGCGGTGCGGCTTCCCAGCGAGCCCCGCACGATCGTCCGTCTTCGTCAGTCCCCGACCGGGAGCCCAGTCCTTCATGATCAACGCAACCAACGTCGAACTGCGGGCCGGTGCCCGCATCCTCCTCGAGCCGGCCTCCTTCCGGGTCGCGGCCGGCGACCGGATCGGTCTGGTCGGCCGCAACGGCGCCGGCAAGACCACGCTCACCAAGACGCTGGCCGGGGAGACCCAGCCGGCGGCCGGGACCATCACCCGCACCGGCGAGGTCGGCTACCTGCCGCAGGACCCGCGCACCGGCGACCTGGACGTGCTGGCGCGGGACCGGATCCTGTCCGCGCGCGGCCTGGACGTCGCGCTCTCCGGGATGCGCGAGGCCGAGGGCCTGATGGCCAGCGCCAGCGGTGACACGGCGGCGAAGGCGATGCGCCGGTATTCGCGTCTGGAGACCGAGTTCCTGACCAAGGGCGGCTACGCGGCCGAGGCCGAGGCGGCCACCATCGCGGCCAGCCTGGGGCTGCCGGACCGGATCCTGGGCCAGGAACTGCACACGCTCTCCGGTGGCCAGCGGCGCCGGGTCGAGTTGGCCCGGATCCTGTTCTCCGACGCCGACACGCTGCTCCTGGACGAGCCCACCAACCACCTCGACGCCGACTCGATCGGTTGGCTGCGCGACTTCCTCAAGACGTACAAGGGCGGCTTCATCGTGATCAGCCACGATGTCGGCCTGATGGAGGCGTGCGTCAACAAGGTGTTCTACCTGGACGCCAACCGCACCACGATCGACATCTACAACGTCGGCTGGAACGCCTACAAGCTCCAGCGCGAGACCGACGAGCGCCGCCGCAAGCGCGAGCGGGCCAACGCCGAGAAGAAGGCCGACCAACTCTTCTCGCAGGCCGACAAGATGCGCGCCAAGGCGACCAAGACGGTGGCCGCGCAGAACATGGCCCGCCGGGCCGAGAAGCTGCTCTCCGGCCTGGAGAGCGAGCGCAAGTCGGACAAGGTCGCCAAGCTGCGCTTCCCCAAGCCCGCCCCCTGCGGGAAGACCCCGCTGATGGCGACCGGGCTGTCCAAGTCGTACGGCTCGCTGGAGATCTTCACCGACGTCGACCTGGCCATCGACAAGGGCTCGCGCGTGGTCATCCTGGGCCTCAACGGTGCGGGCAAGACCACGCTGCTGCGGCTGCTCGGCGGCGTCGAGGACCCGGACACCGGCAAGATCGAGCCGGGCCACGGCCTGCAACTGGGCTACTACGCACAGGAACACGAGACGCTGGACCCGGAGCGCACGGTCCTGGAGAACATGCGCTCGTCCTCGCCCGACCTCGACCTGGTCGAAGTGCGCAAGGTGCTCGGCTCCTTCCTGTTCTCCGGCGACGACGTGGACAAGCCGGCCGGCGTGCTCTCCGGTGGCGAGAAGACCCGGCTCGCGCTCGCGACGCTCGTGGTCTCCAAGGCCAATGTGCTGCTCCTGGACGAGCCGACCAACAACCTCGACCCGGCCAGCCGCGCCGAGGTGCTCGACGCGCTGCGCACCTACGAGGGCGCCGTGGTTCTCGTCACCCACGACGAGGGCGCGGTGGAGGCGCTGCAGCCGGAGCGGATCATCCTGCTCCCGGACGGCGTCGAGGACCTGTGGAGCGAGGACTACGCCGACCTGGTCGCGCTCGCCTGACCGTCCGGGCGGTGCGCCCGACCTCCCGGGCGGTGCGGCCCGGGAGCCCCGAACGTCCGACACCCCGTCGGGTTGCCTTCCTCGGCAACCCGGCGGGGTGATCGCTTTCGTCCCCCCGACGGGTTTTCCCCACGAAATCCTCACAAGGGGAAGCCATCCTTCCGGTCCGTACGTGACGCCGGTCACGGGGCTCGGCGGCGACACAGAGCAAGGTCGTGAATCTCATGGGTGACCAGCGCCTTTGTCGGCGGACACAGGATTCGGTCAAGCATTCGGCAAAGGAAGGCGCGATTCCGCTCGGGTGATCTTTGTGTGCAAGAGGCCACGCGCCGCGATGATCAAGCCATCGGGCCTGGTGGAATCACTGGCCTTGCCATGCCCCAGGGGTGATCATGGGATTCCAGAGCGCACTTCCTATGAGGAGGCACGTGTGGCCGAGACTCTGAAGAAGGGCAGCCGGGTGACCGGTGCCGCGCGCGAGCAGCTCGCGGCTGACCTCAAGAAGAAGTACGACTCCGGTGCCAGCATCCGCGCCCTTGCGGAGGAGACGGGCCGTTCCTACGGCTTCGTGCACCGGATGCTCAGCGAGTCGGGAGTGACTCTCCGCGGCAGGGGCGGGGCAACACGGGGCAAGGCCAAGACCGCCGCGTCGTCCTCGGCCTGAGACCGAGTCCCGGGGCAGTACGGCACCATTCGTCGAACGGCCATGTGACCGACCGGTAACGTCGGACACGTGGTCGTTTGCCGGAAGCGACCCGAACACGGGAGGGACCGTGGACGTGGACGCGCATCAGCTCGGCTCGAACGACAACCCGAGTGGCAACACGAGTGACGACAGGGGCGGCACGGACAACAGCGGTCGCGGGGTCGGCGGTGCCGACAGCGCGGCAGGGCAGGGCCTTTCGGTCGTGATCGAAGGTGCGTTCGCGGTGGTGAGCCTCACCAACCCCGATCGGCGCAACGCGCAGACTCCCGCGCTCTGGCGCGCGCTCGCCGCCGTCGGCCGCGACCTGCCCGGTGATGTCCGGGCCGTGCTGTTGCGCGCGGAGGGCGTCTCGTTCTCCGCGGGCCTGGATCGACGGATGTTCCCGGGTGGCGGGGGCATCCCGGGGGAATCGGACCTCGCCACGCTGGCCGGGGCGAGCGACGACGAACTCGACGCCACCATCGCCTCGTTCCAGGAGGCGTTCACCTGGTGGCGACGCCCGGACCTGATCACGGTGGCCGCGGTGCAGGGGCATGCCGTGGGGGCCGGGTTCCAACTGGCGCTGGCCTGCGACCTGCGGGTGTGCGCCGACGACGCGCGGTTCTCGATGCGCGAGACCGCGCTCGGCCTGGTTCCGGACCTGGCCGGGACGAAGCCGCTGACCGACCTGGTCGGCTACGCCCGGGCCCTGGAGATCTGCGTCACGGGCCGCTGGGTGGGGGCCGAGGAGGCGGTCTCGATGGGACTGGCCACCCTCGCGGTGCCGCGCGAGGAGTTGGACGGTGCCGCACGCGACCTGATCGCGGCACTCGTCGCCGCACCGCGCGACGCGGTGATCGAGACGAAAGCCCTGCTCGCGGGCGCCGCGACGCGTGGCTACGACGAACAGCGCGCCGCCGAACGCGCCGCACAGGCCCGCCGCCTGCGCGATCTCGCGGGGACGGGGGAGTAGGACCGGCTCGGCGGATCCCGACGCGACCCGCTCCATCGGGATCCGCCGGCACGATTTCGTGAGGCGCGCGTCACATGTACTCCCGCCGGCATCGAGGCGCCGGGGGTGGGCCCGGGACTAAGCGGGCCCGTGTCGGTGTTCCCGTGTACGAAGTACTGAGGTTGACTCAGGAATTTGTTCGAGCATTCGGCTCGGGCAGGCGACACGTACGGGATGTACGGGAACGAGGCGGGATGAGTGGCGGCGGCCCGATGGGGATGAACCTGCGCTCCTACACGCGCGACGCGTCCGTGGTGGAGCGAAAACTCGCGCCCGGCACGGTGCGCCGGGTGGGCGAGTTCGCGAAACCGTTCGCGCGGCAGATCACCGCGTACCTGGTCCTGGTGGTGATCGGCGCGGTGCTGACCATCGTGCCGCCGCTGCTCGCGCAGCGGATCGTGGACCAGGGTGTACTGAAGGGCGACGGCCACCTGGTGACCGTGCTCGCGATCGTGGTGGCGGGCGTCGCGCTGCTCGCCGCCGGGTTCGGCCTGGCCGAGCGGTGGTACTCGGCGCGGATCGGCGAGGGTTCGATCTACGCGCTGCGCAGCAAGGTGTTCGCGCACGTGCAGCGCCAGCCGATCGCGTTCTTCACCCGGACCCAGACCGGCGCGTTGATCTCGCGCCTGAACAACGACGTGCTGTCCGCACAGCGGGCGTTCACCTCGACCCTGGCGGGCGTGGTGTCCAATCTGGTCAGCCTGGTCCTGGTGGCCGGGACGATGTTCTACCTCGCCTGGCAGATCACCCTGGTCTCGCTGGTGCTGCTGCCGCTGTTCCTGCTGCCGGCCAAGTGGATCGGCCGCCGGTTGCAGGCGATGACCCGCGAACAGATGCAGTTGGACGCGGAGATGTCGACGGTGATGACCGAGCGGTTCAACGTCTCCGGCGCGACGCTGGCCAAGATCTTCGGCCGGCCCGAGGAGGAGGACGCGCTGTTCTCCGGGCGGGCCGCGCGGGTGCGCGACATCGGCATCCGGATCGCGCTGGTAAACCGGGTGTTCGCCACCGCGCTCACCCTGGTCGCCTCGCTCGCGACCGCGCTGGTGTACCTGATCGGCGGGCATCTCGCGGTGGACGGTCGGCTCACCGTGGGCACCCTGGTGGCGCTCACCGTGCTGCTCGGCCGGCTGTACGGGCCGCTGACCGCGCTGGCCAACGTGCGGGTGGACGTGATGACCGCGCTGGTCAGCTTCGAGCGGGTCTTCGAAGTCCTCGACCTGCCCGCGATGATCGCCGACAAGCCGGACGCGAAGCCGCTGCCGGCGGACGCGGCGACGGTGGAGTTCGACGCGGTCGGCTTCGCCTACCCGGGGGCCGACGAGGTCTCGCTGGCCTCGCTGGAGAGCGTCGCGGTGCTCGATCGACGGCGCTCCGAACCGGTGTTGCACGACGTGTCGTTCCGAGCCGAGCCGGGTCAACTGGTGGCCCTGGTCGGACCGTCGGGCGCGGGCAAGACCACGATCACCTCGCTGGTCGGCCGGCTCTACGACGCGACCGAGGGGACGGTACGGATCGGCGGAGCCGACGTGCGCGACGTCACCCTGGCCTCGGTGCGCGACACGGTCGGCGTGGTGACCCAGGACTCGCACATGTTCCACGACACGATCCGCGGCAACCTGCGCTACGCCAAGCCGGACGCGAGCGACGAGGAACTGTGGGCGGCGCTGCGCGCGGCCAATATCGGCGACCTGGTCGAGGGGCTGCCGGACCGCCTGGAGACGGTGGTCGGCGAGCGCGGACATCGGTTGTCCGGCGGGGAGAAGCAGCGCCTGGCGATCGCCCGGCTGCTGCTCAAGTCGCCGCGCGTGGTGGTGCTCGACGAGGCCACCGCGCATCTGGACTCGGAGTCGGAGGCCGCCGTGCAGCGCGCGTTGGCCACCGCCCTGGTCGGTCGTACCGCCCTGGTGATCGCCCACCGACTGTCCACCGTGCGCGACGCGGACCTGATCCTGGTGGTGGACGACGGCCGGATCGCGGAGCGCGGCACGCACGCCGAGTTGCTGGCCCGGGACGGTCTGTACGCGGATCTGTATCACCGTCAGTTCCGGGACCGGGAAGAAGACTCGATCGATTCCGCGGTGCTCGCGAGTTGACCGACCGCAGCTCGGGGCGCCGGGTAGTGTGGTGATATTCCAAATGGTTGGCAAGAGGGGCTTTCCGGGTGCGTGTTCTCGTCGCCGGCGGCGGCATAGGTGGTCTTGCTGTGGCACTCAGCCTGCACGACGCGGGCATCACCGAGGTGACGGTGATCGACGCGGCACTGAGAATCCGGCCCCTGGGGCTCGGGATCAGCCTCCTGCCCCACGCGGTGCGCGAACTCGCCGAACTCGACCTCTACCATCCGGTCGCCAACCTGGGCGTGCCGCTGTCCGGGGTGGCCTTCCCCGACCGCCGGGCGACCCGGGTGGTACTGGCGCCGCGCGGGCAGCGGGCGGGCTTCCTGTGGCCGCATCTGTCCGTGCACCGCGGGGAGTTGCAGGTCGCGCTGCTGCGCGCGGTGTATCAGCGCCTCGGTCGCGCGGCGGTGCGTACCGGGTCCCGGCTGACCGGTTTCGACCAGGACGACGACGGGGTGACCGCGTACTTCGTGGACGGCGAGGGGCGACCCTGGCAGGAGCGGGCCGACGTGCTGATCGGCGCGGACGGGATCAACTCCGCGACGCGCGCGACGCTGTTGCCGGACGAGGGCGCGCCGATCGCCCAGCCGCGCATCCTGATGCGCGGCACCACGCGCTGTGCGCCGTTCGCCGACGGCCACACCATGATCATGACCGCGCACGGCGAGGCGCGGTTCATGGCGCACCCGATCAAGCCGATCGATCCGCGCGACGGGTACACCCTCACCAACTGGCTCGCGGAGTTGCCCGATCGGCAGTCGGCGGGCGAACTCGGCGACACCGGCTGGAACGGCCCGGCGGACCTGCGCCGGCTGGCCCGGGTCTTTCGCGGCTGGAGCATCGCCGGGGCCGACATCGGAGCCATGGTCAAGTCGCCCACCGAGGCGTCCGGCTATCCGCTGGTGACCCGAGCGCCGCTGGACCAGTGGTCGTTCGGCCGGGTCACCCTGCTCGGCGACGCGGCCCACCCGATGTATCCGTACGTGCTCGGCGGCGCGTCCGAGTCGATCGTCGACGCGCGCGTGCTGGCCCGCTCGCTGGGGTCGTACCGGGACCCGGTCGAGGCGCTGGAGATGTACGAGCGGGCCCGGCTGCCGCTGAACAAGTGGCTGCAACTGATCGGCCACGGCCGGGTGCCGCGCGCCGAGGACGCGACCGGGCCGCTGACCGCCACCGAGGAGATCGGCGGCATCATCGGCGCCTACGGCCACCTGCCCGGACACGACCCGGCGGCCCTGAACGAGCGGCCGTCGTACGGCCTCGCGAAGGTCTGAGCGCGCCGGACGCCAGGCTCACACCCCCGCGTCGGTGACCAGGACGTGCACCACCACCCGTTGGTGGCCCGTGCGCTCGCGTACCTCCGCGGTGACCGCCGTGCGCACCGCGCGGGCCACGTCCAGGACGCGGTGGTCGGCCGCGGCGCGGAACTGCACGTCCACGTGCAGGACTCCGTCGAGCACACGCGTGGTCACCCCCGGGACCCGGCCCGGGAGCAGGCCGCCCGAGACCTGGGCGACCGCGTCGAGCAGGCCCGGTTGCAGGTCCACCACGCCGGGAACGGCCAACGCCGCGCCGCCGGCGGTGGTCCGGGCCAGGACGGACATCTCGCGGGACGACGCGCGCTGCGCCGGCTGCCTCATCGGTTCCCCTTCCGAGCCTCGGCGGCCGGTTCCAGGCCCACCACGTCCACGTCCACCTTCGCCACTTCCAGCCCCAGTCGCTCCGTCGCGGCCCGGCGCACCCGCTCGCGCAGCCGATCGGCCAGCGCGTGGATCGGCTCGCCGTACGGCACGCCGACCGACAACCGCACCGTCACCGGGCCCGGCACCGCCGCCCCCGCCCGATTCTCGAACGGCCGGATCCGGCAACTGCGGGCCTGCACGCCGGGCTCGGCGTCGACCGCCGCGCGCAGCGTGCGCGCCGCGGCGGTCTCGGTCAGCGTCAACTGCTCGTCCGGCTCGCCCATGGGCAGCAGCCGGCCGGTGTGCAACTCGGCCCGGACCAGGCGCATCACCCGGGTGCCCAGATCATCCGGCACCGGGACCGACAACTCGGCCCACTCGCGGGTGACCTGGTCGAGCACCGAATGGTCGCGCAACACCGCCTGGCACTCCGGACACGAGCGCTCGTGCTCGTCCAGCGCGTCCACGGAGGCGTGTTCGAGCACCGACTCCGGTTCGCGCCCACAGGGCAGCAGTTCCTCGTCCGGATCGAAATCCGCCGGCTCGCCGAAGCCCGACTCCGACCCCGAGCCCGGGATCGAGCCCGAGTCCGGATCGGCGTCGGCGCGCGGGCCCGGCGCCGCCCCGCGGGCCCCCGCGAGCAGTTCCGCCGCGGACGGCAGCCGCAGCGCGTCCGGAGCGTCGCCCGTCTCGTCGGTCACGTCCACGGTCGCATCGCCTCCGCCAGGGTCTGTCGTGCTCGGAAGATCCTGCCCCGTACCGCGTTCGTCCCGATCCCCACGGCCGCCGCGATCTCGTCGTAGCTCTGCCCGTGCATCTCGCGCAGTACCCAGCAGGCCCGCTGCTCCTCGGTCAGTGTGGTCATCGCCTCCTGGAGCGCCTTCAGTGCCGCCGACCCCTCGGCCCGTCGCTCCGGATTGTCCGCCATCTGCTCTATCGCCCGGTCGGGTACCTGGTCCAGGCCGACCGTGGGCCGCCGGGTCCGGGCGATGTTCAGGGCGCGGTTGGTGACGATGCGATACATCCAGGTCAGGAACGACGAGTCGGCGCGGAACCCGGGCAGCCGGCGCCACGCGCTGATGAACGCCTCCTGTACCGCGTCCTCCGCGTCGCCGGCGCTGCCCAGGATGCGCAGCGCGAGCGTGTACAGGGATCGCCCGTGCCGACGCATCAGCACCTCGAACGCCTCGGCGTCACCCTCGCGAGCCCGCACCACCAGGGTGCCCTCGTCGAGCTCGGCCTCGTCGGCCATCGGCTTTCCCTCCTCGTCCCAACTCGGCGACCGTACTGCGCCGGAGGTCGCAAGACGAGAACCGCCACCCGTACGGCGGGCCGCGCGTTCGGTACGTGTTCGCGACCGCCTCGGCGGGTAGCGTCGGATTCCGCGAAACATCCTCCGATCGACGCGTGACGTTCGCCCGGTGTGTGTGTCGTACAGGTGTGGTGAACCCGGCAAGGGGCACCGATGACAGCGGGACCGAGTGGGGTTCCGGTCGCAGGGTTCGGGCATTGCAGCCAGTCGAGGAAGGAAGTGCGCCGATGGCGGACACAACGGCCCAGGGCAAGACCGGCACGCAGGCGCTCCAGAAGGACGAAGAGCGTTCGGTGGGCAACGGTGGTCGTTCCACGGAGGTCGTCAAACTGGCCACCGACAAGGGACGCACGTCGATCGCGGACGGCGTGGTGGCCAAGATCGCGGGCATCGCGGCCCGGCAGATCCCGGGCGTGTACGCGCTCGGCGGCGGCGCGGCCCGGGCGTTCGGCGCGGTGCGCCAGCGCATTCCGGGGGGCAAGCCCAACGTGGCCCAGGGCGTCAGCGTCGAGGTGGGCGAGCGGCAGTGTGCCGTGGATCTCAACATCGTCGTGGATTACGGCGTGCCCATCGCCGAATTGGCGCAGGCGGTCCGGGAGAATGTCATCGACTCCGTCGAGCGGATGACCGCGCTCGAGGTGGTCGAAGTCAACATCGCGGTGGACGACATCCACATCGACTACGACGGCGACGACTCCAAGGAGCGCCAGCTTCAGTGACGCGTGGGCCCGGCGACGACGAGCGGCGGAAACTGCTGCGCGAATACCGGGAATTCATCCGCACGAGCCACCCCGATCGTGGGGGCGACCCGGCGGAATTCGTCGCCGGGCTCGAACGCTTCAGGGCACTGATCGACGCGGCGGGACCACCCGCGCCGATCCGTTCGGGGGCCGCGGCGGAGACTACGGTCTACCGCCGCGGCCGCTTGCCGGGCCGGCTCTGGCGGCAGTTGACGGAGCGCCAGCGGCGGCGCAACAACCCGCGTGTCGAGTAGCGGGCGGGTGCGACACCGATGGATTCCGGACAGCTCCGCGGCAGGACATCTTCGCGGCATTCGGCCCGACAGGGGCCGGCAACTCGGCAACAACCAATGGTCGGTTCAGTGAGGAGTCGTTCGCCAATGACTACACCCATGGTCGGCCTGTTGGTCGGCATGGCCCTCGGCCTGGCCGCCGCGCTGGGCGGGTTCGGGGCCTTTCTCCTGGTCGCCGCCCTCGGGGTGGTCGGCTTCCTGGTCGGCCGCTTCCTGGACGGCGACCTGGATCTCGGCGAGCTGTTCAGCTCGCGCAATCGGCGCCGCTGATGCGCGCGGTACCGGCGGAGGGCCTGGCGCCGGCCGCGCACCGCGGAGTACTGCAGATCGGCGGTCGGGTGGTGGAGAAGATCGCCGCCCGCGCGGCGCGTGAGGCCACCACCGAGGTCGCCCCGGACACCGTGCTGCGCGCCCCGAAGGCGGGCGCCACGATGCACCACGACCACGCGACGGTGAACCTCGACGTTGACGTGCCCTATCCCGGCCCGGTGGTCGAGATCGCCCGGACCATCCGGCAACGGGTGCGCGCCGACGTGGAATACCTGACCGGGATGCCCGTGGTGCGGGTGGACGTGACGGTCGCCCGGTTGACCCGTGGGGGGCACGGCAAGAGGAGAGTGCAGTGAGCCTGGAGGCTTCGCCGGAGGCGCCGGCCGACGGCTCGACGGCCCTGGCGGCCGCCGACGACTGGGGCGACGGTGCGAAGGTGCGCCGGGCCTGGTCGACGCGGGGGTTGCCGGCCGCGCTGGTGGCGCTGCTCGTGGGCGGCGTCGCGGGCACCGCGCTGTACATCGGCGTGACGGCCCGGATCGATCGGGCGCCGCGCTGGTCGCGCGACCTGTTGGAGCGGGCCCAGACGCACGAGTGGCGGGACAACTGGACCATCGCCGCCGGGGCGATCGCCGCCGCGGTGGGCCTGTGGCTGATCGTGCTCGCGCTCACCCCCGGACGGCGCGCGCTGCTGCGCCTGCGCTCGCCCGGCGGCGCGATGACCGTCTACATGACCCGGCGTACCGCCGCCTCGTTCCTGCGGCACACCGCGCTGGCCTCCTCGGGCGTGTTGGACGCGCGGGTGCGGATGGGGCGGCGCAAGGCGGTACTGCGGGTGGACTACCACTTCCGCGATCCGGACGATCTGCACGACGAGTTGATCGAACGCCTCCAAGAACGCGCGAACGCGCTCACGCTGGCCCGGGTGCCGCGCGTGGACCTGCGTCTTCAGCCCGTGAGCGGGAGGTGAGGCGATGATGCGCACGGTCTGCAACCGGATCTTGCTGTTCCTGGCGGGGCTGGCCCTGATCGCCGGCGGGCTCGCCGTCGCCGCCCGCGGTCGCGGCTGGTACCCCGACCTGGTGCACACCGCGGACAAGCCGTTCATCACCACGAGTCAGGCCGAGCGGCTCACCGACCACGGCTGGTGGTGGTGGGTCGCCTTCGGCGTGCCGGGGTTGATCCTGGTGCTCGCGCTGTGGTGGCTGCTCGCCCAGGTGGGCCGGCGTCCGGTGCGGTCGATGCGGGTGCACGACACGACCGACCACGCCGGCGACGGTCCGTCGGGACTGGGCACCGGGTTCGGCATGGTCGGCGACGAGGCGGACACGCTGACCGTCTCGGGCAACGCGTTGGCCGACGCGATCGAGGACGACCTGGCCTATGTGGCGGGTGTCGAGCACGTCACCGCGCATCTGGTGCGCCGGCGGCACGGGCCCACGCTGCAGGTGCTGGTCCGGGCCGAGCCGGGGGCCGAACCCCGCGAACTGCTCGGCGCGGTGCGCGACCGGGTGTTGCCCAACGCGCGCGAGGCGGTGGGCCTGGAGACGTTGCCCACGGTGCTGACCCTGCGGACCAGCCGAGGGCTGCCGAAGCGACACCTGGACTGACCGGGCGGGCCGGGGACACCAACCCCGGCCCGCACCTCGGCCGGTGGGCCGCCTTCGGGCGGCGCGCCGCGTGTTCGGCCCGTGCGCCGTGCCCGGCTCGCGTACGGCGGGCCGCGGGCCGGGCTCGGGGTCAGAGGGAGCGGGCCAGTCCGCCGTCGATCGGGATCAGCAGGCCGCTCAGATAGGACGCCGCCGGGGAGAGGGTGAAGGCGGCCACTCGGCCGAACTCCTCCGGGGCGCCGTAGCGGCCCAGCGGGATGGCCTCGCTCTGCCGGGCCCGGGTGGCCTCCGCGTCGCCGCCGAGGTCGTCCAGCTCGCGCACCCGGTCGGTGTCGATCCGGCCCGGCAGCAGGCCGAACACCCGGATGCCGCGCGGACCCAACTCGTCGGCGAGGGACTTGGCCACCCCGGCCAGGCCGGGCCGCAGGCCGTTGGAGATGCCGAGGCCGGGAACCGGCTGACGCGCCGACGAGGAGAGCACGAAGCCGATCGCGCCGCCGGCGTGCAGCGCGGCCGAGGTGGCTCGGGCCAGCCGTACCGCGCCCAGGAAGACCGACTCGAACGACTCCCGCCACTGGTCGTCGTCGACGGCGCCGATCGTGCCGGCCGGCGGCCCGCCCACGCTCACCAGCGCGCCGTCCAGCCGCTCGAAGCGGGCCAGCGCGGCGGCGACGAGGCGCTCGGCCGCGCCGCTGTCCCCGTTGTCGGCGGCGATGCCCAGCGCCCGCTCGGGACCGCCCAGCGCGGCGACGGCCTCCGCCACGCGCTTTTCGTCCCGCCCGGAGACCACCACCCGGGCGCCGTCGTCCACCAGCGCCCGGGCGGTGGCGAAGCCGAGGCCGCGGGTGCCGCCGGTGACCAGATACACACGATCGCGAAGTCCAAGATCCATGCCGCCCATCCTGCCCGCTACCGGCCCCGAAGCCGGGTAAATGACAGGCCGTCAGGTCGGCCGGGTCGCTACCCTCGGTGGCATGACCGAACAGATCGACCTCGTGCGGAAGTGGATCGCGGCTGCCGAGGACGGCGTCACCGTGCTGACCGGGGCGGGCATCTCGACCGACTCCGGGATCCCCGACTACCGGGGGCCGCAGGGCGTGTGGACCAAGGATCCCGACGCGGAGAAGTTGGTCACCTACAGCTACTACATGGCCGACGAGGACATCCGCCGCCGCTCGTGGCTGCTGCGCCGGGACAACCCCGCGCGACTGGCCGGGCCGAACGCGGGACACGCCGCGCTGGTCGCGCTGGAACGGGCCGGTCGGCTCAACGCGTTGATCACGCAGAACGTGGACGGGCTGCACCGCAGGGCCGGCACCTCCCCGGAGAAGATCATCGAGTTGCACGGCACGATGTTCCACGTCCTGTGTACCGACTGCGACACGCGCACCACGCTGGACGCCGCCCTGGAGCGGGTCGAGATGGGCGAGGACGACCCGCGCTGCCTGCAGTGCGGCGGAATCCAGAAGACCGCGACGATCATGTTCGGGCAGGGGCTCGACCACGGGGTGCTGGAGCGGGCCGCGATCGCCGCGCAGGTCGGTGATCTGTTCCTGGCCGTCGGCACCTCGCTCCAGGTGGAGCCGGCCGCGTCGTTGTGCCGGGTGGCACGGGATTCGGGGGCCCGCCTGGTGATCGTCAACGCGGGGGAGACGCCCTACGACCCGATCGCCGACGCGGTGATCCGGGAGCCGATCGGCGAGGTGTTGCCGGAGCTGGTCGAGGGGTTGTGACCGGCGCGGGGGCCGGGGTCAGACCGTCGCGGCCCGCTCGTGCTCGTCCGCCGCGTCGCCCTCGTCGAGCGCGGCCAGTTCGGCCTCCAGCTCCCGGGCCTCGCTCCGGATCAGCTTGACGAACATCGCGAGCAGCGCGAACGCGAAAATCCACCACTGCACCGCGTAGGCCAGGTGCGGGCCCAAGTCCTCGTCGTCCGGCTCCGGGATCAGCGCGGGGGCCCTGGCCGGCATTGGGGTCTGCTCGGTGAGTTCGACGTAGCCGCCGAACAGGGGGTGCGGCACCTTCGGGCCCAGTTCGAAGCCGGAGATCCGCGACACCTGGCCCTCGATCGCCGTCTGGCCGCGGATGCCGGAGTCCTTGCGCGTCTCGTCCGGGCGCAGCCGGCCGGTCACCGTGACCTGGCCGGTCGGCGCCGGCGGTACGTCGGGGCGGTCGGCGGCCTGCGGCGGGTTCTTCACCCAGCCGCGGTCGACCAGGAGGGTGCGCCCGTCGGCGCCGACCAGCGGGGTGAGCACGTAGTAGCCGGGCACGCCGTCCTGGGACCGGTTGCGTACGAGCAGTTCGTGCTCGGTGTCGTACCTGCCGGTCAGCGTGACCCGGCGCCACTGGAGATCGCCCGGCAGCTTGCGGCCCACCGCGAGGATCTCCTCGGCGGGCGCCGGCTTGCGGTCGATGTTGGCGCTGATCAGGTCGTTGTGCGCGACCTTGTTCTCGTGCCGGTGGAACTGCCAGAAACCGAGCTCGACCATGATGGGGATCAGCACGACGACGAGCAGCGCCATCGCGATCCAGCGCGGGGTCAGCAGGAAGCGGTACACACCGGCACGGTACCCCTCGTCGTACGCGTCGCGTTTCGCCGGGTCCCGCCCGGCGCGCCGTGCCGCGAGCCGTCGTGCGGATCGGCCGGCGCGCGGTCGGCGGCGAAACGGGCGGGGTGTCCGGGTCGGCCGCCGGCCGGGGGTCCCCGCCGATAGGCTGCCCGCACGCCGTCTCCGGAAGCCTCGCCCGCAGGCCCCGACGGGCCACGGTGCGGACGCGGCATCGCGCCGCCGGCTCGGGAGACATCCAGCCTCGGGAGTCACACAGCATGGAAGGTCCCTCGCGCGATCCCGTGCCCGGGCGACGCGGCACCGCCGGTCACTGGGTCGGCCTGATCGGGATCGCCGTCGTCGCGTTCGCCTCGATCGGCCTGCTGGGGTGGATCGCTCCGCTGGTGGCGGGAGTTCGTACCCGTCGGCGCTGGGACTGGGTGGTCCTCACGCTCAGCGTGGTTTTCCTGGTCCTGGCCTTCGTCTGCCTGATCGTGGGCAGCGAGACCGAGGACGAGAAGGCCGCGCGCGAGGCGGTGGGCGGACCCGCGCCGCAGTCGGTCCTGGACGACGTCGGGGCGGTCATGCTGCTCGTGCTGATGGTGGCCGTGCCGGTCTGGTGGTGCGTGCGGTCGGCCCGGTGGGCACGGGCGATGCGGGGGCAACTGCCGCCGCGGGAGGCCGGGTACGCGCCGTGGGCGGGGGTGGGCCTTTCGCCGCAGTCGTTGTCGCAGCCGTTGCCGCGACCGGTGGTGCCGGGCTACCCCCACCCCGGGCCGGCGGTACGCCCACACTTCGCGCCGTCCGTGCCGTCCGCGCCCCCGCCGGTCGCCCCGCCCGCGGCCGGGCCGCCGCCCGCCGTCGACGATCCCGCCGCCCGGGCCAGGGCCCGGCTCCAGGGGCTCAGCGAACGGCTGCGCGAACAGGACGGCGGCAACCCCGGCGGGCCCCGATGAGCGCGCCGGGCCGGGTGATCGCGGACCGCTACGAACTGTCCGCGGCGATCGGCCGAGGCGGCATGGGCCAGGTCTGGAAGGCGTACGACCGCACCCTTCAGCGCCGGGTCGCGGTCAAGCTCCTGCGCACGGACCTCGTGGACTCCGGCGGCGAGCGCGGCGCGATGGAACGCCGCTTCCTGCGCGAGTGCCGGGTCACCGCCGGCATCGACCACCCCGGTCTGGTCACCGTGTTCGACGGCGGCGCGGACGCGGGCGAGTTGTACCTGGTGATGCAACTGCTCGACGGCTGCGACCTGGCCGACCTGATCGCCGAGCACCGGCCGCTGCCGTGGGAGTGGGCGGTCGCGGTGGCCGCGCAGATCTGCTCGGTGCTGGCCGCGGTGCACGCGGTGCCCGTGGTGCACCGCGACCTGAAGCCGCGCAACGTGATGGTCCGGCGTGACGGCACGGTCAAGGTGCTCGACCTGGGCGTGGCCGCGGTGCTCGACCCGGAGTCGACCAAGCTCACCACGACCGGCGCGATGCCGGGTTCGCCCGCGTACATGGCGCCCGAGCAGATGAACGGCATCGTCGAGCCGCGCACCGACCTGTACGCGCTGGGCTGCCTGCTGTACGAAATGCTGGTCGGCCGCGCGCCGTTCGCCGGGCCGACGATGGCCTCGGTGATGCTGGGGCACCTGAACACCGCACCCGAGCCGCCGGGCGCACGGCGGCCGGGGTTGCCCGCCGGCCTGGACCGGCTGGTCCTGGACCTGCTCGGCAAGCAGCCCGACCAGCGGCCGGCGAACGCGCAGGAGGTCTACCGGCGGCTGGCCCCGCTGCTGCCGGCGCCCACGGGCGACGCGAGCGCGGCGCTGGCCCCGACCGCGCCGATGGACCCGACCCGCCCGCTGCGCTTCCCGGCCGCGCCGCAACCGCTGCCGGGGGTGCCCGCGCCGGTGCACGCGCCGATCCCGGCCGCGCCGGCCGCGTCGTGGGCGATGAGCGCCGGACCGGCCGCGTACGCCCCCAGGTCGGATCCGGACTGGGCCGCGGTGCCCTCGGCGGCGCCGCCCACGCCGGATGTGGGCAGTGCGCTCGACGAGGCCAACCGGCTGCTGGGCGAGGGGGCGCTGACCCAGGCGGTGGACGTGCTCGGCGCCGCGCTGCCGGTGGCCGTCGCGCGGCACGGCGAGCACGATCCGCTCGTCCTGGGCCTGCGCCAGGCGCTCGCCGACACGCTGCTCGCGGACCGGCAGTTCCGCCGCGCGCTGCCGGAACTGCGGTACATCGCCAGCGTGTTCGCGGCCGCGGGTGGGCCGGCCGACGCGGAGGCGATGGAGTACGGCAGGCAGGTCGCCGCGTGCCTGGAGGAGCTGGGCGAACTGCCCGCCGCGCTCGGCGAGTACCGGCGCCTGCTCGACCTGCACCGCCGGGTCCCGGACGCCGACGTGTATCAGGGCTTCGACCTGCGCGAGCGCATCGGTCTGCTGCTCGCCGCGCTGGGCGACCCGTACCAGTCGGAGAGCGTGCTGGTCCCGCTGCTCACCGAACAGGAACACCGGCTGGGCCCGGGGCACCCGCGTGTGGCCACGCTGCGGCAACACCTGGCCCGGATCCACGGCGCCTCGGGGTATCGCCGCCGCTGAGGGGTGCCGGCTCCGGCGCGTGCGGTCGGCAGACGGATCCTCGACCCGTACCTCCCCGAGCCACGGCGGGGGTGAGCCGGCGCGACCGTCGGCGGTTGTGTCAGGGGTCGCCCGCCCCGTCTTCCCCGCCCCGCCCGTGCGGCGCCGGGCGGAAGAGCGCGAAGACGAGCGACGCGTCCGGCAGTGCGGGGTCGGACAGTTCCCGGTACTCGTCCGCGAGGGCGTTCAGCCGCGTCCCGAGCTCGGCGAACTGCTCCTCCGTGAGCCGCAGATGCGCCATCCGGACCTGCCGCTCGGGCTCGATCGGCGCCGCCTCCAGGTCGGCCACCGCGTGGCGCATCAGCACGTTCGGTCCGCCCTCGCCCGGTTCCGGGAGCACGATCGACCGGGCGGCCATCGCGTAGTACCGCTCGGTGACCCCCCGGACCTTGCGTGTGCGCACGACCTTCACCAGGCCGGCCCGCTCCAACAGCCGTACGTGGTAGCTGGAACTGCCCTTCGCGAGGCCGACCCGCTCGGCGATCTGCGTGATCGTGGCGGGCTCGAAGCGGAGCACGGCCATGATCCGGTGGCGCGTGAGGTTGGAGACCGCGCGTAGCTGTTCCTCGGTCGTGACTCGGATGGTCTCGGGGAGGTCTTGTGCGGGCATGGCTCAATGGTCAATGATCCTTGACCGTTGTGCAAGGGACGTCGCGACACGACGCACGGCATGACGATCGTCCCGGTGCCCGACGTGGCCCGGGACGCACCGCCCGCCTACCACGTCCGGGTCCGCGCCGGTGGACCGGCGGCCATGAGCCGACGGCTCGTCCGGCACAAACCTCGCGGCGACACGGGTCGACCGCGAGGCGGTGTCCGATCATCGCGCCCGAGACTGCCCCGTCGAGAGCGGCCCAGGGCGCATCACAACCACGACATGGAGGTTGTCATGCGGGAATTCGGGCCACCCGGCCGACAACCTCTGCCTCGACAACGCCGGCGGATCCACGGCCGAGAACACCCCGCTCCGGCTCGCGGACTGCCGAGCCACCCCCGGCCAGAACTGGTACCTGCCGTCCTGACCGACCGCCGAGCATCGCGTCGACCGGGCGACGGGAGGGACCGGTGACGTACCGCCCGATCGCGATCAACGACCCCCGGCGGTACGGCGGTTCGAGAGTTGCTCCGGTCCGGCGGCGCGATCGCCCGCACTCGGTCGCGCGGTTCGGGGGTGGGCGCATATTTTCTGCCACTTGTCCGACATCGTGGTCTTCCGTAGCGGGCCGTCATGGGCGACCGTGGAGGCAGCGACGTGCGGAGGGGTGACGTGGCGATGGAGCTTTCCGATGTGTCCCTGCCCTGGTTCGTACTCGGTGTGGCCGGCGCGGTGTCGTCCCTGGCGCTGCCCTGGTTCCAGACCCGGACCTATCGTCGGGCGCGCGCGCTCGACTTCGACGAGTCGCGCTACGACACCGCGCCCGACACGGTCTTCCGAGTCCCGATCACGCCGCTGAAGGTCTACGCGGAGCCGGTCGCGGCGCGGGCGGTGGGCCTGCCGCTGGGGGTGGCCGGCGCGGTGTTGTTCCTGCTCTTCGGGCTGTGGCCGTCGATGCTGACCTGGTCGGTGTGCGGTGGCGTGACGATCCTGCTCACCCCCGTGCGCCGCGCGCTCGGCCTGCGGGTGACCCATCGGATCGCGCGCGATGTGCGGTTCCGCAACGGGCCGCTGCGCGATCGGGACGGCACGGTGATCGCCGAGCAGAGCTGGTCGCAGGTGGTGCGCACCTGGTATCGGCACGAGTATCGGGATCGGCCGCCGGGCGAGGACGACCTGTCGGTGGCGGTACTCGGCAAGTTCTGGTGGCTGGCGGGACACCTGCTGTGCTGGCCGATCACCCTGCCGGGCACCCAGATCGTGCAGACCGCGATGTGCCGGAACCCGGCCTGGTCCCTGGGCCACGTGGGCGACGACGCGGGCGCCCCGTGGCTCGCCGATCTCGGCGAGGCGCGAACCCCGGTACACCGCGACGCGTCCGGGAAGGCTCGCCAGACCGCGCCGGACGGGTGATGCCGCTTGGGTGACGGGCGCGGCCCCCGGCTCCGCCGCGCGCGACGCTCACCCGAGCAGCGACTCCACCAGCGCCCGGACCGACAGCACGAACAGCCGGTCGCCGTCGGTGACGTTGCTCAGGCTGTCCGCCAGTTCCGGGTCCTCCCGGGCCAGCTCGGCCCGCCACTCGTCCACCGCCGGCGGTTCGGCCGCGCTGTTCTCCAAGGCCCGCTCCAGCATCACGAAGCCGGCGACCTGGTACTGCACCGCCTGGACCGCCTCGCCCGCCCGCGCGCCCCGCAGGCCGGCCGCCGTCATCTCGTGCACCAGCGCCTTGCGGGCGGGCAGCATCATCAGTGACTCCAGGCCGCGCTCGCGGACCAGGCCGACCAGGTGCGGGCGCTCCAGGATCATGCGCCGGGTCGATCGCGCGATCGACACCACCCGCTCGACCGGCGTGCTCCCGTCCACCGAGATCGCGCCCATCTCCGCGATCACCCGATCCACCAGTTGGTCGACCAGCACGTCGCGGTTGCCCACGTGCCAGTAGATCGAGGTGACCGCCACGCCCAACTCGGCGGCCAGTTTGCGCATGCTGAGGTTCTCGATACCGGATTCCATGACGAGACGCATGGCGGTGTCGAGCACGGTGTCTCGCGTGATCCTGTCCATCACGTCCCATTCTCGCGCCCCGGGCCGGTGACCCGATACACGGTCAACCGGGCCGCAGCCCTTTACCTCGCCGACCCACCGGTGTAACAGTGTTACAGAGCAATCGGCACCACTGCGCTCGAGACCGCGACAACGGGGGTCGACGACCCGCGCGCAGCCCTCGCACGAGCACCGAGCACCCGGCACCGAGCACCGAGCACAGGCACAGGTACGAGCACGGCATGAGCACGGCACGAGCGGAAGAGGTGAGGTACGTGGCACGCATTCGGTACGGCGCCCGGCCGGCGGAGGCGCTGAAGAAGTCCTCCCGGGAACGATCCAGCCTTCCGGAGATCTGGTCCACCGGCGTGATGGCGATCTGGGAGACCGACCCCGAGGTGATCGCGGCCGTACTGCCGCCTCCGCTGGTCCCCGCCGACCGCCCGTTGGTCCGGGCGAACATCTCCGGCTGCGACATCAACGGCTACCCCCTCGGCGCGGGCGCGATCGCGGTGCGCTGCAAGCACGGCGACATCGAGGGCGACTACACGCTGACCATGCCGATGACCACCGAGCGTGCCGTGATCGGCGGTCGGGAGGTGTTCGGCGAGCCGAAGAAGCTCGCCGACGTCAAGGTCGAGCGCGACGGCGACTCCGTCGTGGCCACCGTGAACCGGATGGGCGTCACCTACATCGAGGTCCGCGGCACGGTCGGCGAGGAGCTGCCGCTGCCCGAGCCCCGGCAGACGCTGAGCTTCTACTACAAGTTCCTGCCCGCCGTGGACGGCGACGGCTTCGACGCCGACCCGCTCCTGGTCCACGTCACCCGCAACGAACGCACCCGCAGCGCCCACGCCGTGACCGGCGAGGTGATCCTGCGCGACTCGGACTTCGACCCCGTCGCCGACCTCCCGGTCCGCAAGCTGATCTCGATCACGCTCAGCGAGCGCACCTCCGACCAGCAGGGCTTCGTCGCCGAGCGGGTCAAGGCCGATCTGGTGCTGCCGTACATCCACCAGCGCTACGACGACGTGCAGCAGATCACCGACGACCCGCCGCCCGCCACGCGGTAGCACCCCGCAGGCACGGCAGCGACGACAACAGACGACAGGGGAATGGGACACATGCTGCAGGAATTCGACGGCAGAGTCGCCGTCGTCACCGGCGCCGCGAGCGGCATCGGGCTCGCGATGGCCGAACGGTTCGCCGCCGAGGGCATGAAGGTCGTGCTCGGCGACATCGAACAGGGCGCGCTGGACAAGGCCGTCGCCCGCATCACCGACGCGGGCGGGCGGGCGTTCGGACACGTGGTGGACGTGTCGGTGCGCGAATCCGTGTTCGCGCTGGCCGACGCCGCGTTCGAACACTTCGGCGCGGTGGACGTGTTGTGCAACAACGCGGGGATCGGGTCCGGCTCCGAGGGCAAGATGTGGGAGCACGACCCCAAGGACTGGGACTGGTGCTTCGCCGTCAACGTGTTCGGCGTCTTCAACGGTATCCAGGCGTTCGTCCCGAGGATGCTCGCGCAGGACACCCCCGGGCACATCGTCAACACCTCCTCCGGCGACGGCGGCATCGCCCCGCTGCCGAACGCGTCGGTGTACGCGAGCACCAAGGCCGCGGTGGTCACCATGACCGAGGCGCTGTACGCGCAACTCGGCCAGGTGCAGGCCAAGTTGGGCGCGTCCGTGTTGTTCCCGGGACCGAAGATGTTGCGTACCGGCCTGTGGGAGTCGTACCGCAATCGGCCCGAGCGCTTCGCCAAGTCGGTGCCGCGCAAGACGCCCTACAACACGCTCGACGCGTGGGAGAAGGCGATGCGCGACGCGGGGCGGGAGATCGAGTTCACCCCGGTCGAGTCGGTCGCCGCCGACGTGCTCGACGGCATCCGGGAGAACCGGTTCTGGATCCTGCCCGCTAGCGAGCACAGCGACGCGCAGATCACCGCACGGTCGCGCAGCATGCTCGACCGCAGCAACCCCTCGTACCTCGAGACCTTCGTCCTGGACAAGTGAGCGACGATGACTGAGCAGAACGAACTCACCACCCCCTACACGATCATCTCCTCGGACACCCACGCCGGGTTGCCCACCGAGCTGTATCGCGACTACCTCGCCACCAAACACCACGCGGCGTTCGACCAATTCATGTCCGAGCGCGAGGCGCAGCTCAAGGCGATCACCGATCTGGGCGTGCGCAACGAGGACTTCGCGGCGAACTGGTTCGAGACCAACGAGGAGGTGCTGCGCAGCGGTTGGGAAGTGGACCGGCGCGACCTGGAGTTGGACAAGGACGGCGTGGTCGGCGAGGTGATCTTCCCGGACGCCGACGCGGTCGAGTCGCGTACGTGTGTGCCGTTCGGCGCGGGCCTGGGCCTGTCCGGTGACCTGGATCCCGAACTGGGCCTGGCCGGCGCGCAGGCGCACAACCGCTGGCTGGCCGAGCTGTGCAAGACCAGCCCGGAGCGGCGGCGCGGGGTCGCGCTGATCCCGATCACCGCGGCGCTGGACGATGTGCTCAAGGAGATCCGCCGGATCAAGGCCGACGGCCTGGGCGCGGTGATGATCCCCGCGATGTGGATGAACCAGACGCCGTACCACGACCGCAGGTACGACCCGGTGTGGGCGCTGTGCGAGGAGCTGGAGCTTCCGGTGGTCACCCACTCGGGCCCGGCCGACCGCGAAGCGTACGGGAACCACCTGGGCATCTACGTCACCGAGGTCACCTGGTGGCCGTCGCGGCCGCTGTGGTTCCTGCTGTGGTCCGGCGTGTTCGAGCGGTTTCCGAGGCTGCGGTTCGGGGTGACCGAGGCGGGCTGCTGGTGGGTGGGCAACCTGCTGTGGTTCACCGACCGGCTGCTGCTCGGCTCGCGCGGCGCGGCCAAGCTGGCCGGGTTCGAGGAGATCAAGCTGCTCCCGAGCGAGTACTTCGACCGCAACTGCTTCATCGGCGCCTCCAACACCAAGCGCCGCGAGATCGGCATGCGCTACGAGATCGGCATCGGCAACATCTGCTGGGGTAACGATTTCCCGCATCCGGAAGGCACCTGGCCGGAGACGCTCAACATCCTGCGCAAGACGTTCTCCGACGTGCCGATCGCCGAGACGCGCGTGATGCTCGGCGAGGCGGTCGCGGACGTGTACGGCTTCGACCTGGCCGCCCTGAAGCCGCACGCCGAGCGGGTCGGGGTCACCCCCGCCACGCTCGGCCAGGTGAACGCGGACGGTTCGGCGAAGGACCTGACGACCAAGTGGGCCGCCGCCGCCGAGATCGGCCGGCACTGGCTCACCGGACACGACACGGGCGCCGCGATCAACCCGAACGCGCCGGCCCAGGAGGTCTGATCCCCGATGACCGAGCGCACCACCCCGCCCGCCGTCCCGGGCGGCCCCCCGTTCACCGACCTACCCGAGCGCTACACGGTGATCTCGGCCGACTGCCACGGCGGCGGCGAGATCCACGGTTACCGCGACTACCTGCCCGCCCGCCTGCACGCCGAGTTCGACACGTGGGTGGCCGGCTACGAGATCCCGTACCCGGACCTGAAGGGCGATCTGGGTCCGCGCAACTGGGACTCCGACCGACGGCTGCGCGACCTGGAGGCGGACGGGGTGGTCGCGGAGGTGATCTTCCCGAACACCGTGCCGCCGTTCTTCCCCAAGCCGTCGTTGACCGACCAGCCGCCCGCCGCGAACGCCGGGGACCTGGCGCTGCGTTGGGAGGGGCTCAAGGCGCACAACCGCTGGATGGTCGACTTCTGCGCGGCGGCTCCCGGACGCCGCGCGGGCATCGTCCAGATCATGCTGCACGACATCCCGGCGGCGGTGGAGGAGATCCGCTGGGCCAAGGAGGCGGGGCTCACCGGCGGCGTGCTGCTGCCCGGTACCCCGCCCGGCTCCGGCCTGGTGCCGATGTTCGACTACGCGCACTACGAGCCGCTGTGGCGGGTGTGCGAGGAGTTGGGCATGCCGCTCAACCACCACACCGGCTCGGCCGCGCCGCCGGCCGGGGAGACCGACGTGGACAAGGTGGTGTTCCTGACCGAGGTGTCCTGGTGGGCGCACCGCGCGTTCACCCACCTGGTGGTCTCCGGCGCGATGGACCGCCACCCCGATCTCCAGTTCGTGTTCACCGAGCAGGGCACCGCCTGGATCCCGGAGGAGACCCGGCGGCTGGACTACTACTGGCACCGGATGAGCACCGCGGTCGGCTCCCAGGAGTACGAGTGGGGCAGCGAGCTGGTCGGCCGGATGGCGCTCAAGCCCAGCGAGTACTGGGCCCGGCAGTGCCACGTCGGGGCCAGCTTCCAGCGTCCCGCCGAGGCCAAGCTGCGCTACCAGGTGGGCGTGGACCGGGTCATGTGGGGCAGCGACTACCCGCACAAGGAGGCCAGCCACCCGTTCAGTCGCGAGGCGCTCCAGCTCACCTACAACGGCATCGACCCGGTCGAGGTCGCGGCCATGGTCGGCGGCAACGCGGCGAAGCTGTACGGCTTCGACCTCGACGCGCTGGCCCCGATCGCGGCCCGGGTGGGCCCGAGGGTCGAGCAGGTCTGGGCACCGCTCGCGCCGGAGGACATCCCGGTCGGCGCGGACAAGTGCCCGGCGTTCGTCGGGGTGACCGGCGTCAAGCCGTAGCCGGACCCGTGGGTCGGGCGTAGCCCGATCGCCTGCGCGGTTCCCGTCGTCGGCGGGGTCGGAACCCCCGTTCCGGCCCCGCCGACACCGACACCGCGAGCGGTGTGACGCCTTGCACAGGGCTTCGCGCCGGTGGGCGGGCGATTTTTCCGGTGAATCGTGTCGGTACGGCCTAGAGTCCGAGCCATGACTCGACCGGACTGGGCTCCAGAGCACATCGACATCACGCGCGCCAGCGTCGCCCGCGTCTACGACTACGCGCTCGGCGGCGCGCACAACTTCGCGGTCGACCGCGAGGCCGCGGAGCTGGTCACCCAGGCGATGCCCGAGTTGCGCGACGTGCTGCGCGGGAACCGGGTCTTCCTCACCCGCGCCGTCCACCACCTGTTGGACCTGGGCATCCGGCAGTTCCTCGATCTGGGCTCGGGCATCCCCACCGTGGGCAACGTGCACGAGATCGCGCACAAGGCCGACCCCGACGCGCGTGTGGTGTACGTGGACAACGACCCGGTCGCGGTCGCGCACAGCCAACTGCTGCTCGCGGACAACCCGAACGCGACCGTGGTGGGCGCCGACCTGACCGATCCGGCCAAGGTGATCGACTCGCCCGAGGTGCGCAAGCTGATCGACTTCTCCCAGCCGGTCGGCGTGCTGATCGTGTCGGTGCTGCACTTCCTGCCGGACGAGGCGGATCCCGTCGGCGTGGTGCGCCAGTACATGGACGCCACCGTCCCCGGCAGCCACCTCGCCCTGTCCCACGCGCACCGCAGCGAGGAGCGCCCGGCGGGGATGGACCGCGCGCTCAGCGAGTACTCGTCCAACGTGCAGCAGATGCACGCCCGTTCGCACGACGGGATCCTGGCCATCTTCGGCGGCCTGGAACTGCTGCCGGCCCGCCTGGTCCCGGTCGACGTGTGGGGTCCCGAGGGCCGGCTCGGCGACCCGGCGGTGAAGCTGCCTCAGTTGGCGGGCGTCGCGGTCAAGGCCTGAGCGGCCGGCACCGGGTTGTAGAACTCGCGCTGCCCGACCACCAGACCGTCCCGGAAGGTCAGCACCGCGATGTAGGTGTTGGCGTAGGGCCGGTCCGTGGTCCGGGCCCGACCCGTCCCGGTGAACTCGACGATCACGGTGTCCGGGTCCACGCAGTCGTGGACCCGGGTCACCGTCAGGCTCAGCTCGAAGACGCCGAGCGCGATGGCGAGGTAGGTCTCCACCGCGGCCCGGCCCTCGATCCGCACCGGCGGCGCGGCGTAGGGGAATTCGAGCACGACGTCGGGGTGGTAGCAGGCCACCTGGGCCGCGCGGTCGCCGGCGCCGACGGCGGCGAGCAGCCGTTCGGCGACGCGGGTGTGGTGCGCGCGACGCGCCTGGGCCGGTTCGGTCGAATCCGTGGTCATGGCCGCACCCTGGCGCAGATCGGCCCACGAGGGAAGATCGCCTCCACGCGGGATCAGGCCGTGGCGGGTTCACCGTCCGCGACGGGTACCGCGTACGTCTCGGGCAGCAGGAGCAGACACGTCGCACTGACCGTCGCCGCGCCCGCCAGATAGGCCGCGACACCCCACGGTGTGCCGTCGCCGCGGGCCAGTTCCGTGGCCACCATCGGGGTCAGCGCGCCGCCGAGCACGCCGCCCAGGTTGTACGTGGTGGACGCGCCGGTGCAGCGCACCCGCGGCTCGAACAGTTCGGACAGGTACGCCCCGACCACCGAGAACATCGCCATGAACGCGACCAGCGTGCCCAGGCATCCCAGGGTCATCCACATCGGCTCACCGGTGGCCAGCAGGCCGAGCATCGGGAACGCCCACAGGCCCATCCCCGCACAGCCCACCAGGCACATCGGCTTACGCCCGTACCGATCACCCACCACGGCGAACAGCGGGGTGACCAGGGCCATCCCGGTCACCGCGATCATGATGCAGGCCAGCATCGTGGTGCGCCCGACCGTCGGCCGGTCGTCGGCGTACTGCAGGGACCACGTGGTGGTCAGGTAGAAGCCCACGTAGCCGCAGGCCAGCGCCCCCGCGGCGAGCAGAACCACGCGCCAGTGCCCGCGCAGGAGTTCGCCCACCGGACTCGGCGAGGTCTCGTTGCCGGCCACGAGCGCGCGAAACGCGGGCGTCTCCTCGACCGAGGCCCGCAGCAGCAGCCCACCGGCCGCAAGCACCCCCGCGAACAGGAACGGGATCCGCCACCCCCACGCGTGGAACTGCGCGTCGGTCAGCGACCCGGACAGGATCAACATCAGCCCGTTGGCGAGCAGGAAGCCGATCGACGGGCCGCCCTGCGGAAAGCTCGCCCACAACGCCCGTCGCCCCGGCGGCGCGTGCTCGGTGGCGAGCAACACCGCGCCGCCCCACTCGCCACCCACGCCGAAGCCCTGGCAGAACCGCAACACCACCAGCAGGATCGGCGCCGCCACCCCGATCCGCTCGTAGGTCGGCAACAGCCCGACCAGCACGGTCGCCACACCGGTCAGGACGAGCGACACCACCAGGACCGGCCGCCGCCCGCGCCGATCGCCCAGGCGCCCGAACACCACCGCGCCCAGCGGGCGCGAGACGAATCCGACCGCGTAGGTCGCGAACGCCGCGAGGGTGCCGGCGATCGGCGAGAAGCCGGGAAAGAACAGCGGCCCGAGCACCAGGGCGGCGGCGGTGCCGTAGACGAAGAAGTCGTAGAACTCGATCGCGGTACCGGCGAAGGACGCCGCCGCGATCCGGACCATGGAGACATTTCGAGTCACACCCCGCCCAACGATCGGGTGGGGGCGTGGTCACCCATGCGGCGGTCACCCATGCGGCGGTCACCCGTCCGGCGCGGTCCGGCGAACTCCCGAGGGCGGGGGTCAGGTGTTCGGGCCCGCCTGCGTCGGGTGGCTGCCGGCGGTGGGGGCGGTCGGTCGCGGGGGCTTCGGGGGTGGGCCGGCGAGGATTCGGCGCCAGGTCGCGGGGGACAGGGTGTCCTGGGACTTCCGGTGGGTGATTTTGGTGAGGGTGTGTCGGGGGGCCGTCAGGGCGGTGGCGGCGGACCACAGGGCGCCGGGGATGCGGCGGGGCTCTCGGCGCAGGCTCAGGGACTCCTCCGCGGTGTCGCGGTAGGGCTCCAGGCGTAGCGCGATGCGGAGCATCTCGCGGGCGGCGCGGCGGCGGCCGGCTCGGGCGGCGGTCCATACGCCCGCGTGGGCCTGGCGGGTGCGGATGTCGGGCCGGCCCCAGGGCATCGAGGCCGGCCTCTCGCCCCGGGAGACCGCGATCAGCGCGGCCGCCAGGTCGGTGCCGCTCGCGGCGGCGTTGCCCGGCTCGGCCAGGTGGGGGCGGACGTCCAGCCAGGCCGGCCCCGACGCGGTGCGCACGGCGTCCAGGGACAGGGCGCCGTGCCAGCCGAGGTGGCCGCCGAGCATGGCCACCTGTTCGCGGATGTCGGGCGCCACCACGCTGCGCCGCACCGCCGGACCGTGCAGATGCTCGTACGCGTGCACCGCGACCAGTCGGCCGTGCTCGAACACCGCCTGTGCGGACAGGACCGGGCCCGCCGCGGGCTCCTGCACCAGCACCCCGGCGCCGTCCACGAACGCGCCGTCGCGGTCCAACTCGTCTGCCAGGCGCAGCAGTTGTTCACGCCGCTCGACCCGATGCGAGCCGAGCAGGGTCTTGATGTAGAGCGGCGGGTCGGCGACCTGGCGCAGTTCCTCGGCGGTGTGCACCACCACAGTCCCGGCCGGCTGCGGCATGCCGATCTCGGTCAGCGTGCTCGCCGCCGAGGCGCGGTCCGCGACGCGGCGCAGTGCGGCGAACGACGGTACGGCCAGGGCCACTCCGTGCGCGGTGATCCGCTCCGGGGCCCGGGCCAACACCGCGACGTGCTCGCCGGTGGGCAGCAGCACGTCGTACGGCTCCGCCCCGAGCACCGCTTCCGCCCGGGCCAGCCAGGCCCACGGATCCGTGCCGAAGGCGGGCACCTCGTGCACCCGCGCCACCGACCGGGGGCGACCCGGGATCGGCCGACCGGGCGGCGCCAACACCGCCGGCTCGTGCCCCGATCGCCCGACCGCCACCGCGATCTGACGTGACGTCACCCCGAAGCCGTCCCCTAGCAGCACGCGCACGGGGGTCATCCTGGCACACCCGCCCGCCGTCGGAGCGGGCGGAATTCGTCGGCTCGGGCCCGCGTGTGGGGGTGCCGGGCGGAATAGGATGGTGTGCATGCCTCGCCAGGGTCGGATCTCCGCGTCGACGTCGCCGGTTGCGGCGTTGCTCGTGCTGATCGGCCTCGGGCTGTTCGTGGACGGGGCGTTGCCCGTCCTGGTCGCCGTCGCGGTAACCGTCGTGCTCGCCCTGGCCGGTGCCGCCGCGGCGGGGGCACCGTCCGCCGAGTGGGCGCAGGTGCGGGGCGCGGCGCTGCGCAGACAGGCCGACCGGCTGGCCTTCCTGCCCTCGCGCGACCCCGACGGGCCGGGTCGAGCACGGCCCCGAGCGCCGGGAGCGGGCCCGGCGGCCCACGGCCGACCCGACCGCTTCGGCATCGCGTAGCACCAGCGCCGGTACCCGCATTCCGGCACGCTCGATCCCGATCCCCGGTCCGGTGACTTCGGCACGGCCGCCCGACGCATCCCGATTCCCGCGTCACGGAAGGCCCTTCCCATGTTCGGCATCCCTGTCCTCGGCGTCGCGCACGACGTCCTGCTCACCCTCGCCGACGCGCTCGCGCCGCTGCTCGGCACCGGCTCGGTGGCCGGCGCCGTGGTGGTGTTCACCGCGTGTGTCCGGCTCGCCCTCGTCCCGCTGGGCTACGCCCAGGCCCGCGCCGAGGTGGCCCGCGCCCGGCTCGCCCCGCAGGTCGAGCGGCTGCGCCGGAAGTACGCCGGGGACCCGCGGCGACTGGCCCGCGAACTCGGCGCGCTGCATCGGCGGGCCGGCACCTCGATGTTCGCCGGCGTGCTGCCGGCCCTGGCCGGACTGCCGTTCCTGTTCCTGACCTACCGACTCTTCGCCGGCGACCGCGACCTCCTGGGCCACACCCTCGCGGGCGCGCCGCTCGGCCTGCACCCGGTGGCCGGCCTCGGTGGACCGCACACGCCCGTACTGCTCGCCGTGACCGCGCTGATCGCGGGCGTGGCCTGGCTCCAGTACCGCCGGGCCGCCGCGGTGCCGAACACCCCAGCCCTGCTTCGGTGGATGCCCTTCGGCACGGTCCTGACCGCCGCGTTCGTTCCGCTCGCGGTCGGCCTGTATCTGCTCACGAGCACCGCGTGGACCACCGCCGAGCGGCCGCTGTTGCGCCGACTGGCGACGGCTCGTGCGGATCGCGTCGTACCCGGGCACTAGCGTTTCGGGCAGTGACGACGTGAATCTGATCCGCGATCGGAAAAGGGCACCCCATGGCAACGAACAAGTTCGGCGCGACCTGTGCCACGTGCACGACCTATGTCAAGGCCGGCGACGGGCTGTTGGTCCGCCGGGACGGCAAGTGGGTCACGTACTGCGCCGATTGCGGCGAGCCGAAGCCCGCCGCGCCGCCGCGCGGCAATCACGACGGCTGGCACCGGGGGCCGATGGCCGCGTTCGACGTGGAGACCTCCGGAGTCGATCCCCTCACCGATTTCATCGTCACCGCCGCCCTGGTGGACTCGACTGGTACCCGGCGGTCCTGGCTGATCGACCCGGGGGAGCGGGAGATTCCCGCCGAGGCGACCGCGATCCACGGGATCGACACCGCCCGCGCCCGGGCCGAGGGACGGCAACCCGCCCTGTGCCTGGCCGAGATCGGCGAGGCGATGGCCGAATACCTGGCCGCCGACACCCCGATCGCGATCTACAACGCGCCGTTCGACCTGACCATCCTCCAGGCCGAGCTGCACCGCCACAATCTGCCGCAACTCCCGTACACGGCACCGATCATCGACCCGCTGGTGATCGACAAGCAGCTCGACCGCTACCGCAAGGGCAAGCGCACCCTCGCGGCCACCAGCGCGTTCTACGAGGTGGTGCTCACCGACGCGCACACCGCCGACGGCGACGCGCTGGCGTGCCTGCTGCTCGCGCAGGATCTGGGCGCGCGTTTCCCGGAGTTGGCCGCCGACTCGCTGCGCACGCTGCACGAGAAGCAGGTGCAGTGGTACGCCGAGCAGGCGGCCTCGCTGCAGAGCTATTTCGACCGGCGCAACCCCGACGGCGGCGGCGCGGTCGTCGACCCGAACTGGCCGGTGATTCCCGGCGGTCCGGACGGGCCGGGCTCGCCGAGCCTGCCCGGTACCACCGGCGGATCGAGCGCGTGGCGGGCGGCGGACGCGGAACCGGACCGGTCCGGGTCGAGCGCGTGGCGGCCGGACGCCGGGTCGGGCGGGTCGGCGCCGGGATCGGGGTCGAGCGCGTGGCGGCCGGAGGTGGGGGAGTAGCCGGCGGCGCGGATGCCACGAGGGGCCGGCCGGCACCGTGCGCTACGCCGTCGCGAGCGTGCGCAGCCGGCCGTCGATCAGCTCCACCGCCCGGTCCGCGTGCGGCAGGTGGCTGCGGTCGTGGGTGACCAGGACCGTGGCGGCGCCGCTCGTGCGGGTCAGCTCGGCGAGCAACGCGACGATGGCCGCACCGCGCTCGTGGTCCAGCGCGCCGGTGGGCTCGTCGACCAGGAGCACGCTCGGCTCGTGCATCAGCGCCCGGGCGATGTTCACCCGCTGCCGCTGACCGCCGGAGAGCCGGTGCGGGCGATGCTCCGCCCGGTCCGCGAGGCCGACCCGGTCGAGCAGTTCCAGCGCCCGGGGGCGGGCCTTGCGGGCACTGCCGCCGGCCAGATGCGCCATCACCTGAAGCTGCTCGACACACGTCAACGAGGCGAGCAGGTTCGGCTGTTGGAACACGATCCCGATGGTGCTCCGGCGCAACCCGGCCCGCTCGGCCGGCCGCAGGGCGACCGCGTCCAGGCCGGCGATCGACACGCGGCCCGCGTCCGGCGTGGTCAGCGTCGCGGCGACGGCGAGCAGGCTCGACTTGCCGGACCCCGACGGGCCGACCACGGCGGTCAGGGTTCCGGGCGGCACGGCCAGTGAGACCCGGTCCAGTGCGGTCAGCCGACCGTCGCCGTCGGGATAGGTGAGCGTCACGTCGGCGAGGTCCAGGCCGGGGGACGGGTGCATGGCGGGCCTCTCGGGCGTGGAGGAGTCGGGCCGCGGGTTCGTCGCCGTGCGGTTCTTCGCCGTGTGGTTGATCGCTGCGCCTCTCATCGGGTCCCGCCGAGCGCGGTGTGCGGGTCGACCGAGGTCACCCGGCGTACGGCGAGCCCGGCGCCGACCATGCCGAGCAGGATCAACACCGCCCCCGGCAGGAGCGTGGTCGAGGCGTCCACCACGTAGGGCACTCCCGCCGGTGCGATCGCGCCGAACAGCGCGGCGACGCCGATGCCGACGGCGGTGCCCGCGAGCAGCACCAGGAACGCCTGACCGAGCGCGTCGCGCAGCAGGTAGCCGGTGGGTGCGCCGAGCGCTTTGAGCACCGCCACATCGCCCGCCCGCTGGATGGTCCAGACGGTGAAGAACGCGCCGACCACGAGCGCCGAGATGGCGAACAGGAACCCGCGCATCAGTTGCAACGAGCCGTTCTCGGCGGTGTACGACCCGATCGCCTTCCGCGCGTCGCCGATCGAGGTGCTGCGCGTGCCGATCGCCCGGTCCGCCGCCCCGATGTGCGCGCCGGCCAGGTCGAGCGCGATCACCGTCGCGTGCGGGCCGCCGCGCCGCGGTCCCGGGCGCAGCGGTTGCCAGTCGGCGAGTGTGGTCCAGGCGACGGGTGCGTGGCTGTACGAGGATCCCGACACCACGGCGGCGACGGTCAGCGCGGTGTCCGCACCCACGGTCAGCCGGTCGCCGACGCGTACGCGCAGTTCGTCGGCCAGGTCCCGGGACAACACCACCGTCCCGGGGGCCAGCCCGGCGGGGGCCAGCGGCCCGCCCGGCTCCACGCCGAACGCCGCCGCGGCGGTGGTCCGCGCGCCGACCCCGAGCCGGGTCATCGCGATGCCGAGCGGCGCGGCCGAGCGCACCCCGGGCCGCTCGGCCCAGCGCTGCCACTGCGTCTGCTCCACGGTCGAGTCGGCGAACGAGACCCCCTGTCCGGGGGCGGGCGCGGCGAACGCGAGCCGATCGGCGGGCAGCGCGTCGATCGCCGACGTATTGGCCCGCCCCAGCCCCACGGTCAGCCCGGACACCAGCCCGACCAGCGCGGTGACCAGCACCACGGTGACGATCATCAGGGCGAACCGCCCCCGGGCGAACACGAGATCCCGCAACGCTACGAACACACGCCAAGCCTGGTCGCCGGCCGCGTCCGCGTCATCGATCGGGTTGACCGCCCCCGGTCAACCTTTCGATCGATGGCGGCTCCACCCGCCCCGGTTAGCCTTGACCCGATATGTACGCCGGTACCCCGACCCCCGTCTCCGTGCCCCGCGCGCTCCGCGCCTGTATGCATGCGCTGGTCGCGCTGCTGCTCGCGGTGGCCGCGCTGCGCGCCCTCGTCGGCACCGACGCCTCCGCGCCGCGGGCCGCGCTGATTTCGGTCGCCGCCGCGATCACGGCCGCCGTGTACGCGGTGGGCAACCTGACCCCCTCGGTGGGGCCGTCGCGGCGGGCCTCGGTGTGGTGGCTGGGCGCGCTGGCGTTGTCCTGGTGCGGGTTGTACGCGCTCACGGCGGAGGGGATCTGGTTCGCCTTCCCGCTGTTCTTCCTGGTTCCGCACCTGCTGCCCGTGCGGGTCGCGCTGCCCGTGGTGGGCGGGCTCGCGGGAATCGCCGTCGGGGGCTACGCGGCTCATCGCGGCGCGGTGTCGGTGGGCATGGTGCTCGGCCCGCTGCTGGGCGCGGCGGTCGCGGTGGCCACCGTGCTCGGCTATCAGGCGTTGCATCGGGAGAGCGAGGCGCGGCGCCGCCTCGTGGAGGACGTGGTCGCGGCCCGGGCCTCGCTCGCGGCGGCGGAGCGGCACGCGGGAGTGCTGGCCGAGCGTGAGCGGCTGGCCCGGGAGATCCACGACACGCTCGCGCAGGGCTTCAGCAGCATCCAGTTGTTGCTGCGCGCGGCCGAGCGGGCGCTGCCGGCGGATCCGACGGCAGCCGACCGGCACGTACGGCTGGCGCGGGTCACCGCGACCGACAGCCTGGCGGAGGCGCGGCGGTTCGTCCGGGCGCTGGCGCCGCCGGAGTTGGACGACTCCTCGCTGCCGGCGGCGCTGGAGCGGCTGTGCGCGCGGACGGCCGCCGAAGCGGACCTGGATGTGCGCTTCCATCGCACGGGGGAGGCGGCCGGGTTGCCGACGGCCGTCGAGGTGGCGCTGCTGCGGATCGCCCAGTCGGCGCTCGGGAACACGGTGCGGCACGCGGGCGCGGCCCGGGCCGAGGTGACGCTCAGCCACATGGAGGCGTCGGTGACGCTCGACGTGGTGGACGACGGACGCGGGTTCGATCCCGCCGCGCGCCCGGTCGGGACGGATCGGAGCGGGACCGCCGGGACCGGATTCGGGCTGGCGGCGATGCGGACTCGGGCGGCCGAACTGGGCGGAGCGCTGACGGTGGAGTCCGGCCCGGGGCAGGGGACGGCGATCGCGGTGACGTTTCCGATGCGGGCGGGGGAGCGGCCGGGGGCCTCGCCGGCGCCTGCGGGGGAGGGGATCGGGGCCGTTCCGCCACCTGCGCGGGAGGCCGGGGCTTTTCCGATACCGGAGACCGGCGGGCCCGGGGCCGGCCCCGCACCCGCCCGGGAGCGGTCGGGGTCCCTGCCGGCGCCTGTGCGGGAAGGGTCCGGGGCTTTTCCGGTGCCTGTACGGGAGGCTGGGGCTTTTCCGGTGCCTGTGCGGGAAGGGTCCGGGGCCGTTCCGGCAGCTGGGCGGGAGGTCGGGGCTTTTCCGGTGCCTGTGCGGGAGGCTGGGGCTTTGCCGGTGCCGGAGACCGGGGGGCCCGGGGCCGGCCCTGCGCCCGCCCGGGAGCGGTTGGGGACCCTGCCGGCGTCTGTGCGGGAGGGGGCCGGGGCCGTTCCGGCACCTGCGCGGGAGGAGCGGTCGGGGACCCTGCCGGCGCCTGTGCGGGAGGGGTCCGGGGACCTTCGGGTGCCTGTGCGGGTGGTCGGCGCCCTTGCGGTGCCTGAGACCGAGGGGCTCGGGACCATCGCGGTGGCTGCTCGGGGGCGGTCGGGGACCTTGCCGGCGTCTGCGGACGGGGGTGCGCGGTGATTCGGTTGTTGTTGGCCGACGACCATCCCGTCGTGCGCGCCGGGCTGCGTGCCGTGTTGGCGGCCGAGCCGGACTTCGAGGTGGTGGGCGAGGCGGACACGGCGGAGCGCGCGGTCGAGTTGGCGGGCTCCCTCGCA
Organism: Embleya scabrispora; assembly: GCF_002024165.1. Taxonomy (NCBI): domain Bacteria; kingdom Bacillati; phylum Actinomycetota; class Actinomycetes; order Kitasatosporales; family Streptomycetaceae; genus Embleya; species Embleya scabrispora. The sequence goes on from NZ_MWQN01000001.1 coordinate 5,213,458, forward strand.
CCCGACGTGGTGCTGATGGACCTGCGCTTCGGCCCGGGCGCCATGCACGGGAACGCGGCCACGGCGGCCATCGCGGCGCTGCCCCGCGCGCCGCACGTCCTGGTGCTGACCACCTACGACACCGACGCGGACATCCTGGCCGCGGTCGAATCGGGCGCGCTGGGCTACCTGCTCAAGGACGCCCCGCCGGAGGAGTTGGCGGCGGCGGTACGGACGGCCGCCGCCGGCGAGTCGGCGCTCGCGCCCCGGATCGCGGGCCGACTGCTCAGCCGACTGCGCCACCCGCAACCGGTGTTGAGCCCGCGGGAGATCGAGGTGCTGGGACTGGTCGCCGAGGGGTTGTCGAACCTGGCGATCAGCAAGGCGTTGTTCCTGAGCCAGGCAACGGTCAAATCGCATCTGGTGCACATCTACGCGAAGTTGGCGGTCGATTCCCGAACGGCGGCCGTGGCGGCGGGTGTTCGGCGGGGACTGGTGAAGCGCGGGTGAAGCCCGCCCCGGACGCGCCGCCGCCGTCCCCGCCCTAGGCGAACCGCGAACTACGCACCGGACCGGGCGAGTCGACCCGGTCGCGTGTCCCCGACAGCCACGTGCCGGCGACGGTTCGGGTGAACGTGCCCAGCGCCTCGTCGGGGTCGGCCGGCGCGTCGTCGTCGCCGGCGTGGTCATACGGCCCGGCGCGTAGCACCTCGGCCGCGTGGTCCGCTTCGGGGCGGGTGTCGGCCCCGTCCCCCACGCCGCCGTCCGGCCGGGCGAACAGCTGTTCCTCCCATGGTGCGTTGCCGTACTGGCGCAGCAGTCCCGAGACGTCCGCGGAGACCGCGGGCGGCTGTGTCCAGCACGTGGCGTGCTCGTACAGCACCTGCCCGGGGGCACGTTCGCGAAGCGTCGCGCACACCTCGGGGGCGAGATCCTCCAGGCGGTACGCGACGACGAGGGTGTCCGGGCGGGTGGGGGTGTACGACACGGTGGGCACGCCCAGCAGGTCCGCGGCGGCGAGGCCCATGATGCGGCCGCCCCGGTCGTCGAGGAGGGACACCGTCGTGGGCGCGACGCCGGCCGCTTCGAGGACGAGCACCAGGCGTCGCAGACCGTGCAGGCAGGACGTGTGGTCGTCCTGGTGCATCGCATAGCGGCCGGTCATGCCGGCGGTGAAGCCGTACGGGGACAGCGTGGTCAGTACGCCGCCGGTCAGCGCGAACTGCCGACCGCGCAGGTCGAGATGGTCGAGGGCACCGGCCCGCGAAGCGGCGTCGGCGCGGTTCGGCATGCGGCTGACCCGGCCGTACGCCCAGGTCCACCTGTCCTCGTCGGGTGCCGGCAGGGCGGCCGCGTGTCGGCGGGCGCGGGTGAGGTCGCCGCCGAGGATCGAGTTGTAGACCAGCAGGTAGCGGTCGGGCCACGCACGCAGCTCGGCCTCGTGGGCTTCGAGGAGGGCGACGGCCTCGCCGTGGCGTGCCTCCGCCTCGTACGCCGCCACCAACTCGTTGCGCACGCCCGCCGAGCCGGGCACCCGGCGGACCGCTTCGGCGAGTGGGGGGATCGCGGCGAACGCGATGCCGCGCTCGACGCACGCGTAGCCGAGTTCGTACAGACGTTCAGGGCTCGCCGGTTGTGCGACGGCCTGCTCGGCCGCCTTGGCCAGGTCGGCGAAGCCGGCCAGTCGCGCCGCCTTCTCCAGCGCCCGTGCCAGTTCGCCGAGGGGGACGGTGGCCGCCACGCCACGCAAACCGCGGATCGCGCCCGGGATGTCACCCGTCTCCAGGCACTGCCACACCCGGTCGAGATCGTTGTCGGTGTTCATGGGGGACGAGCCTTCGACACGGGGTGCGGCCGGCACAACCGGATCAGCCGTGCGTGGGCGGGCCTTCGGCCTCAGCCACAGCCTCGGGTTCGGGGTCGGGTGTTCGGGGAGGTGGGGTCGGGGGCGGGCAGGTCGTAGGGTCTCGGCATGACCGTGCTGCACGTGAAGGGCCGCGTTCTGGTCGGCCCCGAGGATGTCCGTGACGAGATGTGGGTGATCGGCGGGCGGATCACCTTCGAGCGGCCGACGTCGCTCGCCGTCGACGCCACGTTGGAGGGGTGGGTACTGCCCGGCCTGGTCGACGCGCACTGCCATGTCGGGATCGACGCGCACGGCGCGGTCGACGCGCCGACCGCCGAGCGCCAGGCGATCACCGACCGGGACGCGGGCGCGCTGCTGCTGCGCGACGCGGGCTCGGCCGCCGACACCCGCTGGATCGACGGCCGCGAGGACCTGCCCCGGCTGATCCGCGCGGGGCGGCATCTGGCCCGGCCCAAGCGCTACATCCGCAACTACGCGCACGAGATCGAGCCGGGTGACCTGACCGCGTTCGTGATCCAGGAGGCCCGGCGCGGCGACGGCTGGGTCAAGCTGGTCGGAGACTGGATCGACCGGGACACCGGGGACCTGGCGCCGCTGTGGCCCAAGGACGCGCTCCAGGCGGCGATCGCCGCCGCGCACGCCGAGGGCGCCCGGGTCACCGCGCACTGCTTCGCCGAGAACTCGCTTCCGGACCTGGTGGAGGCGGGCATCGACTGCATCGAACACGCCACCGGGTTGACCGAGGACCTGATCCCGCTGTTCGCCGAGCGGGGCGTGGCGATCGTGCCGACGCTGGTCAACATCGCCACCTTCCCAGGGATCGCCGACCAGGCGGGCGCCAAGTTCCCGACCTACGCCGCGCACATGCGCGCGCTGCACGCCAACCGCTATGCCACGGTGCGGGCCGCCTACGACGCGGGCATCCCGATCTTCGTGGGCACGGACGCGGGCGGCTCGCTGCCGCACGGCCTGGTCGCCGACGAGGTCGCGGAGCTGGTCGCGGCCGGCATCCCGGCGCGCGACGCGCTGTCCGCCGCGTGCTGGTCCGCCCGCCGCTGGCTCGGCCGGGACGCGATCGCCGAGGGCGCGTCGGCCGACGTGGTGGTGTATTCGGCCGATCCACGGGCCGACGTCGGCGTGTTGGCCGACCCGCGCGCGGTGGTGTTGCGGGGCACGGTGATGCCGCGCTGACGGGTCGCGACGCCCACCGTCAGCACCGCAGCACGCCGTCGGGGTCGGCATGGGCGACCCTGGCGAATTCCGCGAAGAACAGGTTCGCGTCGGCGAGGTTGGCCTGCACGTTGTGCGTGGCGGCCGGCAGGATCCGGAACGCGCGCGGGGACGCGATGTCGATCGGGTCCGGGTCCTCCTCGTCGTATCGGGGGTCGAGCGCGAGCAGCGCATGATCGTCGCACCCCATGGTGTGCGGGTCGGCGACGAAAAGCACGAACGTGTGCGCGTCGTGTCGAGCTGCGGCCACGATGTCGTCGGGCTCGGCGTCCGCCCAGGCGGGATCGTCGACGAGCAGCACGATCGCCGGCCTGTCGTCGGCCGGCCCCCAGGGTTTCGCCAACTCCGCCATCACGTCGGTCCACGCCGCGTCGTTGGTGTGGTCGGTTCTGATCACCACGACCGTGTACGCGTGGTGTGGCTCGATCTCGGGCAACGCACCGATCTCCCCTCGGCAGTCCACGCGCGACCCTGGCACTCGCCACCGACAACCGCACGCCTGCACGCCCTGCGACCGTGGCCGAAATCCGCCCCCGCGCGGGGCCGCCGGAGTGATTCGGCGACACTCCGTCCCCGCCCGGTCGTTGAACGCCGTGTCCGTCGACGTGATTCGACGGGCGCGGCGTCGGGGCGCAAGACCTCGGGGCCGGCGCAGCGAAAGGCAGCCCCCGTGCGAGGTTCGGCCCTGATCGCCCCCAACCCCGATCCACACCACCGCCGTCCCTTCGGCATGGTGCCCCTGCCCTACCCGGTGCCCGAGACCCCCGGCCCCACCCCCGCCGCACCCCTGGGCCATCCACCGGGGACCACACTCGACACGCCGGAGCCCTGGTATCGCGCCGACGGGTGTTGACCTACGTGCGACGGGCGCTGTCCGGGTGGGACTCGTATTCGGTCGGGTCGCCTCTGAAGGTGACGGTGCCTCGGCTGAGGGCGTAGACGACCTCGGCGCGGCGCAGGGCCTCGCCCGTGTGCTGTTCGACCAGGATCACCGTGCGCTCGGCCGTGGCCAGGGCGGCCACCACGCCGTACAGGTGGGCCGCCACGCGGGGGGCCAGGCCCTGGCTGAGTTCGTCCAGGAGCAGGAGCCTGGCGGGGGTGAGCAGGGCCCGGCTCACCGCGAGCATCTGCTGCTCGCCGCCGGAGAGCGTGCCGGCCCGCTGCCTCAGCCGATCGGCCAGCACCGGGAACGCGGTCAGGGCCGGCGCCACGTCGCGGCCGTCGGCGAACAGGCGCAGGTTGTCGGCCACGCTCAGGCCGGCGAACACCCCGCCCCGCTCGGGGATCAGGGTCAGGCCGGCGCGGGCGCGGCGGTCGGCGGGCCAGGCGGTGACGTCCACACCGTCCCAGGTGATCGTGCCGGCGGTGGGCCGGACCAGCCCGGCCAGCGTGTCGAGGAGCGTGCTGCGACCGGAGCCGTTGCGGCCGACCAGCGCGGTGACGGCGCCGGCGGGGAAGTCCAGGTCGACGCCGTGCAGCGCCTCGACCGGGCCGTGCCGGACCCGAAGTCCGCCGACTGACAGGGTGATCGGCATCAGAGGTACACCTCCCGGGCCCGCGCGTCGCGCCGGATCTCGTCCGGGGTGCCGGCCGCGACGATCCGGCCCGCGGCCATCACGTGCACCGTGTCGGCCACCCCGAACACCAGGTCCATGTCGTGTTCGACCAGCAGGATCGCCAGGCCGTCGGCGGCCAGCGCGCGCAGTTCGCGGCGCAGCCGCTCGGTCTGCGCGTCGTCGAGTCCGCTGGCCGGCTCGTCCAGGAGCAGTACCGACGGGGACGCCGCGAGCGCGCGCGCCAATTCGACCATCCGCAGTATCGCGGCCGGGAGTTCGCCGGCCCGGGTGTACGCGTGTTCGGTGAGCGCGAGCCGGTCGAGCGCCGCCTCCACCGCGTCCCCGGTCCGTCCTCGGGCGGGATCGGGCAGGCCGAGCAGGCGGGCCGGGGCGGAGGATCCGGACCGGTTCTCCGCGGCCACCCGCAGGTTGTCCACCACCGTCAGGCTGGGAAAGATCGACACCGCCTGGAACGTGCGGGCCAGCCCGAGCCGGGCCCGCCGGTGCGCGGGCAGCCGGGTCACGTCGCGCGTGCCCAGGTACACCCGCCCGGCATCGACACGCCCACCCGCCAGGCAGTCGAACAGGGTGCTCTTGCCCGCCCCGTTCGGCCCGATCACCGCCGTCACCACGCCCGACGGCACGGTCAGGTCGACCCCGTCCACGGCCCGCAGCCCGCCGAACCGGCGAACCACCCCCTGGGCCCGCAGCGCGCTCACCCGCCCACCTCCGCCCGGCTCGCGCGCACCCGCTCGCGCAGGGTGCGCCCCAGCGGGCCGAGCCGGACCGGCGGGGGCGGCGGCGCGGGCACCGGCGCCGGCCCCGCGGCCAGGCGCAGGAGGGTCGCCGGGACGCCGCCGGGCATCCGGGACAGCAGCACCGCCAGGCCGCCGATCACGATCGTGGACATGCCGGCCGTGGCGGCCGCGTCCAGGGCGACCACCAGGCCGGCGGCCAACACCGCGCCGGCCGCGCTGTCCACGCCGAACACCACCACCGCGGCGAACCAGACCAGGCCGAGCACCGGGTCGAAGGCCGCCGCGTCGAAGGCGCGCCCGCCCATCCCGAGCAGCGCGCCGCCGAGCCCGGCCACGCCGGCGCTGACCGCGAAGACGAAGACCTTGGCCGAGGAGACGTCCACGCCGGCCGCCGCCGCGCCGCGCTCGTGGTCGCGGACCGCGACCAGCATCCGCCCGAGCCGGCTCACGTGCAGCCGGCGGACCACAAGGAGCACCAGTACGAGGCAGGCCAACTCCAGGGCGTAGAAGGAGCGTTCCCCGTCGAACGGCCACGGGTGGTCGAGTGCGAGGTCGGTGGTGAAGCGCGGCTGGGCGAAGACGAACCGGCTGACCACCGCGGCCACCGCGAAGGTGGTCAGCGCCAGGGTCAGCCCGCGCCGCCGGATCGCCGGCCACCCGGTCAGCAGGCCCACCGGCACCACCAGGAGCGCGGCCAGGAGCAGCGCGAGCAGGGCCGGGACGCCCCGCCCGGTCAGCTGCGCCGCGAACAACGCGCCGAGTCCGGCGAAGCCGGCCTGGCCGAGCGAGATCTGGCCGGCGTATCCGGTGAGCATCACCAGCGACACGAACACGATCGCCATCGCCGGCACCTGCTGCGCGACCCGCAGATGTTCCGTGCCCAGCGCGAGCGGCGCCGCGGCGACCGCGACGAACGGCACCCACCAGCCCACCGGCGCGCTCTCCCCGTGCCCGGTCCCTATCCGGGCGCCGGCCGCGCGTTCCGGGTCGGGGCCGCCGACCTCGACCATGCGGGGCAGTACCAGGAGCGCGACCAGCATCACCACCACGAACAGGTTCGCCTGGAGCGCCTGGATAAGTCCCCACGAGTCGGGTTCGAGCCGGGACAACTCGCTCTGCCCCACCCCGATCGCCAACGCCGCCAGGATCGCCACCGGCAGACTGGCCAGCCGGGCCACCACCGCGACGCCGATCGTCTCCAGGACGAGCAGGGTCAGGCCGTACGGATCCAGCCGCAGGTGCGGCGCGAGCAACACGCCGGTCAGCCCCGCCAGCATCGACCCGAAGGCCCACCCGGCCGCGGCGACGCGATCGGCCGGCACCCCGGACAACTCGGCCAGGGCCCGTCGGTCCACCACCGCGCGCAGCCGCACACCGAAGCGGGTGAACCGGGTGACGACGGCGACCAGTACGGCGACCGCGGCCACCACGCCCAGTTCGACCAGCGTCCCCTTGGCCACCGACGTGTCGCCGGGCAGGCCGACCGTGCCCGTCGGCACGATCGAGGGCGGATCGAGCCGGGCCTGGGTGCCCCAGGCCAGCGTGGCCACGCCGACCAGGAGCACGAACACGCCCAGCGAGGCGACCAGCATCCGGGCCGGACCGGCCCCCTCGCGGTGCAGACCGCGAAAGACGAAGCGCTCCAGGACCAGGCCGAGCGCCGGCGCCACCACGCCCACGTCGAGCAGTACCGCCGCCCACAGCGGCCAGCCCCACACGCGCACCTGCTGCCAGACGAGGTAGGCCACGATCATCGCGAGTGCGCCGAAGGACAGGTTGAACACGCCGGTGGCCCGGTAGGAGGTGATCATCCCGACCGCCGCGAGCGCCGCGATCGCGCCCACGCCCAGCCCGGCGAGCGCCAGTTCGACGGTGAGCACGGCGCTCAGCCGTCGGCGCCGGGCGCGCTCGGCCCGTCGGTCCCGGCATCGCCCCCGAAGGCCCCGTCCGACCGTCCACCGGCCGCACCGCGAGCGCTCGAACCCGCCGCCGGGCCGGGATCGCACAACCGGCACGGCCGCAGGTCCCGATCCCGCACCGCCGCCGCATCCACCGGCGTCACCCCGTTCTTGCCCCGCACCAGCGAGCACCCGCTCCGGTGATAGCGCGCTCCGCCCGGAACCGTCACCCACGCCGCCCCGGCGCCCACCTCGGCCGCCGCGTCGGTCGGCTCCGGCTCGACCAGCAGCTCGTACAGCCGGCCCATCATCCGCCGCAACTCCGCGTTCTCCACGCTCGTCCCGGCGGCGGCCTCCGCCGTCCCGCGCCGGGTCCCCACCACGAGTACCGCGCCCGCGACGATCAGCGCCGCGCCCGGAATGGTGGCCGAGGCCAGGTAGGGCAGTTGGCGCGCCTCGTACCGTTCACCCGACACGCCGTACCACCCCACCGCGCACAGCAGCGCCCCGCACAACCCGACGAACCAGCCGCCGTGCGTGCGCGCCAACCGCCGCAAACCCTCGATGGCCGGGGGCGCGGCGGCCGTACGCTGTCTTTCGGCAAGGGAGTTCGCCTTTCCCGTGGAACCTGCCGAGTTCGTCGAACCTGCCATATGGTCCACCCGTCGAGTCCGCCCGATTGCGTATCGGTGCCTCAGCGTAGTTCGCCGGGATCTGGTCATACGGCCCGGAACACGATTGGATACCGAGTCGCGCATGGCAACATGACTTGCCGGTAACCCAGGTACTACCTGGCTACATCAACAGCAACAGGACGCCGGGCGACCGGCGGAACGGGTGGTGAACGCACGTGAGCGTGGACTTGATCAACGAGCGGGCCAAGCGGAACGGCACCGGTGCGGGTCGGCGCAAGGGCGCGCGCCGTGCGCTGCTGGCCCTGCCGCTGGTGGCGGTGCTGGTGATGTCCGGGTGTAGCAGCGACGACGACAAGGACGACAAGAAGGACGCCAAGGCGTCCCAGTCGGCGAGCGCGCCGGCGGCGGGTGGCCAGACCAGCGCCGCGACTCCGCCGGCCACCGCCTCGTCGCCCGCCACCGCGGGCGGCAGCAGCGGCGCCCCCTCGACCGGCGGCGGCTCGACCACGTTGACCGGCGAGGAGAAGAAGGTCGCCGACAACTGGGACAAGCTGTTCGACAACGCCCAGCCGCTCGACGCGCGCAAGGCGGTTTTGGAGAACGCGGACAAGATGGGCGCGCTCGTCGAGACGCTCGCCAACGACCCGCTGGCCAAGTCGGTCACCTCCAAGACCACCGCGGTCAAGATCAACGGCGACACCGCGGACGTCACGTTCGACATCCTGCTCGCCGGCACCCCGGCGCTGCCCGGCCAGAACGGCAAGGCGGTCAAGCAGGACGGTACCTGGAAGGTCAGCCTGGGCACCGTCTGCACGCTGGTCGGCGCGCTCAAGCCGGGCACCGTCGCCCCGGGTTGCCCGACGGCCTGACGCCCCACTCCGCACGGGCGGGTTCCCCGCCGACCCCGGGTCACCGAGGAGCACGCATGCATCGTCGTATCCACGGACGGCGCATGCCGTGCGCCTCGGTGGCCCTGGTGCTGTCCGGCGTGTTGTGCGCGGTCGCCGCGCTGACCGGGTGCGGTTCGCGGCTGCCGGAGCGCGACTTCCGCGAGGATCGTGCTCCGGCACCCGCGTCCGCCGCCGCGGTGCCGAACACCAACACCGCGTCCGACGTGGGCGTCACGCCCACGGAGATCACCGTGGGCATGATCGACACCGTCCAAGGGGTGCTCGGCAACGAGACGTTCTCCGGGCCGATGTACGGCGCCCAGGCCTATTTCAAGGCGCTCAACGACCGCGGCGGGGTGAACGGGCGCCGGGTGAAGGTGTCCGCCTGCGACGACAACGGCTACGGCGTGGCCAACCAGCGCTGCGCCCGCCGACTGGTCGAGGACGACAAGGTGTTCGCCTTCGCGGGCAACAGCATCTACAGCTACAACGCCGCCCAGTACGTCAGCGACAAGGGCGTGCCCGACGTCGGCGGGCAGCCGATCGGGACCGCGTACGAGACGTACCCGCACCTGTACTCGATCTACGGATCGCGCGCGCCACGCGACGGCAAGGTGGGCTGGGACGGCCGGCTGTACGCGAGCACCGAGGTCTACCGCTACTTCAAGGAGAAACTCGGCGCCCGCACCGCCGCCGTGGTGTCGTACAACCAGGCCGACTCCGCGCGCTACGCGCAGACCGTCGCCGACGGGCTGCGCTCCGAGGGCTACACGGTCGTCGAGAAGCAGGTCGACTTCGCGCTGCCGAACTTCGCCGCCGCGGTGGTGGACATGCGCAGCAAGGGCGTCGACATCGTCTTCGACGCGGTGGACACGCGCGGCAACGTCGAACTGTGCAAGGCGATGGACGGCAGCGACCTGCGGGTGACCGCCAAGGTGACCAACGTGCAGAACTGGAACGCCCGCGTCGGCGAGGACTTCAAGGCGTCCCCGACCTGCCGCAACAGCATCTACGCGACCGGCAACAGCCGGGGCTACACGGACACCGGGCAGCCCGCGGTGGCCGAGTTCCGGGCCGCGATGAAGAAGTACTTCCCCGACCGCGAGGACAAGCTCTCCCAGTGGGAACTGGAGGGCTGGGCCTCGGCGATGTGGCTCACCGACGCGATCGCCTCGTGCGGCGCCAAGGTGACCCGGGCCTGCGTCGAGGGCTTCGTCAACCGCCCCGAGGGCTACGACGCGCACGGCCTGCTGATCCCGGTCGACTTCAAGGCCGAACCGGTCGACCGCGTCGCCGCACCCACCCGCACCTGCTTCGACGTGGCCCGCTGGCAGGACGGCGCCCCGGGCGGCTGGATCGCCCAGGTGCCGGACATGACCACGAACTGCTTCGACGTACCGTCCCTGCCGTACAAACCGTGAGCCCGGATCGCCGTCAACGCCCTTCGGCGCCGGCTCGGCGAGCGCAGTTGCGACCCGAGCGGGCCGAGCTGGTCGCAGGTTCGGCGATCACGCACACCGACACCGGGCCCGGCGGGACCTGTGCGCGACTGGCCGAACCCGGTGCGGCGCCGGCCCACTTCCAGGAGCAGGTGCGTGCCCGGATGCCAACCAGGGCCGAGGCGGAACAACTCGGGCTCGCCGCCGGGGTGCCGGTGGTGCCGGTGTGTCGGACGGCCTTTGCCGCCGATCGCCGGGTCGTCGAGGTCAACAGCATGGTGATGGACGCCGGCTCGTCCATCCTGGAATACGACTTCGACGCCTGACACGCCGCGCCGCAAACGCGACGCGCGCGGAAGCCGGTCGGCTTCCGCGCGCGTGGGTTCGGGTGGGGGTCAGTCGGCGTCGAGGGCGCTGGGGAGGCGGGCCGGGCAGCCGTTGGTGTACGAGGCGTTGTACTCGAAGTGCCATTCCTCGTTGTCGTACATCCGGCACCAGCCGTACTTGCTGCCCTTGGCCTGGAGCCAGGCCTGGGCGTTGGCCGGGTAGATGTCCACCGCGACGCCCCGGACGTGCATCGACTTCTCCGGCGGCAGCACCCAGTGCAGCGCCGCCTCGCGCGAGCCGACCTCGGCGATCTTGTCGTCCAGGAGCTTTTGCTGGTGCGCCCAGCCGCGTTTGCCGGAGTTCAGGTTCAGCTTGATGCCCTCGGCCGCCATCGCCTTGTCGATCTTTTGCCACGCGGCGTACGCGGCCGGGGTGAGCGCCTTCGGGTCCTTGGGCGCGTCCTTGTCGTTGGCGGGCGGCTTGGCGGTGCTCGAAGCGGTCGATTTCGGCGGCTTGGTCGTCGCCGACGTGCTCGACGAGGAGCCGGTGGAGGGTGCGTTCGTGGGAGCCGTCTGGGTGTTCGGGGCCTGCTCGGGGTTCGGCGTCACCTGCGCGCCCACCGAGTCCGCCCGGTCCTTCTTGTCGTCGTCGCCACCGCCGAGGAACAACACCGCGCCGGCCCCGGCCCCGCCGAGGATCAGCGCGCCCGCCAGGCTCCAGGCCACCAGCTTGCCGCGCCGGCGCCGCGTCGGCGCAGGCGCGTCGGCGGGAACCGGTCGGGGCGGCTCGGCGACCGGCGCGGCCGAACCGACGGGCGGCTGCTCACGCGTGTACCAGTCGGCCGGAACCGGCGTGGTCTCCGCGTCGAACCTGCCCGGCGTACCGGGTATGCCGGGTGCGCCGGGCGGCTGCGATCCGGGTGGACCGGCCGCGTGCCCCGAGCCCGAACTGTGCTGTTCCCACGAGGTGTCCAGGAAGTGCGCTCCGTCGGGTGTGCCCCCTTCGTCGGGCTGTGGTTCTCCGCTGCCCGCTGCGTGTCTCACTGGTGAAGCCTCCTCGTAGTGAGCCTGGATCCTCTCGCGGATCACGCGCGCCGAGCGAGCCACGGTTGTCCCGACCCGTGTGGGATACACCACTGCAACCGTTCCGGCGTTCGGCTCGTAGCCTGGGGAGCACCGGTCGGAGCAACCCGCGTAACCTGGGAAGCTTGCCGCAAGGGACCGACCGCACGGAGGAGAGGGGTCGAAGGTGAGCACGCACCACCGCACCGGAGGACTCGTCGACGGTTTCGGTCGCATGGCGACCGACCTGCGGGTGTCGCTGACCGACCGCTGCAACCTGCGGTGCACGTACTGCATGCCCGAAGAGGGGCTGGACTGGCTGGCCAAACCCGAGCTGCTGACCGGCGAGGAGATCTCCCGCCTGGTACGGATCGCGGTGACCATGCTCGGTGTGCGCGAGGTCCGCTTCACCGGCGGCGAGCCGCTGCTGCGCCGCGAGCTGGTCGACATCGTCCGTGCGGCCGCCGCCCTGGAGCCGCGCCCGACGTTGTCCGTCACCACCAACGGGATCGGCCTGGCCCGCCTGGCGCCCACGTTGCGCGAGGTCGGCCTGGACCGGGTCAACGTCTCCCTGGACACCCTCGATCCGGCCCGCTTCAAGGCGATGACCCGCCGCGACCGGCACGCCGACGTGGTGGCCGGGTTGGCCGCCGCGGTCGACGCCGGGCTCGGCCCGGTCAAGGTCAACACCGTGCTGATGCGCGGGGTGAACGACGACGAGGCCGCCGCGCTGCTGGCGTGGTGTCTGGAGCGCGGCTACGAACTGCGCTTCATCGAGCAGATGCCGCTGGACGCGCAGCACGGCTGGCAGCGCTCGGAGATGATCACCGCCGGGGAGATCCTGACCGCGCTGCGCGCCGCCTTCCGGCTCGACCCCGAGTTCGGGCGCGGCAGCGACCCCGCCGAGCGCTGGCTCGTGGACGGCGGCCCGGGCACGGTGGGCGTGATCGGCTCGGTCACCCGCCCGTTCTGCGAGGCGTGCGACCGGACCCGGCTGACCGCCGACGGGCAGATCCGCAATTGCCTGTTCGCGCGCGAGGAGTCCGATCTGCGCGCGGCGCTGCGCGGCGGTGCGGACGACGCGGAGATCGCCGACCGCTGGCGCGCCGCGATGTGGACGAAGAAGGCCGGCGCGGGAATCGACGACCCGGAGTTCCTCCAGCCCGACCGCCCCATGTCCGCTATCGGCGGCTGACCCGCCGGCGTCGTCGGACGCCGACGCGCTCTCGCGCGACGCCTCTCAGGACCGCTCGGACGCCGATTCGCCCGGGGACTCGGGCTCGTGCCAATCGGCGAACGCCACCGTGTCCTTGAGGAATCCGCGAATCCCCAGAAACTGGGCCAAATGCTCACGGTGCTCGTCGCACGCGAGCCACGTCTTGCGCCGTTCCGGGGTATGCAGCTTGGGGTTGTTCCAGGCCAGAACCCACCGGGCGTCGGCGCGGCAACCCTTCGCCGAACAGATCGGTCGACCGGGATCGGCGGGGGTGGGAAACATGCCCACCAGTGTCGCAGACGAGGCCGTTCACTCCGGCGCGGTGCCCGTTCCGAGGAACTGACCCTGTGTCAGGCGCCAACCGGAGCGCTGCTCTCAGTAAGCAACAGGCTGGTGCGGTATCGCCCTGCGGATCCACCTGCGGACCGGCGAAAGACCCCGGACACGGGCGATGCCGGGCAGCCACGGGGGGAGCCGCCCGGCATCGCGTCGGTCGCTCCGACGGGGGATACGGAGCACGTTTCGAAGTATGGCACGTCCGGCCGGCGGTTGAAGCACCAACCCGCGTAGCGCTTGCCGCTAATTTTTGACGCTGTGCGAAGGGGCACCCTTCGGGTCACCGATGTGGCCCCGATCGGCACCCTCGGGGTCACCGTGCGTATCCGAATCCGTGTGCGACAAAAGGTCGGTCGGTTCCGCGCCGGCCGCCGGCGGGGTACCGACGGTCGTCGTCCACGAGTCCTCGGAGTGTGTGTGCAACGTCTCCCGCTCGGCGCTCGTGAGCACCGCGCCGGGCGGCGGCTCCAGCGCCTTGGGTGGCAGCGGCGGTACGAACTGCGCCTGCACCGGCGCGTTCGAGGTGGGTTCGCGACCCGCGTTGGCCAGCACCACCGCGATATAGGGCAGGAACAGCGCGCCGGCGACCAATATCCACCGCCACGGCGACGGGGTGAACACCGCCGCCACGAAGCACACGGTGCGGATCGACATCGAGATGACATACCGGCGTTGGCGCCCGGCGACGTCCTCGGTCAGTCCCTTGCGCGCACCACTGATCTGGAATACCGCGCCCTTGGTGTTTTTCACGGTCCCACCGTCTCCGCCCATGTGACCACACACTCGTCCGCATCCTCACGGTACGCCCGCGTGTGCCCCGCACCGAGACCGGGGGCGGGAGCTTTGCCGTGAGCTGACCCGAGTGGGGGATGTGCCGGGTACGGTCAGTCGCGCCGGTCCAGGTACTCCGGCGGCACCGCCGGGACCAGCCAGACGCCGTTGTCCGAGCGGCGGAACGTATGCCCGTCGGCGACCATGCGCTCGGCCCGCACCGCGAACACCACCGGCCGACCGCGCCGCGCGCCCACCCGGCGCGCCGTCTCCACGTCGACGGACAGGTGCACGTCGTGCCGCTCCATCGGCCGCAGCCCCTCGACCGAAATCGCGGTCGCACTCCGGGCGTTCGTCCCGTGGAAGAGCACGGCGGGCGGCACCGCCTCGACCAGCCCCAGGTCCACCGCGACGGTGTGGCCCTGACTGGCCCGGATCCGGGTCCCGTCGGCGGAGAATGCGAACCGCCGCTTGTCGTTCTCCGCGACCACACGTTCGAGCTGCGCGCGCGACAACGCCACCCCGTGCGCGGCGCAGGCCGCGAGCAACACATCCACCTCGACCCACCCGGCCTCGTCCAGGACGATCCCGAGCCGCTCGGGCTGATGCCGCAGATGCCGGGAGAGATACTTCGAAATCTTGACGATGTTCATGATGAACCCCAACAAAATCACGAAGCCGCACGAGGGCACACCGATTTTCCCGCGAGCCGACCAACGCGGGACGCCGAACCACAGCCCCGCCCCCTCGGGGCACCGAACAATCAGCCGATCCGGCGCTCGAGGACAGCGGGCCGCAGGCCACGCCGAACCGCAGCCTCGGCACGGGGGGCACCGAACAAGCAGCCCGTCCGGCGTTTGAGGACACCCGGCCGGAGGCCACCGCCCAACGGCGGCCTCCGGCGCTCGGGGAGCCCGAAACCCCTCAGCCCGTCCGGCGCTCGAGGACAAGGCGGGCCGCAGGCCGGCCCGCCCCGACCCGCTACTGCGCCCGACTCGGCGACGACATGTTGAAGTCCCGCACCCGCAGGGCCGGCATCGCCGCCCGCGTGAACCAGTCACCCCACTCGCGCGGATACGTACGCTCGGTCCGCCCCGCCTCGACGGCCCGCCCCAACACGTCCACCGGCGACTCGTTGAATCGGAAGTTGTTCACCGCCCCGACCACCTCGCCACCCTCCACCAGGTACACCCCGTCCCGGGTCAACCCCGTGAGCAGCAGCGTCTGCGGATCCACCTCGCGGATATACCAGAGGCACGTCAGCAGCAGCCCGCGCTCGGTCGACGCGACCATCTCCGCCAACGTCGGCCCGCCCGCCGGCGCGTCCAGGATCAGGTTGTCGATCTCCGGCGCGACCGCGAGCCCGGTCAGCTCGGCGGTGTGCCGGTTGGTCGACAGCGCGGTGAGCACGCCGTCGGTGACCCAGTTCGTACGCTCCAGCGGCAGCCCGTTGTCGAACACCGACGCCGTGTCGCTCGACGCGTGCGCGATGGTGAACGGCGCGCTCTCCAGACCCGGGTGGTTCGGGTCGCTGTACAGGGTCAGCGGCAGCTCGGTGAGCCGGTCGCCGACCCGCGTGCCGCCACCCGGCTTGCTGAAGACCGTACGGCCCTCGTGCGCGTCCCGGGCGCCGCCCTGCCAGTACATGTAGACCATCAGGTCCGCGACCGCCGACGGCGGCAGCAGGGTCTCGTAGCGGCCCGCGGGCAGGTCGATCGTGCGGGTCGCCCAGGACAGCCGCTCGGCGAGGTCCGCGTCCAGCGCCGCCAGGTCCACGTCCCGGAAGTCGCGCGTCGGCGTGCCGCCCCACGCGGACCGGGTCAGGTCGCCCGACTTGGCGTTCAACTCGACGTGCCCGGTGGGCTGGTCGTGCCGGCGCCGCAGCCCGGCGGAGGTGCCCACATAGCTGGAGGTCAGCTGGTGCGAGGCGAAGCCGTACAGCAGCCGGTCCGCCTCCCGGGCCCGGCCGAACGCGGCGCCCAGCTCCGGCGCGAAGTCCGCGAACACGCCGATGGACGTCTGCGCCGGCGCCTCGGCGAAGCCGTCGTCCGGGCCGCCCGAGGCCCCCAGGAGCGGTCTCGCGTCCTCGGCCGGACCGGCTTCACGGGCCGCCGCCTCCGCGGCCCGTACCAGGCCCTCCAGCCGATCCACCGTCACGCCGCTGCGCGAGACCGTCCCGGACGCGGTGCCCTCGGTGCCCGCGACCGTGGCCACCACGGTCACCCGCCGACCCCGCGTCTCGCCGTTGGTGGTCAGCGCGTTGCCCGCCCAGCGCAGGTTCGCCGCCGAGGTCTCCTCGGCGATCACCACGCAGCCGTCCGCCTTCGACAGCGCCAACGCCCGCTCGACCGTCTCGTCCGGCCGCGTCACCACGGTCTGCCCGCCGCTCATCGACCCGCCTCCTGAACCGTGTTGAGGACCTTCACGCCGCGGAACAGCGCCGACGGACACCCGTGGCTGACCGCCGCGACCTGCCCGGGCTGCGCCTTGCCGCAGTTGAAGGCGCCGCCGAGGACGTAGGTACCGGGTCCGCCGACCGCCTCCATCGAGCCCCAGAAGTCGGTCGTGGTGGCCTGGTAGGCGAAGTCCTTGACCTGCCCGACGATCCGGCCGTCCTCGATCAGGTAGGCCCGCTGGCCGGTGAACTGGAAGTTGTAGCGCTGCATGTCGATCGACCACGACTTGTCGCCGACGATGTACAGGCCGCGGTGCACCCGGCCGATCAGCTCGGCGGTGGACAGGTCGTCCGCGCCCGGTTGCAGCGAGACGTTGGCCATGCGCTGCACCGGGACGTGCCCGGGGGAGTCGGCGAAGGCGCAGCCGTTGGAGCGGCCCAACCCCTGCATCAGCGCCATCCGCCGGTCCAGCTGATAGCCGGTCAGCACGCCGCCGGTGACCAGGTCCCAGCTCTGCGTGGCCACACCCTCGTCGTCGAAGCCGATGGTGGCCAGGCCGTGTTGCACGGTGCGGTCGCCGGTGACGTGCATCACCGGTGAGCCGTACCGGAGCTTGTTCAGCTGGTCGAAGGTGGCGAACGAGGTGCCCGCGTAGGCGGCCTCGTAGCCGAGCGCGCGGTCCAACTCGGTGGCGTGCCCGATCGACTCGTGGATGGTCAGCCACAGGTTGCTCGGGTCGATCACCAGGTCGTACTCGCCGGCCTCGACGCTCGGCGCCTTGACCCGCTCGGCGAGCAGGCCCGGCAGCGACGCCAGCTCCTCGTCCCAGTCCCAGCCCACACTCTTGACGTACTCCCAGCCCCGACCGACCGGCGGCGCGATGGTGCGCATCGTCTCGTAGGCGCCGGACTCGCGGTCCACCGCGATCACGGTCAGCTGGGGGTGTATCCGCACCCGCTGCTGCGTGGTCGTGGTGCCGGCCGAGTCGGCGTAGAACTTGTTCTCCTGGACCACCATGCAGGTGGCGTCCACGTGGTCCACGCCGTCGGCGGCCAGCAGTTCGCGGCTCCACCGGGCCAACAGGGCGATCCGCTCGGCCTCGGGCACGTCGAACGGGTTGATCCGGTACGCCGAGATCCACGTCTCGTCGGCGTGTACCGGCTCCTCCGCCAGCGCCACCGTCTCGCCCGCGCCGGCCGCCTCGCTCACCGAGCGGGACACGCGCGCGACCGCGACGGCCTGCTCGGCGACGTACGCCGCCGCCTCGGGAGTCAGATCCACACCCGCCGCGAAGCCCCACGCCCCGTCGTGCACGACCCGGACCGCGAAGCCCACGTCGGTGGTGTCCACGGACGAGTCGGTCCGCCCGTCGCGCAGCCGGAAGGACGCGTCTCGTACGCGCTCGAAGCGGAAGTCCGCGTGTTCGGCGCCCAGTTCCCCGGCTCGGGACAGGGCCGCGGCGGCCAGCTCCCGAAGGGGATAGGCGAGGAACGTCGGATCGATCTCGTTGGGCACCCATTCCTCCATACGTTCGGCCTGTCGGCTCGCGTCGTTCAGTCAACCAGACACGCCGTCGCCGGCATTCCGGTCTCCCGGAAGGACCGGTCGTGTGCTCGGACGGGTCTTGCGCCCGGGCAACCGGAACGAAACATGCCGGAGGCAGGCCGGCCGGATTCCGCCGGTGCCCGAAGGGTGGAGGGGGTCGTTCCGTTTTCCGTCGGTCTTGTGGGGTTCCCACAAGGAACCATTCGGGGACGCTGTCCCGGACCGGATTCCCCTTACCCCGGGGTAGCCCGATAGCGTCATCGTGACGCGAGTCGAGGTCTGCCCGGGCGGCACCCGGGCGTGCGTGAGCACGGCCGGGGACGGTCGGGGAACAGTCGGCGATATTCGGGGACACCCCGGAACATCCCAGAACAGAGGAGTGATCCGTTGAGCCGGTCCGTACTGGTCACGGGAGGAAACCGGGGCATCGGCCTGGCCATCGCCCGGGCCTTCGCCGCCGACGGCGACAAGGTCGCGATCACGTATCGCTCCGGCGAGCCCCCGGAGGGGCTGCTCGGCGTGCGGTGCGACATCACCGACGGCGAGCAGGTCGAGCAGGCGTTCAAGGAGGTCGAGGCCGCGCACGGCCCGGTCGAGGTGCTGATCGCCAACGCCGGCATCACCCGGGACACGCTCCTGCTCCGGATGAGCGAGGAGGACTTCACCAGCGTCGTCGACACCAACCTCACCGGCACGTTCCGCGTGGTCAAGCGGGCGAGCAAGGGCATGTTGCGGGCCCGCAAGGGACGCATCGTGCTGATCTCGTCGGTGGTCGGGCTGTCCGGTTCGCCGGGGCAGGCCAACTACGCGGCCTCCAAGGCCGGTCTGGTCGGCTTCGCCCGTTCGATCGCCCGCGAACTGGGCTCGCGCAACATCACCGCGAACGTGGTGGCGCCGGGCTTCGTGGACACCGCGATGACCGAGGTGCTGGGCGAGGAGCGCAAGGCGCAGATCCTCAAGGAGATCCCGCTGGCGCGCTACGCCGACGTGGACGAGGTGGCCGGCGTGGTCCGGTTCCTCACCTCCGACGCCGCGTCGTACATCACCGGAGCCGTCATCCCTGTGGACGGCGGACTTGGAATGGGGCACTGAACTCATGGGCGACCTGCTTGCGGGCAAGCGCATTCTCGTCACCGGCGTCATCACCGACGCCTCCCTCGGCTTCCACGTCGCCAAGCGGGCCCAGGAGGAGGGCGCCGAGGTCGTACTGACCGGATTCGGCCGCCTCTCGCTGGTCAACCGCATCGCGAACCGGCTGCCGAAGCCGGCCCCGGTGATCGAACTGGACGTGACGAACGCCGAACACCTCGCGGCACTCGCGGACAACGTACGCGCGCACGTGCCGGCCCTGGACGGCGTCGTGCACTCGATCGCGTTCGGCCCGAAGGACGCCCTCGGCGGCAACTTCCTCAACACCGAGTGGCCCGACGTGGCCACCGCGGTGGAGGTCTCGGCGTACTCGCTGAAGTCGCTGACGATGGCCTGTCTGCCGCTCCTGGAGGCGAACAAGGGGCGCGGCGGCTCGGTGGTCGGCCTCGACTTCGACGCGCAGGTGGCGTGGCCGGGCTACGACTGGATGGGTGTGGCCAAGGCCGCGCTCGAGTCGACCTCGCGCTACCTGGCCAAGTACCTGGGCGAGAAGAACATCCGGGTCAACCTGATCTCCTCGGGCCCGGTCAAGACGATGGCCGCGAACAGCATCCCGGGCTTCGAGAAGTTCGAGGGCGTCTGGAACGAGAAGGCCCCGCTGGGCTGGGACCTGCGCGACTCGGACCCGGCCGCGCGGGGCGTGTGCGCGCTGCTGTCCGACTGGTTCCCGAAGACCACGGGCGAGGTCATCCACGTCGACGGCGGCCTGCACGCGATCGGCGCGTAGCCGCGCTTCGCGCGGTCCCTTGCACGGTCGACGATCCGTCATGGGCGCCGACGCGCCGACGCGTGGCGGCCTCGGAGGAGCAGCCGACGCGTCCACAGCCCGATCACCCGGCCGACCAGGCCGGGGGGTCGGGCTGTGGCATTTGTTGTGGGCCGCGGGGCCGCATGGGCACGCCGACGGCATACGCCGGCGGCGGGCGCCGCGACTCCGATCGCGAACGTCACGGCCCGGCGGGTGGGCGGAGGACCGCGCTCAACCGGTCGCGGCGGCGATCGTCGCCGCGATGCCGATCAGGACCGTGATCAGCAGCATGATGCCCAGGATGCCGCCCAGTTGTCTGGCGGAGGACTTGTTCGGGTCCGGTGGTGCCAGCACCGTCTGCCGGATCCCGTCGTCGCCGGACTCGGCGGCCTTGCGGGCCAGGATCTCGTTGCGCGCGTCGGACCGCGCGACTTCCTCCGCGTGCGTGCGCTCCTCGCGGGCCCTGCGGGCCGCCATCGCCCGCTCGTACCGCGCCTTCGAGGATTCGCCGGATGTAGCAGCCATGCGGACGAGTTTCGCAGACCGGCGCCGGCGGGCCGGCGGAGGGTGAGCCCGGTACCCGGTTCGCCACCTGCCTCGGTACGCGTGGGCCGGCACCCGGCTCGGCGTCCGCCCCGGAGCCGGCCGCTCACGCGTTCGCCTGCCCGTATCGGGAACTCCGGCCGGCTGCCCGGGCGTTGTGCACACGTGTAGGCCCCCCACACGAGTGATGCCTTCCTCGGAAGATCGTTTTGCCATCGCCGCAGGTCACAGGGGCGTCCGGGGAACGTTCCCCTTACACGTATCCCGGTATGCCCCGAGTGATCACCAACTCCCTCCTTCTCAGGGGTGGGGCCAGCCCTACTACGCAGGGGTGTCTGCCCCCCCACCCGAAACACCGGTCCGCAGGATGTGGGCCCCGGTCCCCCGCCAATAGCGTTTCCGTGTCGAGGAAAACCTTCGGCAGCGGAGAACATAGGAGCGGGGACCATGGCATCCAGGCGCAATTTGGCCGCCTCGATCGGTGGCTGGAGTGCACAGCATCGGAAAACGGCGGTATTCGGGTGGCTGCTGTTCGTGGTCCTCGCCGTGGTGATCGGCGGTATGAGCGGGACGGACAAGATCACCGACGCCGAGCGCGGGGTGGGGGAGTCGGGCCGCGCGGCACGCATCATCGACGACGCGGGCATCAGTGAGCCCGCCGGCGAGATGATCCTGGTGCGCAGCGACAAACTCGTCGCTCAGGACGCGAAGTTCCGCGCGGCGGTGGAGGACGTGATCAACCGCGTCAACGCCACGCAGATCAAGGACAAGGGCCCCGCCACCCAGCACATGCGCTCTCCGTACGCCGGACAGGGCGGCATCTCGTCCGACAAGCACTCGGCGCTGATCCAGTTCGACATGGCCGGGGACAGCGAGAAGGCCGTCGACAACATCCAGCCGGTCCTGGACGCGGTGGCCGCGGCCCGCGGCGCGCACCCGGACGTGGCCATCGAGCAGTTCGGTGACGCCAGCGGCGACAAGTGGTTCAAGGACACCATCGCCAAGGACTTCACCCGCGCCGAATGGACCGCCGTCCCGCTCGCGCTCGGCATCCTGCTCGTCGCGTTCGGCGCCGTGGTCGCCGCCCTGCTGCCGGTGGCCCTCGCGCTCACCGCGTTCATCGCCGCGGGCGGCCTGCTCGCGCTGAGCAGCCACCTGATGCCGGTGGGCGACAACGCGCAGTCGGTGATGTTGCTGATCGGCCTGGCCGTCGGCGTCGACTACTGCATGTTCTACCTGCGCCGGGAGCGGGAGGAGCGGGCCAAGGGCCGCGACCCCGAGACCGCGCTGCGGATCGCCGCCGCCACCTCCGGCCGGTCGGTGCTCATCTCCGGCATCACCGTGATCGTCGCGATGGCCGGCATGTTGCTCTCCGGTCTGAGCGAGTTCGAGTCGATGGCCTCCGCGACCATCCTGGTCGTGCTCACCGCGGTGCTCGGTTCGCTCACCGTGCTGCCCGCGCTGCTGTCGATGCTCGGCGACAAGGTGGACTTCGGCAAGATCCCCGGGCTGGCCAAGATGCGTCGTCCCACCGGCGGCAGCAAGGTCTGGGGCAAGATCCTGGGCGTGGTCCTCACCCGTCCCCGGGCCACCGCGGTGCTTGCCGGCGGTCTGTTGATCGCGCTGACCATCCCGGTGGTGGGCATGAAGACCGCCCAGCTGCCGCTCGACAAGGAACTGCCCACCGACCTGTCCATCGTGCAGACCTACCAGCACATCGAGAAGGCCTTCCCCGGCGGGCCGGCGCCCGCCCAGGTCGTGGTCAAGACCAAGAACCCGGACGACCCGAAGCTGGCCGCGGCCTGGGACGACTTCCGCCGCGCCGCGGTGGCCTCCGGCAAGATGCACGAGCCGATCGAGGTCGAGCGCCAGGGCACCACGAACATCTTCAAGATCTCCGTACCGCTCGCCGGCGGCGGCCTCGACAAGACCAGCAACGACGCCCTGGCCACGCTGCGGGACAAGGTCGTGCCGGAGACCCTGAACAAGGTCGACAACGTCCAGGACGCCCCGGTCACCGGCAACACCGCGGGCAACAAGGACTTCAACGACAAGCTCGGCGCGGCCCGGCTGCCGATCTTCGCCTTCGTGCTCGGCTTCGCGTTCCTGCTCATGCTGGTGTCGTTCCGCTCGATCGCCATCGCGGCCACCGCGATCGTGCTCAACCTGCTGTCGGTGGGCGCGGCGTACGGTGTGATGACGCTGGTCTTCCAGCACGGCTACGGCGACTTCCTGATCGGCACCGACGCACCGGGGGCGGTCGTCTCCTGGATCCCGATGTTCCTGTTCGTGATCCTGTTCGGCCTGTCGATGGACTACCACGTGTTCGTGGTCTCCCGGATCCGTGAGGCCTACGACAAGGGCATGAACACCAAGGAAGCCGTGTCGCACGGGATTCGCACCACCGCCGGTGTGGTGACCAGCGCGGCGACGATCATGGTCGCGGTGTTCGCGGTCTTCGGCACCCTGTCGATGCAGTCGATGAAGCAGTTCGGTGTCGGCCTCGCGGTCGCGGTCCTGCTCGACGCCACGATCATCCGCGGTCTGCTGCTGCCGGCCGTGATGAGCCTGCTCGGCGACCACAACTGGTACCTGCCGCGCTGGCTGAACTGGCTGCCGCAGATGGACCACGGCGACGAGGCGGTCGACGTGCCGGCCCCGGCCGGCGAGCCGGTTCCGGCCTACGCCTCGGCGAACGGCTACCCGGCGCCCGGCTACGAGCCGGTGTACCCGGGGACCGGATACGACGAGAGCGTGTCCTCCTCGCGGCGGATCCCCCGCCCGCCGGCCGGCTGACCGCCCGCCACCTCCGCGGATAGCACGGGTCGGGACCGGATACTCGGTCCCGACCCGTCGTGCGTGTCGGCGCCGGCCGTCCGATTCGGCCGGCGCGGAGAACGGAAGCACCGACCCGCAGTGCACAACGGCCGATGTCTGAGAGGCTGAACCCATGGCATCCCACCGACAGCGCAATCTTGTGGTGATGAGGCACGCGAAGGCCGAGTGGCCCGACGGGCCGGACCACGAGCGACCCCTCGCCGAACGCGGCCGCAAGGACGCCGCCGAGACCGGGCACCGGCTGCTCGCCGGCGGCATCACCCCGGACCTGGTGGTGTGCTCCCCGGCGGTGCGCACCCGCGAGACCTGGCGGCTGGTCGGCAAGGTCTACGACCACAAGCCGCACACCGTCTACGACGAGCGGGTCTACGAGGCGAGCGCGCAGGCGCTCCTGTACCTCGTGCAGGAGACCCCCGACGAGGTCGACACGCTGCTGCTGATCGGGCACAACCCTGGAGTGGCCACGCTGGTCAACGCGTTGGCCGGCAGCGGTGAGGACGACACGCTCGTGCGGCTGCGGGAGAAGTACCCGACCTCGGCGGTGGCCGTACTCAGCCTGCACACCCCGTGGTCCGACCTCCAGGAACGCTCGGCCCACCTGACCAGATTCACCACCCCGGCCGGCTGACCGCACCGCTGCCCCAAACCGCCGGACCGGCCCCCAGCCGGTCCGGCCCCGAGAGCCGCTCCGGCACCCCCAGCAGTCCGGCCTTCAAAGCCGCTCTGGCCTCCAAAACCGCTCCGGCACCCCCAGCGGCCCGGCCCGCAAGACCGCTCCGGCGCCCCCAACCGGTCTGGCAGCCAAAGCCGCTCCGGCGCCCGTAACGGTCCGGCCCCGCAAGCCGCTCCGGACCCCTGAGCCGCTCCGGCACATCCAGCCCGTCCGGCGTCTGAGGACAAGCTTTTCAGCCCGTCCGGCGTTTGAGGACGGCCCACCCCGGCTCGGGAAGACCCAGGTACGCGGTCGACCCGACCCGGTCGGCCGCACGGCGCTATGCGTCGGCCGCGTCGGCCGCCTCGATCTCGTCCCGCGTGACCCCGAGCAGGAACAACACGGTGTCCAGAAACGGCACATTGACCGCCGTGTCCGCGGCCTCCCGAACCACCGGCTTCGCGTTGAACGCCACCCCGAGCCCCGCGGCATTGAGCATGTCCAGGTCGTTCGCCCCGTCACCGATCGCGACGGTGGCCGTCAACGGCACCCCGGCGTCCGCCGCGAAGCCGCGCAACAGCCGTGCCTTGCCCGCCCGGTCGACGATCTCGCCGACCACCCGCCCGGTGAGTTTGCCGTCGACCACCTCGAGGGTGTTCGCCGCGCTGTAGTCCAGCCCCAGCTTGTCCACCAGCGCGTCGGTGACCTGGGTGAATCCGCCCGAGACGATGCCGACCTTGTAGCCGAGCCGCTTCAGCGTCCGCACCAGCGTGCGCGCCCCGCGCGTGAGGACGACCTGCTCGCGCACCCGGTCGATGGCGTTCTCGTCCAGCCCCGCGAGCAGCGCCACCCGGGCCCGCAGCGACTCGGCGAAGTCCAGCTCGCCGCGCATCGCGGCGGAGGTGACCTCGGCCACCTCGTCCAGACAGCCCGCGTGCTCGGCGAGCAGTTCGATCACCTCGCCCTGGATCAGGGTCGAGTCGACGTCCATCACGATCAGCCGCTTGGCCCGGCGCCGCAGCCCCGACGGCTGGACCGCGACGTCCACCCCGCGCTCGGCCGCCTCGATGGCCAGTTCGAGCCGCAACTTGTCGGTTTCCACGCCGGAGACCTGGAGCTCGATGGCGGTCACCGGATACTTGGCGAGTCGGAAGATCCGGTCGATGTTGGCGCCGGCGTTCGCGATCCGGTGCGCTATCCCGGCGAACGCGTCCGGCTCCAGCGGGTGGCCGAGCACGGTGACGTGCGAGCGGCCCTCGCCGCGCGGGCGGTTGTCGCCGACGCCGGACAGGATCTCCGCCTCCAGGCGCTCCCCGTCCGCCCAGCGGTGCACACCGGCCCGCAGTCGGCCCTCGTCGGTCGGCGTGGTGATCAGGACGCACAGCGTGAGCCGGCCCCGAGTGACGGTCTGCTCGACGTCGACGACCTCGACGGTGTGGCCGGCCAGGACATCGAAAAGGCTCGCCGTCACCCCCGGTCGGTCCTTGCCGAAGATCTTGACGAGAAGAGTGCGCGGCGCATTCATGATGCTTCACGGTACCGGCCGTTCGAGATCGACCGCCGCACCGGTCCACACTGCGAACAGCCGACGAATCGCCCGGCGGGCCGGATTCACCCAGGCCAGGGGCCCGAGCGGGCCGGTCCCTGCGGATCGGGCGGGCGCGGCGGGCGGCGCGCGGGGTCGGGTCTGTTCGAGTACGGCGGCGGTCCGGGCGGCGCGGGTGGGCCCGCTGCCGGCGGCCGGGCCGAGGCGGGGCGCGGCGGCCCGGCGGCGAGTGGTGCGGCGTCCGTCCTGCGATAGCGCACCCAGTCCGCGAGCGCGCCGCCGACGAAGCCGGCACACGCGCCCCACAGCAGCCCGAGCAGCACCGTCCACAGATAGTCGGCGTGCAGCGACACCGACGCGCCGGGGGAGACCACCCCGCCGAACACCGACACCGCGACCTTGAGCTGAAGCTGCATCAGGTAGGCGATCACCAGCAGCCCGCCGGCCAGTGCCACCGCGAACCGCCACGCGTGCTGATGCGGACGCACCGACGCGGGCGCGCGCAGCGCCATCAGGGTCCCGCCGAGCAGCAGGAGCAGCGCGGAGAACAGCGGTACGAACCACGCCCGCGAGTCCAACTCGGCCAACCGGTCGATCCGGATCGGCAGACCGTCCCCCGCGGAGGCCTTGACCAGCTTGCCCAGCGGCCCGGGCAGACCGAACGAGAAGCCGCCGCCGGTGGGGTCGGTCGTGGTCGCCTTCCACGGAATGCCCAGGCCGAGCGAGGCGAGCAGCCAGACCGCGTTGGGCAGCGCGAAGAACATGCCGCCGATCATGCGCTTCGGCGCGGGCGCGGAGGCGGCCACGAACGGCGTACCCACCACCCCCGCGACCACCGCGGCGATCAGCACCGCGAGCACCCCGGCCACCGGCGGACGCAGCACGGCCCGATGCCGCAGCCACTTCACCGGCAGCGGCCCGCGCGCCGACACCCCGACGGCGACGGCCAGGGTGATCGACAGCCACAACGCGCCGAAGGCGAGCGTGCCGGTCACGTCCGTCTCGAACCGGGCCGCGGCGCCCAGGCTGAAGACGTCCATCAGGCCCTGCGCCTTGGCGCCGCCGACCCGGGAGACGAACTGCTCGATGGGCAGCGTGTGTTTGCCCGTCGTCGCGACCACGCCGAGCGCGGCCATGGTGAACACCAGCACCCGCATGCCATGGACGAGCAGGTCCAACGCGCCGATCACCAGCCGGTGTCGCAGCGGACGCAGGAACAACCAGCCGAGCACCAGCGCGCCGATCAGACCGATGCCGAGCAGCATGATGTCGACCTTGCCGCTGCCCTGCGCGAGCGAGACGTCACCGGTGAGTCGACTGAGAATGTCGTCGCCCGTACCGCTCTTCTCGGTGCCCTTCAGGTCGACCGTGCCACCCACCGCGAGTGCGACCACCGCCGCGACCAGCGCCGGCATCGTGCCCGAGCCCAGGTCGTCGGCGCCGAGCAGCCACAACCCGAGCCACGCGGCGGCGGCCATCGCGCCGAACGCCGCGAGCACCGCGCCGAACGCGTGCAGCCAGGGCGCGAGACCGCCCCAGGGGGCGGGACCGGCCGATGACCGGGCCGGGGGCGGTGCGTTGTGCTGCTGCTGGTTCCAGGCCACGACCGCTCCTGTCACGTGCGACCCGACCGCCGGTCGAGCGGGACAAACTCGACTATCGAGCCGCCCCGAGTCACACGTCAACGGATTCCGCCGGACTCCCCCCACATGGCACCCGGCGCCTTCACGACCGCGCCCGCGACCACGCGCCGTGACCGAGTTCTCGCGCAGCCGAGCGGCGGAAGGCGAAGTTGATGTTGGAATCGCCCTTCGGAGTGGTTCACGGTGCTTCCGGCCGAGAAAGCCTGCCCGGGAGGCCCCCGCGTCCCTACACTCTCGAAGGGTGGGGGACAGCTATACGCCAGAAGGACCGGCAGTGCCGCACCTGACCGTCGGCACCAGCGCCGGTGCGCCCGTGATCCTCGATCCCGGGCGCGAACACGTCGTCGGCCGCGATCCGTCCTGCGCGATCGTGCTCGACGACCGCCGGGTGAGCCGACGCCACGCGATCCTGCGAGTCGGTCCCGACGGCTGGGAGTTCGTCGACGGCAACAGCGTCAACGGCTCGTGGATGCGCGGCAATCGGGTGCACCGCGTGGTCGTCGGCCGAGGTTGCGAGGTGCTGCTCGGCGACCCGGACGACGGCGACCCGCTGCGCCTCGCGCCGGAGGCGACCGTCACCGAGGTCGTGCCGCCGCGCGTCGCGCGACCCGACCACGTACAGATCCCCGAACCGCCCGGCCGCGCCGAACCACCCCCGCACCGCGCCGAATCGCCGTACACCCCCGAGTCGCCGTCGATCCCCGAGCCGCCCTCCGTCCCCGAGCCGCCGCGCCGAGTCCCGGACCGGCCGAACCCGTTGGAGCGCGCGCACATCGGCGCGGGGCCCGCCGTCGACCCGCGCCCGAGCGTGGACCGGCAGCCCAGCATGGTCATCCCGCTCCCGGTCCGCACCCTGCGCATCGGCCGCGCGCTGGACAACGACCTGGTCCTCACCGACCTGATGGTCTCCCGCCACCACGCCGAGTTGCGCACCACACCCGGCGGCCGGCGCGAAATCGTCGACCTGGGCAGCCACAACGGCACGTTCCTCAACGGCCAACCGATCGAGCGGGCGCTGCTCGGCGAGGCCGACCTGGTCGGCATCGGGCACGCCACCTTCCGCCTCGACGGCCAGGAACTGCGCGAGTTCATCGACACCGGCGAGGTGTCCCTGGAGGTGCAGAACCTCACCGTCAAGGCCGGCAAGCGGGTCCTGCTCGACAACGTCTCCTTCCCGCTCGCCGAGCGCAACCTGCTCGCCATCGTCGGCGGTTCCGGCGCGGGCAAGTCCACCCTGCTCGGCGCGCTCACCGGCAGCCGGCGCGCGGCCAGCGGCAAGATCCTCTACGACGGCCGCGACCTGTACGCGAACAACGCCGAACTGCGCCAGCGCATCGGCCTGGTGCCGCAGGACGACATCCTGCACGCCCAGCTCACCGCGCGCACCGCGCTGCGCTACGCCGCGCAACTGCGCTTCCCCGAGGACACCGAGGCGGCCGAGCGCGAGCGCCGGGTCGAGGAGGTCATCGGCGAGCTGAGCCTGGACAAGGTGCCGCGCGGCGCCGCCTCGCCGTACGCCGACACCAAGGTCAGCAGCCTCTCCGGCGGCCAGCGCAAGCGGGTCAGCGTCGCCGTCGAACTGCTCACCAAACCGTCGGTGTTGTTCCTCGACGAGCCCACCTCCGGTCTGGACGAGGGCCTGGAACGCTCGGTGATGGAGAAGCTGCGCGAACTCGCCGACGACGGCCGCACGGTCATCGTGGTCACCCACAGCACCCGCAGCCTGAACGTCTGCGACCGCGTGCTCGTGCTCGCGCCCGGCGGCCGGATCGCCTTCTTCGGCCCGCCCGACGAGGCGCTGCCGTTCTTCGGCAAGGGCGACTGGCCCGAGGTCTTCACCATGTTCGACGACGAGCCCGACCGCGATTACGAGGGCCCGTTCCGTCGCTCGGAGTTGTACGGCAAGTACATAGAGGCCGGCCGGGACCGTGCGCACGCCGAACAGGGCGAGCGGCCACAGGCGAAGCCGCCCAAGCCGCAGGGCTGGTTCTCCCAACTGACCACACTGTCCCGGCGCTACCTCGCGGTGATCGCCTCCGACCGCAAGTACCTGGCGCTGCTGGCGATAGCGCCGCTGTTCCTGGGCATGCTCTGCCGGGTCATCCCGGGCAAGCTGGTCAGTGCGCCGGGGTCGCCGCCGGGGTCGAACCAGGAGGCGACCACCAAGCTGCTCGTGCTGTTCGTGATCAGCGGCCTGATGGGCACCGCCACGGCGGTCAACGAGTTGATCAAGGAACGCGCGATCTACCGCCGCGAGCGCAGCGCCGGCCTCTCGGTCTCCGCCTACCTCGGCTCGAAGATCCTGGTGCTCGGCCTGATCTCGGCGATCCAGGGCGCGGTGCTCACCGCCGTCGCGCTCGTCGGCGTGAAGTTGCCCGCCAAGGGCGTCGTGCTCGGCCCGCCACTCGTCGAGATCGGCATCGCGGTGGTGTTGTCGGCGATCGCGGCGATGGCGGTGGGGCTGGTGGTCTCCGCGTCGATCGGCAGCGCGGAGTTGGCAATGCCGCTGCTCGTGGTGATCGCGATCGTACAGGTGGTGCTGTGCGGCGGCCTGTTCCCGCTCAACGGCAAGGCCGGCATCGAGCAGATCTCCTGGCTGGCCCCGGCCCGCTGGGCCTTCGCCGCGTCGGGCAGCACGATAGACCTCGCCACCCAACTGCCGCTCAAACCGGGGGAGTCCCCCGACCCGCTGTGGAAGCACGAGCCGGCCGTCTGGTACCGCAACATCGGCATCCTGACCGGCCAGATCGCGATATACGGGATGATCGCGCTGCTCATGCTGCGCCGACTCGACCCGAAGACGCGGCGTCGGCGCGGCCGGTAGCGCGCTCCGACCGCGGCCGGGTCCGCACGATCGTCCGGCGGCCGCGATCGTGGTCGTCCGGCGCCGAACGCCGGTCGAGGATGCGCCGCGAGGAGCGGATCAGCCGGACAGGGTGCGACGTCGGCCGGAACTCTCAGGCCCGGTCCGGCTCCAGCGCGGCGCTGTACGCGGCCACCATCGCTCGTCGGCACGCCCGCTCCAGCGGGGCCAACGCGAGCAGCCGCGCCGATATCTCCGCCGCGCTGACCGCCCCGCCGTCCTCGCCGCTCGCCACCCGCACCACGGCGTGGATCCGGCGCGCCTGGTCCAGCACCCGCCCGGCCCGACCGGGATGGCCCGGCGCGATCCGGGTGTCCGAATCCTTGCGGTACAGCCCGGCCAGCGCGCGCTGCGCCGCCGGTCCGCCGCCGGCCACGTCCAGCCGGGTCAGGTCCTCGATCGTGTCCCGCATCGCCTCGGCCAATTCGCGCTCGGCCTCGGCCAGGAACGGGCCGGGCGCGGGCCGGTCGGCCACCTCGAACACGGTCCAGGCCACTCGTACCGTCGCGTCGTCGGCCGTACCGTGCCGGGTCACCGACGGCACCAGACCGTAGGCCGCACCCGGCGCGCCGACGGTGATCGCCGCCTCGCCCGCGTCGAGCGCGAAGTCGTTGAAGGCGGGCGGGCCCGGCAGCGCGAGCGGATCGCCGGCCACCGGCAGCGCCAGCCGCAGCCCGTGTACCCCCAGCGCGCGCAACCGCCCGAGCGCGAGCGAGAGCCCGACGGGCCCGGGCTCGCCGGGCACGCCCGTCACCCGATGCGGCTCGTCCGTACCGAGGATCTCGGTCACCGCGTCGTCCGGCGCGACGTGCCCGGCCAGCAGGGCATTGCCCCATGCGACGAGAAGTCCGGAGCGGGGTTCGGCATGCATGCCGACAAGCGTAAGGGTGCTCACACGGGTGCTCACAACGCTCCCGGACACGACCGGAGGCGGTTCGGTGTCATAGGTTTCTCCCGGACCGGGTGCAACAACGCGGGACCACGGAGCGAGGCGGTGATCCCACACAAGGGGATGCCGTCCGGCGGCGTAGCGCACGATGGGGAGCTGGCAGGGATGAGCGACGTTCTCGAACTGGTTGACGTATCGGTGGTGCGCGACGGTCGCCCTCTGGTGGACCAGGTGACCTGGTCGGTCGCGGAAGGCGAGCGCTGGATCGTCGTCGGACCCAACGGCGCGGGCAAGACCACGCTGCTGCAACTGGCGTCCACCTACCTGTTCCCCACCTCCGGCACGGTCGCCGTACTGGGCGAGAAGCTGGGCACGGTGGACGTGTTCGAGCTGCGTCCGCGCGTGGGCATGGCGTCCGCCGCGCTGACCGACAAGCTGCCGCGGCGCGAGCGGGTGCTGGACATCGTGCTGACCGCCGCCTACGGGATGACCGCCAAGTGGCACGAGCGCTACGACGCCGAGGACGAGCAGCGCGCCCGGCGGCTGCTCGACCAGCTCGGCATGGCCGAATACGTGGACCGCACGTTCGGCACCCTGTCCGAGGGCGAGCGCAAGCGGGTACAGATCGCCCGCGCGCTGATGACCGACCCCGAACTGCTGCTGCTCGACGAGCCGGCCGCCGGGCTCGACTTGGGCGGACGCGAGGACCTGGTGCGTCGGCTCGGCGCGTTGGCGGCCGATGCGTACGCGCCCTCGATGATCCTCGTGAGCCACCACGTCGAGGAGATCCCGCCGGGCTTCACCCACATTCTGATGATCCGCCAGGGGCAGGTGCTGGCGGCCGGTCCGATCGCGGAGACGCTGAACTCGCGCAACCTGTCGCACTGTTTCGGCCTGCCGCTGATCGTCGAGCAGCAGTACGGGCGTTGGTCGGCGCGCGGGTTGCCCATGCCGGAGGCCCCGGAGGCGCACTGACCCGGCGCGGGGGCGGTCGGATGCGGGGAACTCGGCCGTTCGTCCGCGGCGGCGTCGGCCGTTCCTCCGCGCCGATCATTGGTCCGAGAACACCCTCCTGATCCGTGCGCCCACGATCTACGATGAAGTCGTGGACGCATGGATGTGGTGGCTCATCGCGGTCGGGGCGTTCGGCATCTTCGGCGTGCTCACCTCCTTCGTGGAGATGGGCATGCTCGCGGTCGCCGCGCTCGCGGCCACCATCGCGGCCGGAGCCGGTGGCAACTTCCTGGTCCAGTCGGTCGTGTTCGCGGTCGTCGCGATCGTGCTGCTCGCGTTCGTGCGACCGGTCGTGGTGCGCCACAACAACACGCCCGGGACCCGGACCGGAATCGACGCGCTCAAGGGCGCCCGCGCCGTGGTGCTGGAGCGAGTGGACGAGCACGGCGGCCGGATCAAGCTCAACGGCGAGGTCTGGTCGGCCCGCACGCTGGACACCACGGCCGTGTTCGAACCCGGTGCCCAGGTGGACGTCGCGGACATCGTGGGCGCCACCGCCGTGGTGATGTGACGATCCGATCGATTGCGCCGACCGTGTTGACGTCCCACGCCGGCCCGCCAACCCCTAGGCTCGAACCAGCCTCGAAATTCGCAGGCAGCCGCAGGCACGCAGGACCTCGGGAGAGATCGTGAAGGCCACCGCCGTCATCGTTCTGGTCGTACTCGTACTGCTGGTGGTCGTCGCCCTGGTCAAGACGGTCAAGGTGATCCCCCAGGCGAGCGCCGCCATCGTGGAGCGTTTCGGGCGCTACACCCGCACTCTGCACGCCGGACTCAACATCCTCGTGCCGTTCATCGACCGCATCCGGCAGATGATCGACCTGCGCGAACAGGTCGTGCCGTTCCCGCCGCAACCGGTGATCACCGAGGACAACCTGGTCGTCCAGATCGACACCGTCATCTACTTCCAGGTCACCGACCCGCGCGCGGCCACCTACGAGATCGCCAACTACATCCAGGCGATCGAGCAGCTGACCATCACCACGCTGCGCAACATCATCGGCGGCATGGACCTCGAACAGACGCTCACCTCGCGCGAGGAGATCAACGCGGGCCTGCGCGGCGTGCTCGACGAGGCGACCGGACGCTGGGGCATCCGGGTCAACCGGGTCGAGCTCAAGGCGATCGAGCCGCCGCCCTCCATCCAGGACTCGATGGAGAAGCAGATGCGCGCCGAGCGGGACAAGCGCGCGGCGATCCTGACCGCCGAGGGCCATCAGCGCTCGCAGGTGCTCACCGCCGAGGGTGACAAGGAAGCCGCCGTGCTGCGCGCCGAGGGTGAGCGGCAGGCCGCGGTGATCCGCGCCGAGGGTGAGGCGCGCGCGATCGAGACCGTCTTCGAGGCGATCCACGCGGGCGAGGTCGACAACAAGCTGCTGGCCTACCAATACCTCCAGATGTTGCCGAAGATCGCCGAGGGCAGCTCGAACAAGCTGTGGATCCTGCCCAGCGAGGTCACCCGCGCGCTGGAGGGCATCGGCGACGCGGTCGGCAACCTGTCCCCGAACGGTTCCGGCCCGGCGCACCGGGTGCCGCAGTTGGCGCTGGAGGAGGAGCCGGCCTGGCCCGGTTCGGCCGCACCCCCCGCCGGCCCGCAGTCGGCGGGCGGCCCGCCCGCCCCGGCACGCAAGCAGCCGGCCGGCAACGGAGCCTCGTCGGCGCCGCGCCCGCCCGCCGACCCGCCGACCGTCCCGGCCCCGCCGATCGACCCGCCGCGTCGTGGCGGCGCGCCCGCCGGCGACGTGGAGCCGCCGCACATCGAGCGTGGCCACCGCCCACCGCGCTGAGGCCGCACCGCCTGCTGCGATGATCGTCGCGTCACGGCCACGGGGGGCGGCACAGTCCTCCCGGCGCCACGGTCATCGCGGCGAAGCGGATGGGCACGATGGGCATGAGCTGGTGGGAAGCACTGGCGATCTTCGCCGCGGGCATCGCGGCCGGCGGGATCAACGCGGTGGTCGGATCCGGCACCCTGATCACCTTCCCCGTGCTGCTCGGCTTCGGCTACTCGCCGGTGACCGCGAACGTGTCGAACACCATCGGCCTGGTCCCCGGCTCGATCAGCGGCGCCATCGGCTACCGCCGCGAACTCGCCGGCCAACGCCCGCGCCTGCTCCGCCTGGGCCTGGCCTCCCTGCTCGGCGGCATCACCGGCGCGATCCTGCTGCTCACGCTGCCGGCGGGGGCGTTCAAGGCCATCGTCCCGGTCCTGATCGTGGTCGCCCTGGTGCTCGTGGTCCTGCAACCCCGCCTGGCCCGAGGCCTCGCCGCGCGCCGCGCCGGAAACGGCACACCCGAGGAGGGGCCGCGGCACGGCGGCGCGCTGCTGTGGGTGGCCGTCTTCGGCACCGGCATCTACGGCGGCTACTTCGGCGCCGCCCAGGGGGTGCTGCTGCTCGCCCTGTTCGGCGTGTTCATCGCCGAGAACCTCCAGCGGATGAACGCGGTCAAGAACGTACTCGCCGCCGTCGTCAACGGCGTCGCGGCCATCCTGTTCATGGTCGTCGCGGACGTCGCGTGGTGGGTGGTCCTGCTGATCGCCCTGGGATCGGTGATCGGCGGCCAGATCGGCGCGAAGGTCGGTCGCAAGCTGCCGCCGACGGCCCTGCGAGCGGTGATCGTGGCGGTCGGCCTGATCGCGGTGATCCGCCTCCTGCTGTAGGAGAGGCGGGCCCCGTCAGGCCGGCAGGTTCGTGTCGATGACGAAGGCGATCTCGACGACTTGGCCGGGCAGCGTCAGCTCGGTGACGCCGACGACCGTACTGGCGGGGCGATGGTCGCCGAAGTAGGCGACGTTGCCCTCCGCCAGCGCCGCGGCGTGCCGTCGCAGGTCGACCACGTAGACGGTCTGCGAGACCACCTGGTTCCGGGTGATGCCGAAGTACGCCAGGACCTTGTCCAGATTCCGATGCACCTGCTCGAGCTGAGCCGCGAAGTCGTCCGCGTGCCGGAACTCACCCGCGTCGTCGAACGAGAGTTGCCCGGAGACGTGGATCAACGCGCCGGACCTGATCGCCTGGGAGTAGCCGAAGTCGCTTTCGGCGGGGATGTCATGGTTGAAGACGTCGGCGCGGGTATCGGTACGGGTTCCGGTCCGGGCGTTGATGGGGGTGGTCATGATGCGTCGTCGACCCTTCGCTTTGCTCTCTTGTGGTTACTCGGGAACTGTAGGAGAGTGAGCGCTGACCTGGAAGAACGCACTTTTCGGTGACTGGGGAACCTCATGGTGACCAAGCAGCAACTCGCGGGCCTACCCGAGGACGCCGATCTGCGGCGCGCGGACTCCCTGGCGCGCGAGATCTTCTCCGACGTCGCCAACAAGTGGGCGCTGCTGATCATCGAGGCGCTGGGGGACCGCACCCTGCGCTTCGGCGAGTTGCGGGCGGAGGTCGAGGGCATCAGCCACAAGATGCTCACCCAGAACCTGCGCATGCTGGAGCGCAACGGCCTGCTCGACCGGAAGGTGTACCCGACCGTGCCGCCACGCGTCGAGTACACCCTCACCGAGCCGGGCCGAGGCCTGCGCGCCACGGTCGACGCCATGTGCGGCTGGACCCACCGATACCTGACCCACATCGAGAACGCCCGCGACCGCTTCGACACGTGAGGGTGCGGGCGGGGGGTCGCTCCGGGCCACGTGCCGCCGGCGTGCTCCGGCCCGCCGTCGGTTCCGCTCCCGGCTCCCGGCCGCCGTTTCGCGGGCCACCGCGTGTGGTGGTGAAGGCCCGTGAAACGATGCGCGGATGCCCGCGATCGTGCGTCCGACCCACACCGCCCTCGGCTTGGCCCTGGGTGTTGTACTCGACTCCGCGTTGGGGGATCCGAGGCGCGGTCATCCCGTGGCCGGCTTCGGGACTCTTGCCGGACGCGCGGAGCGGGCCGTGTACGGGGACGGTCGGGCGCGCGGTGTCGCGTACAGCGCTCTGTGCGTCGGGGGCACCACGGCGCTCGCGCTCGGGGTGCGTCGGGTCGTCGCGGGTCGGCCCGCCGCCGCCGTCCTGGCCACCGCCGGCTGCACGTGGGCCGTGCTCGGCGGCACCACGCTGCGTCGCGAGGCCCGCGCGATCGCCGCGCCGCTGGTGGCCGGGGACCTCGCCGCCGCCAGGGAGGCGCTGCCGCGTCTGGTGGGGCGCGACCCGAGCCGGCTGGACGACAAGGGCATCGCCCGGGCCGTGGTCGAGTCGGTGGCGGAGAACACGTCCGACGCGGTGGTGGCGCCGTTGTTCTGGGGCGCGGTCGCGGGCATCCCCGGGCTGCTCGGCTACCGCGCGATCAACACCCTGGACGCGATGGTCGGCCACCACACGCCGCGCCACGAGAACTTCGGCTGGGCCTCGGCCCGCCTGGACGACGTCGCCAATTGGCCGGCCGCGCGACTCACCGGGCTGCTCACCGTCGCGGCGGCCCCCGTGGTCGGTGGTGATCGCGGCCGGACGTGGGCCGTGTTGCGGCGGGACGGGGGCAGCCACCCCAGCCCCAACGCGGGCCGCTGCGAGGCGTCCGCCGCCGGCGCGCTGGACGTCACGCTCGGCGGCCGGAACGTCTATGCCGGCCGTACCGAGGACCGGCCCCGGCTCGGCGACGGCCCGCCCCCCGCCCCCGCCGACATAGCGCGCGCCAACCGCCTCTCGGCGACGGTCGGGCTGGCCGCCGCCGCCCTGGCCGTGGGCGCGGTGGCAGCCCGCGGGGCCGTCGCCGCCCGCGCGGCGCGCCGCATCGGCAAGGCGGTCCGATGAGCGTGCGCGTTTGTGAGCGTGGGTCGACTGGGCTTTGTGGGCTTCGAGTTCGGGAGGTGGAGCGGTGAACGGTGCGCTTTTGGTGGCCGGGACCACCTCCGATGCCGGGAAGAGCGTCGTGGTGGCCGGGCTGTGTCGGCGGCTGGCCCGCGAGGGGGTCAAGGTCGCGCCGTTCAAGGCGCAGAACATGTCGCTCAACTCGATGGTCACCGCCGACGGGGCGGAGATCGGCCGCGCCCAGGCGATGCAGGCGGCGGCGGCGCGGATCGAGCCGGAGGCGGTGATGAATCCGGTACTGCTCAAGCCCGGTGGCCTGATGAGCAGTCAGGTGGTGCTCCTCGGCAAGCCGATCGCCGAGGTCGGGGCGCTGAACTACCGTGATCTGAAGCCGCGTCTGTTCGAGGCGGTACTGGAGTCGCTGGCCGATCTGCGGGCGCGCTACGACGTCGTGGTGTGCGAGGGCGCGGGCAGTCCGACCGAGATCAACCTGCGCGATCGCGACATCACCAACATGGGGCTGGCCCGGGCCGCCAGGCTGCCGGTCCTCGTGGTCGGCGACATCGATCGCGGCGGGATCTTCGCGTCCTTCTTCGGCACCCTCGCCCTGCTCTCCCGCGAAGACCAGGAACTGGTCTGCGGGTTCGTGATCAACAAGTTTCGCGGCGACGCACGCCTGTTGGATCCGGCGCTGACCCGGATGCGCGAACTCACCGGACGTCCGGTCATGGGCGTCCTGCCCTTCCTCGGCGGCCTGTGGCTCGACGTCGAGGACTCGCTCGCCCTGGACGCCGACCGGGGTACGGCCGAACCACCGCTCGGCGCGGACGTCCTGCGCGTCGCGGTGGTGCGACTGCCTCGGATCAGCAACTTCACCGACATCGACGCGCTTTCCGTCGAGCCCGGCGTGGTGGTGCGCTTCGTGAGCACGCCTGGCGAGATCGCCGACGCCGACCTGGTGGTACTGCCCGGCACCCGGGCGACCGTCGCCGACCTCTGCTGGCTGCGCGAACGCGGCCTGGACACCGCGCTGGCCCGGCGGGCCGCCGAGGGGCGGCCGATCCTGGGCATCTGCGGCGGCTACCAGATGCTCGGGCGCGAGATCGACGACGACGTGGAGAGCCGCGCGGGGACGGTGTCGGGCCTGGGCCTGCTGCCGGTGCGGGTACGCTTCGCCGCCGACAAGACCCTGGCCCGGCCGCGCGGTTACGCCGACGGGTCGCCGGTGACCGCGTACGAGATCCACCACGGCGTGGTCGACGTCGAGGCGGGCGAGCCGCTGTTCACCGACGCCGACGGCGGCGCCCTGGACGGCTGCCGGGTCGGCGCGATCACCGGCACGTTGTGGCACGGCGCACTGGAGAACGACGCCTTCCGCCGCACGTTCCTGTCCCGAACCGCCGCGTACTCCGGCCGCCGCTTCACCGTCTCCCCGAACACCTCCTTCGAAGCCGCCCGCCAATCGCGCCTGGACGCCCTGGGCGACCTGATCGCCGACCACCTCGACAACGCCGCGGTCGACCACCTGATCACCCGAGGCCCCACCCCGGCGCTGCCGTTCGTTCCTCCGGGCGCCTGAGCGCCCCGCGAGGAACCGCCGCGCCCTCTCCCGGTCGTGGGGAAATACCCCGGACGGGACCTCGGGCGATCGCGGATGATGGGCTTGGGGTCGGTGGGGCGGAGAGGTCGGGGGGCTGTGATGCGGGTTTTGTTGGCCGGGGACACGCACGGGAACACGGGACACGTACGTCGTGTGCTCGATGTCGCCGCCGAGCTCGACGTGGATGTGGTCTTCCAGCTCGGCGACTTCGGCTACTGGGAACACGAGCCGTCCGGCGTCCGGTATCTGGACGCGGTCAATCGTTCGGCCCGCTCGCGTGGCGTCGACGTGTACTTCCTGGACGGAAACCACGACAAGTCCTCGCTGCTGATGGAGTCCTACGGCGACCACCGGGACGAGCAGGGTTTCGTGATCGTGCGCCCCCGGGTGCGCTACGCCCCGCGCGGGCACCGGTGGTCCTGGCGGGGGACGAACTTCCTCGCCTTCGGCGGCGCGTTGTCGCTGGATCGGGAGCGGCGACTGGCCGAGGAGCAGCGGCGCTACGAGAAGGCGCTGCGCAAGGAGGGCTTTCGGGTCGGCGCCGGTCGCCCGCCCGCCGCGGTGCCGACCTACGCCGGCAGCCTGTGGTTCCCGGAGGAGGAGGGCACGGACGCCGATGTGGACACGATCCTGGCCGACCCCTCGCCGGTGGGCGTCCTGCTCACCCACGACAAACCGCTGCGGGCCACGCCCGAGTTCAACCGCAAGAGCGAACCGCGCTGCCTGCCGAACCAGGCCCGGATCCAGCGCCTGGTGGACGCCTACCGGCCCGCCGTCGCCGCGCACGGCCACCTGCACTTCCGGTACACCGAGGAACTGGCCCATCCCGACGGGTCGGTGACGCGCGTCGAGGGTCTGGCCGCCGATCCGATGGCGTCCTACGACGTCCCCGGCTACCGGGTCGCCGATTCGTGGCTGCTCCTCGACCTGGCCGCGTTGCCCTCGGCGGCCGGTGCCGATCCCGGCACGGTGGAGGCGGGCACCGGCTCCTGACGAGCCGTCGGCGCCGAGCGTATACGCCTCGACGAAGCGGGGGAGGGTGGATAACCTCGGCACGCACACATGATCGAATCCCCGAGTCGAATCGAGCCGAATCGAGCCGGTCCGACGCGG
This sequence comes from Embleya scabrispora, assembly GCF_002024165.1. NCBI lineage: Bacteria > Bacillati > Actinomycetota > Actinomycetes > Kitasatosporales > Streptomycetaceae > Embleya > Embleya scabrispora. Next base: position 5,252,693 of record NZ_MWQN01000001.1, read on the forward strand.
GCCGATGCGGGCGGCCTTCGGACGGGTGATGCACGAGAGGGACCGCGTGTCCGACACCCCCACCGCCGACGCTGCGCCCACCGAGGCCGTGCGCCGGCGTCGCCGCACCCCGCTCCTGGTGGTCGGCGGAATCGTTACGGCAGCGCTCGTGGCCGGCGCCCTGACGATCGGCGGCGCCTTCGACGGCGACGGCGACTCCACGGTCCCGACCGCGCGGGAACGCCCCGCCGACGGCGCCCCGCCGCCCGCGACCTCCGGAACGCCGGAACCGCCCGCCACCGTCACCCGCATCACGCACGCCGACGTCAAGGCCCTCACCGACGCCCGCACCAGGGCGCTCCGGGACGGCGACGCGACCGCGTTCGTGACCGGGATCGACCCGGCGGACGCGGAACTCCTGGCCGCGCAGCGCCGATTGCTCGCCAACCTGCGGCTGTTCCCCTTCGCCAGGGCCGAGTTCCTGCCGCCGACGGGCCTGGACGTGGTGCGGGCGGAGGATGCGGGCGCGTACTCGTACGACATAGTGATCGTGTTCTCCCACCAACTCGAGGGAATCGACAGCGAGCCGGTCGCCGAGGCCTACACCTGGACGCTGAGCCGGGCCTCGATCGACGCGCCGGTGCGGATCACCAAGATCGTCGGGAGCAACCCGACGTCGCATCCGACCCGGCCGGTCCGGTATCCGGCGGCGTGGGACGGCGACGAACTCGCCGTGGTCGAACGCGAACACATCCTGCTCGCGGTCGCCGCGACGGACCGGGCCCGGGCCGCGGCGTGGGCCGATCGCGCCGAACTCGCCGCGAAGCGCAACGCGGAGGCGTGGCACGGGCCGGCGATCACCCCTCGGCGCTTCGCGGTCTTCGTCCCGACGAAGCGGGAGACGGTGCGCGGCGTGCTCGGCGCCCTGACGGGCTCCTGCGAACTCGTCACGCCCGCGCGGCCCGGCGGCGGCAGCATGCCGCCCGTCGGCGCCCGGGTCACCTTCGACGGCACCGACACCGCGTTCGCGTCCTCGACGAACCCGGACACCGGCATCGGCCTGATCCGTCGGGAGCTGGCCGAGGCCATGGTGGCGCAGTTCGCACGATCGTCTTTGATCGGCGGCGGCGGCCGATCCCGCTGGGTCTCCGAGGGCTTCGCGTACTACCTCGCCGGTGACAACAGCTACCGGGACGCGGCCCGGGCCGAGCTGCGGGCCGGGCGGTTCGGCGGCAAACTCCCCGTCGACACCGACCTGCTGCCGAAGGCCAAGGGTGATCAGGCCGCCGGAGCGGCCTTCCACATCAGCATGCTGACGATCCGTTACCTCGCCGAGAAGTACGGCGCGGCCAAGGCGGACGAGTTCGTGGTCGCGATGTACGCGGACCCCGCCTCGCTCGACGCCGCGATCAAGGCGGCGAGCGGGCTGGACCGCGAGGCGTTCGAGGCCGGATGGGCGGACTACGTACGGGCCGAGATCGGCGGTTGACCGGCGGCGGCTACCGCGCGTGACCGCACCCGGGCCCCACTGCCGAGGCTGTCCGGGGACGTGGATAACCTCGGCGAACACATGATCGGATCGCCGATTCCGGGGCCGGGGGCGGAATCACCGGACCGGCGGTCCAGGGGAGGACTGGCATGTCCGACATGCCCAACATCGCCGACGGCGTGCCACACCCGCCGAGCGGCACCACAGCAGACCACGAACAGCCGTCCACGGGGTGGGACATGGGCAGCAACGAGGACGCACAGGAAAACCCGGGCGGCCCGACGGAGGAGCACCCACCCAACCCTCCCCACCCACCGACACCCACACCCACGGGCACACCGGAGCCCCCACCGACAACCGCACCCGCGCCCGCGCCGGTCGCGGAGGCAACCGAGCGGACGCCTGGCATCGCGGCTTCGGTAGTCGACGGCGCGGCCGGTACGCCTGCCGTGCCCGTCACTTCGCCCGACCGGGCAACGACCGCGTTCGCGCCTGCGGGCGCAGTCGCCGCGCCTGCGGGCGCAACTGCCGGCGCGCCCGCGCCCGGGCCTGTCGCGGAGGCAGCCGAGCGGGCGCCCGCAATTGCGGCTCCAGCGTCCGCCGGGGTGTCCGGTACGCCGCCGGTGCCCGTCACTTCGCCCGGCCCGGCCCCGACCGCCTCCGCGCCTGCGGGCGCAGTCGCCGCGTCGGCGTCCGCAACTGCCGGCGCGCCCGCGCCTGTCGCGGAGGCAACCGAGCGGGCGCCCGCAATTGCGGCTCCAGCGCCCGCCGGCGTGGCCGGTACGCCGCCGGTGCCCGTCACTTCGCCTGACCCGGCCCCGACCGCCTCCGCGCCTGCGGGCGCAACTGCCGGCGCGCCCGTGCCCGGGCCTGTCGCGGAGGCAGCCGAGCGGGCGCCCGAAATCGTGACTTCGGTGCTCGCCGGCGCGTCCGGCACGCCTGCGGTGCCCGTCACTTCGCCCGACGGGCCAACGACCGCCTCCGAGCCTGCGGGCGCAGCCGCCGGCGCGCCCGCGCCCGCGCCCGTCGCGGGGGCAACCGATCGGGCGCCCGGCATCGCGGCTCCAGGGCCCGCCGGCGCGGCCGGTATGCCGCCGGTGCCCCTCACCGTGCCCGACGAGGAGTCTGCGGGCGCACCGGAGACCGTGCCGGCGACCGCATCCGCGTCTGCGCTTGCGTCCGTCGGGGAGGCGACCATCGAACGGGTGCTCGGGAGTGCGGCTTCGGCGCCGGACGGTGCGCTTGGTGCGTCTCCGGTGTCTGTCGCTTCGCCGGACCGGGATCCGGCCACGACCGCCTCCGCGCCTGCGGGCGCACCCGCACCCGCACCCGCCGCGACGGCGGCCGCGTCCGTCGACGCGTTTGCGCGCATACCCGCCGGCGACCGCCTGCCCGCAGGCGCATCCGCGGTCGTCGAGGAGGTGGCCGGGCGGCCGGCCGAAGACGTGGTGTCGGGGCCCGGTGGCGCGGAGCGTACGCACCCGGTGCCCGTGGCCTCCTTCGATCCGCCGCCGGCGACCGCGCCCGGGCCTGCCGGCGGCGGTGCGATAGCCGCCGGCTCCCCGCCCCTCGACCCCGGTGCCGCCGTCACCGGCGACGACTCGGGAGCGATGTCGCCCACCCCCGAGGCGCCTCCTTTCCCGGCGCCCATCGGCCCGTATGGGCCCCTCCCCTTCCTTCCCGGCCCCGACCAGCAGCGGCGCAACGCTCGCCGGCACCTCCTGGCCGCGGCCGGTGGAGTGCTCGCGATCCTCGCCCTGCTCGCCTCCCTCGCCGTCGGCGGCGTGTTCGACCCCACCACCACCCCGACCGCCGCGCCGTTGGCCGAGGAGGAGACCGTCGGCGGCGCGGCCAAGGCCGGGGACAAGCCCCAGGTCACCCGGATCGCCGCCGCCGACCTGGCGGGCCTGACGGACAGCCGTACCCAGGCCCTGAAGTCGGGGAACGTGGACGGCTTCGTCGCCGGAATCGACCCGGCCGCCACCGAACTCGCCACCGCCCAGCGCCGGTTGTTCGCGAATCTGCGGCTGTTCCCGTTCACCAGCGTCGAGTTCCGGCCGTCCACCGCGACCGTCGAGCCCGCGAACGACGCCGGCCCGCTCACCCGCGACGTGAACGTCGTCTTCGCCCACCAGATCACCGGCGTCGACAGCGAGCCGATCGCCGAGCGCTACACCTGGACCGTCTCGCGCGCGTCCGTCGGCGCCCCGCTGCTGATCACCAAGATCGCCGGCGGCTCGACCCGCGGCGGCGGCAACGCCTTCCCCGCCCCCTGGGACGAGGACGAACTCGCGGTGCTCGAACGCCCGCACGTCCTGCTCGCCGTTCCGGCCAAGAACAAGGCCAAGGCCGCCGCCTGGGCCGACCGGGCCGAGAGCGCGCTGAAGAAGAACCTGGCGGTCTGGAAGGGTCCGGCGATCACGCCACAGCGCTACGTCATCTACGTCACGCCCGACCACGAGACCTTCATCCGCGCGCTGTCCGGCAACGACCTGCCCAACGTCACGGGCGTGTGCCGCACCATGCCGCCCGCGCGCCCCACGATGGGCCGCGACCAACCGATGGCCGGCAGTCGGATCACCCTGGACGGCTCGGACGAGATGTTCGCCAAGAACGACGGCGAGCAGCAGACGCACCTGATCCGGCACGAACTCGGCCACGCGATGGTCGCCGAGTTCGAGCGCGGCGGCGAAGGGCCGCCGCTGTGGGTCTCGGAGGGCTTCGCCGAGTACCTCGCCTGGACCGACCTCTCGCTGTCCGAATGGTTCCAGCCCACCGCGCGCGAGCAGGTCCGCGCGGGCAAGTTCACCGGCAAACTGCCCACCGACGCCGACGTCAACTCGCCCGACGCCAAGACCTCGACGGTCAGCTACCACTACAGCATGCTGACGATCCGCTACATCGCGGAGAAGTACGGCGTCGCCAAGGCCGACGAGTTCGTCGTCGCGGTGTACAAGGATCCGACCCCGGCCGCGATCGACGCCGCGCTCAAGCAGGCCACCGGTCTGGACCGGGACACCTTCGAGAGCAACTGGGCCAAATACGTCAAGGCCAAGGTGGGCAACTGACGTGCACCCCCGGGACCCTCAAGACGCCCAGGCCTCCCAGGCCTCCCAGGCCCTCCAAGCCCCCCACGGCCTGTGGCCGAACGCCGTCGAACCCCGCCGCTCCCGACCGTGGGCGATCTGCGTCGCCCTGCTCGGCGCGCTGATCTCGGCGGCCTTCCTGATCGGTACGACATCGGTCACCGGCCGGCCCGTGGGCCTGGACAGCGCGGATCGCCTGCTCGACGCCGAGGACGCGACCCACGCCCCGCCCCCGGCGCGCGCCCCGGCCGCCGAATCCGCGCGCGGCCCCGGCGCCCCGCCGGAGGAGGGCACCTGGCCCTCGGACCGGATCGACACACGCGTGTACTTCCGCGTCCAGGCACTCGCCGACATGCGCACGGCCGCCTTCGAACAGGGCGACGAGACGGCCTTCCTCGCCTCCGTCGACCAGCAGGACCGGCCCCTCGTCGACGGCCAGCGGCGGCTCTTCGGCAACCTGCGCAAGATCCCGTTCGACGCGGCCCGCTGGGTCGCCCGCGGCGGTGACAAGAAGGTGGTCACCGCAGACGGCTCCGCCCCGAGCCGGGCCGGTACATCCGCCGCCTGGCCGGTGACGGTCAGCGTCAACGTGGCCTTCGAGCACACGATCACCGGCGTCGACGTGGGCCGCGTCCCGGAGACCTACACCTGGAAGGCCCGCTGCGCCGACCCCACCGACCGCTGCACGCTGATCGACCTGGACGGCGCCGCCGACGCGGACGCCAAGGGCGGATTCGCCGGCTACCCGGCCGCCTGGGACCTGTGGGACCTCCAGGTCGAACGCCGCCCACACGTCGTGGTGATGGGCCCGAAGCAGAACGCGAGCGCACTGCGCCGAAACGCGGACCTGGCCGAGCAGGCCGCCGTGTACACGCTCGGCGCCTGGAAGGGCGGCGCCGGCACCTCGCCCGGCTTCGCCCTCGTGCTGACCTCGTCCCGAACCTCCTTCGGCAAGCTGTACAGCAGCAGCGAGATCCGCGACTGGGCGGCGGGCTACGCGCTGTCCATGCCCGGCACCGATCGATACGTCGGCGGGGTCCGCATGGTCGTGGACGACGAACAACTCGCCGGCGACGCGGCGTTCGCGCCGATCCTGCTGCGGCACGAGATGACCCACGCCCTGATCGCCCCGCTGGCCCGGCCGGGCGTCGCCACCACCATGCCCACCTGGCTGGCCGAGGGCTTCGCCGACTGGCAGGCCGAGGCCGACCGGCCGCTCGCACGCGAGGTCACCACGAACATCCGCACGATGATCGACCGGGGCCGATTCACCGGCGCGCTGCCCGCCGACGAGGACTTCGACACCGCCGACGAGGACCGGGTCGAAAACGCCTACAACCTGGCCCACCTGATGGTGCGATACCTGGCCCGGACGTACGGCGCGGAGCGCGTCTGCGCCTTCCTCACCGACACCCTGACCGGCCGCCACGCCGACATCGACGAGGCACTGACCGCGAGCTTCGGCTCATCCCCGGACCGCCTTCGCGCCGACTGGGCTGCCTGGGTCCGCAAGACCGTCTGACGGGGCCGCGGCGCGAGCCGGGCCCGAACGCCGGAAGCCGCCGGGGGAACCCACCCCGACGGCTTCCGCACACCTCGTCCCGACCCGCGCGCCCGCTCAGGCCCCCATCGCCAGCGCCGGCGACCGCACCGGCTCGGCCAACCACTGGGCGCCCTCGACGCTCGCCACGCCGAACGCGAGCACCAGGGCCCGGGTCGCCGACGGCTCGTACGGCTGGAACAACAGCCGCATCCCGGCCTCCGCCGGCGTCCGCGCCGCCTTGCGCTGGTTGTCGCTCCCGCACGCGGCGACGGTATTCAGCCACGAGTCGGCCCCACCACGAGAACGCGGCAGTACGTGGTCGACCGTGGTCGCGCGCCCACCGCAGTACGCGCAGCGCCGGTTGTCCCGGAGCAGCACACCCCGCCGCGACCACGCGGCCTGTTGTCGGAACGGCACCCGGACGAACTTGAGCAACCTGATCACCCGGGGCAGCGGGATCTCCACAGTCGCGGCCCGTACCACCCGGCCGGGATCGACATGCTCGACGACCGCCTTCTCCTGCAACACCAACACGAGCGCGCGCTTGAACGACACCGTCGCCAGCGGCTGATACGTCGCGTTCAGCACCAACGTCTCCCGCATGCGACCTCCCCTCACCTGGTCGACGAGGGGACGAGCGAGCACATTCGAACGCGCACCGAACCGACCGGGCGCGATCACGCGCTCAGCTTTGGGGCGGTGCCGCGACGCTCATGCGCACCCTTCGACTCGACGAACCGTCAGTACGGACAACTCGACCACTGTGCCGTTCGGGCGATCATCGGGACAACGCAATTACCGGACGAGATTCCGCTTTTCCGCGGTCGCACGCGGCTCAGCGGGCGTACGTGGACACCAGCACGGCGCGCGCGAGGGTGTGCGCGAACAGGTTGAAGCCCACGAACGCCGGCGTCGCCGTCTCGTCCACGCCGAGCTCGGCCACGTCCAGCGCGTGCACCGTGAAGACGTACCGGTGCGGGTAGTGGCCCTCCGGCGGCGCCGCGCCCACGTAGCCCGGACCGCCGGTGTCGTTGCGCACGTGGAACGCGCCGGCCGGCAGCGCCTTGCCGTCACTCGCGCCCGCGCCGCCCGCCAGTTCGGTCACCGTCGCCGGGACGTCGACCACGACCCAGTGCCAGAAGCCGCTGTGGGTGGGCGCGTCCGGATCGAAGCAGGTCACGGCGAAGCTCTTGGTGCCGGCCGGGAAGCCGGACCAGGACAACTGCGGCGAGAGGTCATCGCCGCCCGCGCCCATGACGCCGCTGACCTGTGCGGTCGGCAGAACCCCGCCGTCCGTCAGATCCGCACTCGTGAGCGTGAAGGTGGGCTTCGCGGGCAGGTACTCGTACGGCAACGGCGGCTTGGTGGGCTCGGACACGCGAGACTCCGAATCGTGGGCACCGGCGCCCGGCCGGCTGCCGAACGCCTCGTTCGGACGAGCCTATTCTCACCGTCCGCGAAACCGGCGAAGATCGCGTAGGTATCCTCGCGCCAACAGGGGGCCAAGAGGGGGGAGGCATCCGGCGTGACCGAGCCGACGCACGAATCCGGCAACGCCACGAATGACGCCTCATCCACCACACCCACCAACCCGCCCACCGGCGCGGACCCGGTCGCGGGTGCCGGGCCGGCCGGGGGCGCGGGGCCGGTCGCGGGTGCCGAGCCGGCCGGGGGCGCGGGGCTGGTCGCGGGCGCCGAATCGACCCCGGGCGCCGAACCGCCTGCGGGGGGCGAGCGGACCCCGAGTGCCGAGCCGTCCCTGGATGCCGTGCCGCCTGCGGGTGCCGAGCGGACCCCGAGTGCCGAGTCGATCTCGGGTGCCGAGCCGGCCGGGGGCGCCGGGCAAGTTGCGGGTACCGTGCCGGCAGCGGGTGCCGAGCGGACCCCGAGTGCCGAGCCGATCCCGGGTGCCGTGCCGGCCGGAGGCGCCGGGCTGGTTGAGGGTGCCGAGCCGACCCCGAGTGCCGAGCCGTCCCTGGATGCCGTGCCGACCGCGGGTGCCGAGCCGACCCCGGGTGCCGAACCGCCTGCGGGTGCCGAGTCGATCCCGGGTGCCGTGCCGGGTGCGGGTGCCGAGCGGACCCCGAGTGCCGAGCCGATTTCGGGTGCCGTGCCGGCCGGGGGTGCTGTGCCGGGTGCGGGGGCCGAGTCGATTCCGGGTGCCGTGCCGGCTGCGGGGGCGAGCGGACCCCGAGTGCCGAGCCGATTCCGGGTGCCGCATCGGCCGGGGGGCGTCCGAGTGCGGGCGATTTCGTCGACGGCCTTGTGTCCGCGGACGGTGTCACGGCGGGGGACGGCGCGGGTTCCAACTTCGCTGCGGTACCCGGCAGCCGAATATCGAGCACCGGGGCCCCGCGCGAGGCATCCTCGCCCGCCGTATCTCCCGCCGCCGCGCTTCCCGATGCCGCGCCCGACGGCCCCGTGTCGGGCTCCGCCACGTCCACTGCGGGCGAATCCCCGGCCTCCGATCTGCTCCTCCCCGGGCCCCCGGCGTCCGCCCGTCCTCGCTCCGCCGCCCGTCGCCTCGCCGCCCCCCTGCTCGCGCTCGCGCTGGCCCTCGCCGCGCTGATCGCCTTCGGCGTCACCCTCAGCGGACCGGGCAGCGCCAAGCCCCACGCCGCCGACGGCGCGCTCGGCGCCCCCCGTCCCGGCACCGCCACGCCGATGGCCCCCGCGCACGGGCCGACCATCGCCACGGCGGACATCCAGGCCATCGCGGACCGGCGCACCGCGGCGATCCTGGCCCAGGACGAAGCCGCGTTCACCGTCGACCTCGACCCGGACGTCCCCGACCTGGTCGGCGGCCAACAACGCCTCTTCCGCAACCTGGCCCGGGTGTCCTTCGACCGGATCGGCTACCGCGTCGAGACCGTGCAGACCATGCCCGCGACCGACGACCGGATCACCGCCTACGTGGACGTCTCCTTCGACCACCGCATCTCCCGCGCCGACACCGCCACCGTCGGCGAGGGCTACCGCTGGACCGTCGTCCGGGAGGCCCCCGGCGCGCCGCTGCGGATCACCGGCGTGGACGGCACCCCCTACGACGGAGCCGGCTACGCCTACGCCCGCGACTATCCCGCCCCCTGGGACCACGCCGACCTGACCGTGGTCCGCCGCGAGCACGTGGTCGTCCTCGCCGACCCGGCCACCGCCCGGGGCGCCGACCGCCTCGCCGACGCCGCCGAAGCGGCGGCGCGCGCCGACATCGACACGTGGGCCGACGGCGGGCCGCCCGGTACCGCCCCCGGGTTCGTGATCGTCCCGGTCGCCGACCGCGACACGTTCTATCGGCTCTACGGCGGCCGCACCGGCGACCACGGCGAGGAATCCGGCCTCACCTACGCCCTGCGCACCATCGGACCGGACGGCAAGGGCCACTTCGGCGGCTCGCGGATAGTCCTGGACACCACCTCGGGCTGGTTCACCTCGCCCAACCCGCGCCGACTCGGCGAACTGCTGCGGCACGAGATGGCCCACGCGCTGGTCACCCCGCTGCGCAACGAGGTACCGAACCAGGACCAACCCGTCTGGGTGGTCGAGGGTTTCGCCGACTGGCTGTCCCTGCGCGGACACACCCTGCTCGGCACCGACGAGCTGTACGAGGCCAGGACCTACATCGCCGGCAACCGCTTCACCGGCAGGCTGCCCACGGACAACGAGCTGTACCAGGCCGACACCGTCGGCAACGCCGCCGCGTACGAGCTGGCGCACCTGGCCATCCGCCGGATCGAGGAAATCGGCGGCACCCAGGCCGTGTACGGCTTCGTCACCGCCGTATACGCCGACCCGGCTCCCGCGGCCGTGGACGCCGCACTCGAGCGGGCCACCGGCCTGGCCCGAGCGGAGTTCGAGACGGACTGGGCGGCCCGGGTACACGCCCTCCTGGACGCCTGACCCGGACCGCCCCGGAACCCGGAGCCGCCCGACCCCGCGACGCCTAGAACCAGCCCCGACGCTGCCCCAGTTCCTGGAACCAGCCGTGCAGGTAGGCGTTCCAATCGGTTTGATGCGCGCCCGCGTGCTCGACGGTGAAGCGCCGGATCGCATCGCTCCCACCGGAGAGCGCGCCGCCCTTCTTGTCGATCTCCAGGATCACTTCGGTCCGGTGCTCATTGGACACGAAGGTCAGCTCCACCTCGTTGATCCCGCGCGCGTACGCCTGCGGCGGGGTGAACTCGATCTCCTGATAGAACGGCAGCCGCTGATCCGTGCCCCGGATGTGCCCCAGTTCGAGGTCGGCGGCCCGGAAGTGGAAGCCCAGATCTCCGAACGCGTCCAGGATCAACGCCTGCGCCGGAAACGCGCCGACCGCGACCGGATCCAGGTCGCCCTTGTCGATCGCGCGGTCGATGGCCAACTCGGTACGCACGCCGACCGTGGTGCCGCGCAGAGGCACGCCCCGAAACGTGGTCAGCGGCGCCTCCCACGGCACCGGCAACCGGAAGTCCAGGTCGTGCGTGGCGCCCTCGCGCAGCGTGAACGCGCCACCGACCTGCTGCCGACCGAACTCCACGTTGCGCCGCTGCTCGCCGTCCTGCGTCTCCACCTCGACCACGGCCTGGAAGCCGACGAACAGTCCCTCGATCTCCTGGTCGACCTTGCCGCCTTGGATCCGGATCCGACCCTCGACCACACCGCCGGGCGTGGTCTCGGCCGCGTGCAGCTCGGTCTCCACCGAGGCACCGCCGGCGCCCATGCTCGCCATCAGCTTCTTGAAAACCATGAGGTCTCCTCCCCTTCCCGCCCGACCTCCGCCGTGCGGAATCGTTACGCCGGGCCATTCCATCACGCACGACCGGCCGTAAGCTGGCTCCCCATGCGTGCTTCCACCGCCGCCGCGGGCCCCACCGCTCCGCTGCCGCGCTCGTTCTTCGACCGCCCGGTACTCGCCGTCGCCGCCGACCTGCTCGGCCGCACCGTGGTCCACGAGACCGAGGCGGGCCCGGTCGAGGTGCGGCTGACCGAGGTCGAGGCGTACGACGGCGCCAACGACCCCGGCTCCCACGCCTTCCGCGGCCGAACCGCCCGCAACGCGACGATGTTCGGCCCGCCCGGACACCTGTACGTGTACTTCACCTACGGCATGCACTACTGCGCGAACCTGGTCTGCGGCCCGCCCGACCGCGCCTCCGGGGTACTGCTGCGCGGCGGCGAGATCACCACCGGCCTCGCACTGGCCCGCGCCCGCCGCCCGACCACCCGCAAGGACACCGACCTCGCCAGCGGCCCGGCCCGCCTCGCCACGGCGCTGGCCTTCGACCGCGCCCAGGACGGCATCGACGTCTGCGACCCGGCCGGCCCGGTCCGCGTCCTGTACGGCACCCCGCCCCCGCGCACCGCGATCCGCACCGGCCCGCGCACCGGCGTCGGCGGCGGCGGAGCGACCCAGCCCTGGCGCTTCCACATCGCCGGCGATCCGACGGTCAGCCCCTACCGGGCCCACCAGCCCCGCAAGCGCACCACGAAGCCGGCCGAGCCACCCGCCGCCGGCGACGCGGTGCAAAGCGGTTAGCGTCGAGGGCGGCGCGTCGGGCACCCTTGCACCACGGTCGTACCGCCGATCCGCGCCATCGACCCGCACCACTCCACCCACCGAGTCCACCTACCGAGGAGACCAGGCACTGTGACGGACATCGTCGACGAGCTGCGGTGGCGGGGCCTGCTGGCCCAGACCACCGACGAGGACGCGCTCAAGAAGGCGTTCGCGGACGGTCCCGTCACGGCGTATTGCGGGTTCGACCCCACCGCGGCCAGCCTGCACGTCGGCCACCTCACCCAGGTGCTCACGCTGCGCCGGCTCCAGCTCTTCGGCCACCGCCCGATCGCCCTGGTCGGCGGCGCCACCGGCCTGATCGGCGACCCCAAGCCGTCGGCCGAGCGCGCGATGAACGAGGTCACCACCGTCGCGGGCTGGACCGACCGGATCCGCGGCCAACTCTCCGCGTTCCTTGACTTCGAGGGCGGCGAGCCGAACACCGCGGTGATGGCGAACAACCACGACTGGATCTCGCAGCTGAGCATCGTCGAGTACCTGCGCGACGTCGGCAAGCACTTCAGCGTCAACCAGATGCTCGCGCGCGAGACGGTGAAGTCCCGGCTCGCCGGCGAGGGGATGAGCTACACCGAGTTCAGCTACGTGCTGCTCCAGTCCTACGACTTCGTCGAGCTGTACCGACGGCACGGCTGCACGCTGCAGATCGGCGGCAGC